>NZ_CP036298.1:8071228-8439957 GCF_007752135.1 Aureliella helgolandensis | reverse complement strand
CTAGAACATCACTTGCAAGGCGGAACGTGGAATTGGAAACACCAGAGGGTTAAGCTGTCATTCTAGTATGGATTGATGTGAGGGGCAAAATTAACCGGCAATTGGGGAGTGCAGAAACCTAGGATCGAACTTTGAAGTTCGAGCGATTGGATCTCAAACGCTCGACAACGCTGCAAACGATCTCAGCAGCCTGATGCGCTTCGGCGAGCGTAGAATACTTCGAAAAACTGAAGCGTAGGGAACTGGAAATAGTTCTATCGGGGAGTTTCATGGCAGTTAGAACAGCCGAGGGACGGCTGCTACCGCTGGAACACGCCGATCCGGTACTGCAAGCCAGACCACGTAGGTCTAAGGCCATTTGGAGGGCTTGCCGATCGAGTCCCCAGAAGGCGATGTTGGAAGTGTGCGGCAGGCGGGGGGGTGCTTGGCCCACCACGTAGGTGTCCCCCAGCGTCAAGACCTTGGATTCAAACTCGTCTCGCAGCGACGCGATGCGTTGATAGGTCCCATCCAGGCGAGCCTGACAGGTGTGCTGCAGGGCAGCGGCGAGGGCGACAGCCGGAATCACAGGTTCGGTCCCCGGTCGGATGGCGAGTTGTTGACCTCCCCCCACTAGCATGGGCTCCAATTGAAGGTTGGGTGCCAGGATCAGAGCCCCGATGCCAACGGGCCCATGAATTTTATGGGCGGTGAGGGTGATGGCGGACAGGCCCAGCTCGAGCATGTTGAACGGTAGTTTTCCGATAGCTTGGACCACATCGCTATGAGTTTTCACTTGGTAGCGATTGCAGAGTTTGCAGATGGTCTCTAGGTCTTGAATCACCCCTGTTTCGTTATTGCCCAGCATGACACTTACTAGGGCGATGTTGGCAGCGTCCTGACGGAGGATCGCTTCCAGTTGGTCGAGGTCGCAGTGCCCGGCATCGTCAACGGCCAGGATGTGGCATGGTTGTTGAAGGGACGCAGCGGCTCGCTTGGCAGCTTCGAGAACGCTGGAGTGTTCCGAGGCGGCCACGACCAGCATGCCGGGTTGTTTGGTAGCGATCCCCAGGAGGGCTAGATTGTTGGCCTCGGTACCGCCGCTCGTCCAAATGACTTGGGCCGTGTCCATCAGCGTGTTGGAGGCGCCGGTAAGACTCAACAGGTCGGTTTTGGCTTGCTCCAGCAATTTGAGGGCTTGGCGTCCAGGTCCATGCTGACTGGCTGGGTTGGCGACACCTTGCAACGACAGCGCGCGGATCAATTCAGCCACTTGGGGATCGATCTTGGTGGTGGCGTTATTGTCGAGATAGATGGTGAGCGGCACTAGGGTTCGGCCCATAATTGAAGGTCGGGATGGTCGCCATAGGATAGGCCAGTTTGGGCCGCCAATTGAACACGGGCATCACTCCCGGTGGCATTGGTAGGAGGGCCACTGCTGCCAAAACTCGGTTCAGGTGGCGAGCGGCAGTATTCCACCAAAGCGTTTTGCACGGTGTGATTGACCGAGCTCTGAAATTCATGCAGCGGCAGCTCGAAGGTGGCCAATTCGAGCAATTCAGGGAGGGCAGCATAGATTTGGAATTGAACCAAATCCAGGGCCGCAGGCCACAAGATCTTGGCTTTGGCAGGCTCGTTGGCAGTCCATTTGGACCAGAATTGATCGTAGTCCGAATTCTGCATGCAGAGCAGCGTCACCAAAATGTCGGCGGGGCCCTTGGATGGATAGGGGGTGGAATAATCGACCAGATCCCACCGCGACTCGTACGACTGGGGATTTTTTAAGTGTCTCTTAATGGCGGTATCGAGCAGGGAGCTTTCACCGCTGGGAGCCGAGGACCAGACGTAGCCCAATCGGGATTCGGTGTAGCGAATTCCCGAGATCTGAATATTCGTAAAGGGTTCGCGACGAAAACTGAAGCGGCGAGTCTCCCAGGAAAGGCAGTTCAGTTCAGTGCCCGAGACTAAAGTGGAGTTGAAATAGAATAGACCCAACAGGCTGAGAAAGGAGAGCGAAATTAGGACAAAGGGGATCAAAGCATATTTTAGGCCCGAGCGGACCGCGCGATTTTTACCAGTAACTTGAGAGTTAGCTGAAGTTGCGGAGACTGGCGAGTTCATTTAATCGCTATATTTACAGGGACGAGAAAGCTGGGTGCGGGAGTGGATTGAGGGTGTGAGAGGGGATTAAGGCGAAGTAATTGGGATGATCAAAAAGGGAAGCAGCGGAGGCCCCTTTCAGCCGGGCAGCGGCCGAGCCAGCATTGCGCCTGGCTACCAGCAGGCGCAGGGGACCGGAGGCCAGCGGTACTGGTTTTTTATACACTATTTTAAGAGCAACTACGAAGAACCGAAGCGCGTACCGCAGACAAATCGAACGGAAGACAGCCAGGAAGCGAAGCTGCGTCGCGTGGAGGCAGTGCTCTTTCTGACCAACGATGGCTTGACCAGCCGTAAACTGGCGAAGCTGGCTGGGTTGGCGGACGCAACGGAAGCACGTACACTGGTTCGCCAGTTGAACAGTGAGTTGGACCGCGATGGTCGATCCTACCGCGTAGAGGAGATAGCGAGCGGCTATGCGTTGATGACGCGGTCTCACTTTGCTCCTTGGTTAAGGCGACTGTCGCATATTCCAGGTGAACAGCGACTTACCCAATCGGTTCTTGAAACACTTGCCGTAGTGGCCTACCGCCAGCCCGTATTGAGGGCCAACATCGAAGCAATTCGAGGTGTGGGCTGCAGCGAAGTACTCAAGCAATTGATGGAAATGGAGCTTGTTCGAATCAGCGGAAGAAGTGAAGATCTGGGTAGACCGTATCTTTACGGGACTACTCGCAGATTTTTACAAATGTTTGGGTTGCGATCTGCCGATCGGTTACCCCGGATAGACTGGGTAAACGAACCCCAGTTATCGTTGTCCTCCCCCGAATTCGTAGGAACAGACTCAGAAAATAAGGAGTCGATGGTGAACATGAGTTTTTCAGCTACGGCAACTCTAGAAGACGCTTCCGCCCCAACGGATGAAGAGCTGCTCAATGCAGCCCCAATGATCCCATCAGCCGTCGATGAGGATGAAGACGATTGGGATGACGACGATGATGATGATGATGACGACGACTCGGTGGACGATGTCGACAGCGATGACGATGAAGAATGGGATGACGACGACGAGGACTCCGATGCGGATGAAGTATCCAAAAAGGGAGGGGACGACGACGATGAAGAGGACGATGACGACGAGGATGATGAAGAAGAGGGGGGCTGGGAGGAAGTCGACGACGATGATGAGTGGGATGACGACGACGACGATGATGACTCCGACGACGACTGGGATGATGACGAGGATGATGATGACGAGGACTGGGACTAAGTCGTCCACAGAGCGTTTGCCATAGGACCTTCCTATCCTTGGTGTTTGTCATCAATTCGTATAGAAGCCGGCTTGGATCGATTTGCCGGCTTCTTTTATTGGGTAGGGAGTGCTAACGCGATGAAGAGGGGCGAGACGTGCTAACAGGGGTGAGCGTATCATGCTTCCTGCTCAGTTATGTAGTAGTGCTGGTCGTCGAAGCATCGCGGTTCTTATTTAAGCTACCTGGGCGGAGCGTAGTGCTTATCGCCATGCTGAGTGCGGGCTTAGCAGCCCACAGCATCTTCGTTTTTAATGAAATGATTGTGGGGGTACCCAGCTCAGCCCCAGAGTTGCTCTCCAGTTGGTTTCAATGGGCGGTGATTGCCGCCTGGGGGCTGGCCGTGGCCTGCTTGATCCTGACGATCCGCAATCCCGATCGCGCCATGGGATTGTTCTTGATTCCCGTGGTTCTAGGCCTTATCGGATTGGCTCAATTGGTCCGCGAGGCACCGCCGTTTCACCCCAGCACCACCGTGAACCTATGGCGGGCAATCCACGGGGTTAGCCTCCTCGTCGGAACCATGATTATCTGTTTCGGATTCGCCTTTGGACTCATGTATCTGGTGCAGTCCCACCGTTTGAAAAGCAAGGTTCGATCTCGGGGAGGGTTGCGGCTGCCCACGCTGGAATTCCTACAATCGATGAATCGATCGAGTCTGTTCATCAGCACGGTCAGCCTGGGGTTGGGATTGCTATCGGGGATCGTATTGAACCTGGGACGCGACGGCCAAATCGCTTGGTATAGCGGCGGAATACTCTTCACGGTCGTGCTGTTTGCTTGGTCGCTCATCGCGTCGTTGATGGAATTGTCTTCATCCAGTGCACTGGGGGGACGTCAGAGCGCCTACCTCGCCATAGCCAACTTCTTCTTTCTAGTGGTCGTGCTGGGATTGGTCTTGTTTTCGTCGCACGGCATTCCACCGATCCCAAGCACCACAGTGGGGTTCAGCCAGGAATTGTTGGGACAAGTTACTCAGGGGCCAATCTGATGCATTGGTCCATGGTAGGAGTTAGTCACCACCGCACGCCACTTGAGATCCGAGAGAAGCTGGCGTTTTCCAAAGCTCAAGTCAGCGATGCGCTGCAACGCCTGGGGCAGCAGTTTCCGGAGGCAGAAACGGTCTTGCTGAGTACTTGCAATCGGGTGGAGTTGTATGCGGCCGCTTCGGATCGAGTCAAACTACCGCAGCCGGAGCAGTTGGGGAATTTCATCGCCGACTTCCATCACACCGACTTTGTTCACGTCTCCGATCAGATCACTCAACTCCAAAACGAACTAGCAGTCCGGCACCTTTTCATGGTGGCCTCTAGTCTCGATAGCATGATCGTCGGTGAAGCTCAAATACTTTCTCAGGTCAAAGAGGCCTACGAGTTGGCGTGTAGCGGTGACACCGCAGCAAGCTTGATGCACCGGGCTTTCCAGCGAGCCACCGTCGTGGCCCGCAGAGTAGCCAACGAGACCGAAATTCATCGCCGCAGAATCAGCGTCCCCAGCGTAGCGGTCAGTGAAATCGCCAGCGACTTTTTCGAACGATTCGACGATAAGCAAATCTTGTTGATCGGTGCCGGAGAAATGGGGACGGAAACCCTTCGCTATCTCATCGATGCCGGTGCCAAATCAATTCAGATCCTCAATCGTAACGCCGAACGCAGTGCTGAACTGGCGCAGCAGTTTAATGCAATGAGTCGACCATGGAGCGAACTCGATGCGAGCATGGCACAGTCCGACCTGATCATCTCAACCACCAGTGCAAGCCAACCCATCGTCAGCTTGGAGCAGTTTCGAGCTTGCCGAGCCAAACGCAGTGCACGGGCTGTACTGATCCTGGACTTGGCCGTACCACGCGACTTTGATTCGGCCATTGCAGAGTTGTCGGATGTGTACCTGTTTACCGTCGACGACTTGCAGCAAGTGTGCGACAAAAATCTTCAAGCTCGGCAGCAGGAATGGCCGCGGGCCGAGCGCATCGTCGATCAAGAATTGCAAAAATTCCTCTCCGAGAGTGTCCACCGCAATAGTGGTGTGACTATTCGCAAACTGCGCGAACAAGCAGAACTCGTCAAAGGTCAGGAATTGGAGCGGTTGGTCAGCAAGTTGAAAGCGCGTGGGCTCGACTCTCAGGCGGAGAAGGAGTTGTCCATAGCCTTTGATCGCTTGGTGAACAAACTGTTGCACCCACCCCTGCAAACACTCCGCGAACATGCGGATTCGAACCACCACGCCAGCATGTTGGATGCGCTGCGACGCCTGTTCCGGATTAGTGATTAACCGTCCATCGCAAAGCACTGTGTTTAAAGCACTGTGTTTAAAGCACTGTGTTTAAAGCACTGTGTCAAGGTGGATCGGTCGGGCAGAATAGGGTGACTGCGTAGTCTCTCGGCGATCGTCTGAATGTAGAGTGGCTTCTAAAATAGTGCGCTGACTTTCACCGGTTTGACGATACCCAAATGACCGGAGTCGGTATCTAATGCATTGTCTCGACTTCGGAAGGTCGTATAGTGGGTTCAGGATCTGGAACCCATTGTAGTATTGCGCAAGGATGACGCAGCAGTAATTCGTTTGCAGCGCAATAGGTGGTATATGTCATTAGAATGGTTTCACACGATGTTGGGTGCGTTCTTTCTCGGTGTATGGATGATCGTAGGCCATATTATGGCTACGGATCGCAAGTATTGATGGGAGTCCTCTCAGCCGGAGACGGCCACTGAAGAAAATGTGCAGTGGCTGTCACTAGTTGGTCGACCCGAGAGAGAGCCCTTTCAGAGGTCGCTTGGCGGCTAGGATTGAGCAATGCATGCAATCCAATCTTCCCACTGGATGCATGGCGTCTCAAGCAGGGCTACAGCAAGGTGAGAAGCGAAGAGTATCGTCCGTTACATTCGCTCAATGGCACAGAGCCATGACCGCTTGAACGATATGTTCCACGGGTGAGCCTTCCGCAATGATGCTTTGATTCTGGGGATGGTCACTTGGGATCTCTTGCAGACGTTGAGTCACCCAGATTTTAAAGCAGTCTACGATGTCGGCATCCCATTGTTGGGCGGCACCATTGATAATGATGCTGCTAGCCTTTTCTACCGGCATGGCACTTCGGTAGGGGCGTGAACTGGTCATCGCATCAAAAGCATCCGCCACCGCCATGATACGCGCCATCAAGGGGATGGATTGTCCGGCCAGTTGATGGGGATACCCTTTCCCATCCCAACGCTCGTGATGGTAGAGCACTCCTGGAAGGACGAATTGCAAGTGTCCAAGCTGCTCGACAATTCGATGTCCAATCTCAGGGTGCTGTTGAATGATCGAGAACTCTTCGTCGGTCAGGGGACCGTTCTTGAGCAGCACGCTGTCGGGGATTCCAATTTTGCCGATATCGTGAAGGATGCCGGCTAGGTAGTTTTCTTGACAGGCTTCATCCGAGAGTCCCAAGACGCGCGACAAATCGTAGCTGAGTCTAGCAACCCGCTCACTGTGGCCTTGGGTGTAACGATCTCGCGCGTCGATCGCGCTACTCATTGCATGCAAGGTGCCTAGGAAGAGTTGATTACTTTGAACCAGCAAGTGAATGTTGTGCGCTTGCGTCGAAAGTAGCACCGCAGCTTCTTCTAGCAGTCCCACATCGCCACTGCCAAACTCCGGATCGTATACAGGGAGTCCGTCGGAGAGGGCGGTTGTCGTGCGGTTGATGGCCACCAAGTGTCCGAAGGACTGCCCGGAATTCGCAATGGAAACGCAGATGATCGAAGAGATCATGCCGTCGGCAGTTTGCGTAGTGAGGTTATTGCGCACCACAGGCGGGGAGAGTGGGTAGATACCCAATTCGTGAAATAGACCGAGCAAGGTTTCCAGCGAGAAGCTAGAGCTTCCAAACTTGGTACTCGTCAGCCCCGATCGCTCGGTCTCTTCCGGTTCTACCAAGAGAAAGACATCTTGAGCCCGCAACAGATAGCCCAGCGGTGCCAAGATACCAGTGGCGACATCATTGGCACTGCTGACGCTGGTAAAGCAGGTTGCATTCCGAGCGAAGCCACGCAACCAATTTTGTTCTTCAAAGCTCTGCGCTAGCTGGATCGCAGATTCCTCGAGAGCCGTATTGCACGATTTGATCTCCAGAGTGAGTTGGTAGGCTTCGATCGCGCACCGCAACAAATTGCGGGTGACCGAGGCAGAGCCATCAAGGACGGCGACCAGCGAGAGTTTGCAATCCTCGAAATTGGAGAGGCTGATCGTCGCGAAGCTGCGAGACGGATCTAGGTCAATGACGAGGGGTTCGTATTCCGCGCAATAGACAAGATCGGTGCAGTCGGTGCATTCGCTAGGAGTGATTGTGCAGCCGAGGTTGGATAATGCGTCATGAAGGTCAGCACTGCTGCAATCGGCAGGAATGAGGGAGAGCCCGCAGCCCAGCCGATCACGCACGAAATCTAAGATTTCCAACTCAGTAGAGGATGGAATGGATGGCATTGTTCTTAACCTCGGCAAGCGGTTGGCTAACTCCAAATGCAGACTGGGGCGAGTCTATCATGCTCACTATCGGGTTTTACGCCTGCCGTTGTACGCAAAGCGGATGCCGATACGTCCACAAAGCAAAAGAATTGACAATTTGGTTTGATAGTTGTTAGTCGTGGGCTAAGTTTCCTGACAGGGTTAGGAAGAGAGCTTTTAGATGGTTATGCGTTTTATGAATCTTGTCTTCAGCGCATGCCAACTTGCCTAACAATCACTCAGGTAGAACATGATGAGAAGCAATCCAAATTGTTTTAGGCGAGCCTTCACGCTCATTGAACTGGTCATTGTCATCATTATTATCGCGATTTTGGCGGCGGTGGCGGTGCCGAAGTTTATCGATCGCGCAGACGATGCAAAGCTGTCTGCTACGAAACAATCACTGTCGACTCTGCGTAGTGCGATCGAGTTGTATCGAGCCGACACGGGTGCTTACCCGGCTACGCTGAACACCGATATCATCACCTATTTGAAGGGGCCGTTCCCCACAGCTCGCATTGGAAGCAGCGAGAGTGCGGGCGTCGTACTGGGAAGCGATCCGATGGTCGTAGGCGATGTGACCGGTGCCGGTGGATGGCTTTACAATGCAACCTCAGGCGAAATTCGAATCAACAACGCAGCCCATTTTGACTTCTAGTGGATTTCCACCGACGGAACTCATCGGAAAGGAAAACACGTGACACACATATTGGTAGCCGAAGATAGTTTTGCACTCGCAAACCTGCTTGACTTCGTATTGAAAAGTGCAGGATTTGAAGTCGATTTGCGTCGAACGGGAGGAGCCGCCTTAAAGGCTGGCATGGAGCGCAGTTACGATCTGATTCTGCTCGATCAACAAATGCCACTCTTGACTGGGGTAGGCGTGATCGAAGCGTTAAGGACGGACGGACCCAATCAGAGCACTCCCATTTTCCTGTGTACCGCTAAAACGCATGAACTGGACTTGGAAGACATCCAAGGACGATTGGCCGTCACCGATATCTTTCACAAGCCTTTCTCACCGAAAAATCTCGTCGAAAGACTGAAAACCGCGATTCCTGTTGCAGCAAACGGCTAGGAGTATCGACATGATTTCGGGTAGAGCTTCGGGCATCGCTCGTGAGAGCATGACCCTACTGGTAACGTGCGGCTGTATGTTGTTCTTAATCGGCTTCATCGTTTCTCAGCAGACGGTGGGTGCCGGACGGTATTCCACAGTCAGCCTCGCCATCGGAGGCCTGGCGGTAACTTGCGTCGTGGTGGCCATGCTACGGTACCACAGGCGACTGTCCTTACCAGTTCGGCTGGAACGACAATTATCCGCCTTTGCCAACAATGCAGGCGGATCAGCAGAAGTTCTACATCCCGTACTCGATCGCACTTCGTTTGGACAGGGCTGGAACGATCTCATCCAGCGTTTTCAAGAGCGGCAAGCCGATCAAATCATCGAGCGTCGCGTAGATCAGAGCAGTGTCAATCGGACGGGAACCGAGCGTTTTGCCCGAGCTCTACGGAGCATCTCCGAGGGGGTGGCAATCACCGATAGCCATGGGAAATTTAGCTACGCCAACGCTGCCTGGAGCAATACCACGACCGGAGTTCACGATATCGAGTGCAATTTCGAAGGGGGCTCCATCTATGCGAGCCTCGAAGAGATGAAGTTCCACAATTGGAAGGACGTCGAGGCGAAGCTAACGGAGGGGACCAAGCCCATCAAGGTGGAATTGCATCAGGGCGGCCACGTTAGTGACGGTGTCCTCCAGCTGGCTCGCAATCCGCTCGTTGGTAGGTCGCAGGAATCGGATGGATTCGTCTGGATGATGCGAGATGTTACGCAATTGGCACTGGCCCGAGAGGCGCATGAACAATTTCTAGCGTCCGCTACCCATGAGCTGCGAACGCCGCTCACCAACATTCGCGCCTATTCGGAATCGTTGATCGATCTCGAAGACATCTCACCAGCGCAGCAAAAAGAGTTTTTCAATATCATCCATTCCGAGGCTGGGCGGCTTAGCCGACTCCTCAATCAACTCTTGGATATCCAGCAGTTAGAAGCTGGCTCCATGACGCTAACAATCAGCTCGTTTGACGTGCAGCGGATGGTCCACGAGGTCCAGGAACATATTGGTCCACTGGTGAAAGAGAAGCAACTGAAATTTGTCAGCCGAATCGCACCCAATCTCAAGACAATCCACGCTGACAAGGAAAAAGTAATCTCTTGTCTAGTGAATCTGCTAGGAAATGCGGTCAAGTACACCTCAGAGGGAGGCGAAGTTCGTCTGCAGGCGGAGCAGTTCGAAGAATATATCTCCATCAGCGTCGAAGATAGCGGGATTGGAATCGCTCCGGAAGAGCTGCCCAAGATCTTCGAACGCTTCTACCGCTGTCAGGATGAGCGAGTCGCCACGATTGAGGGCAATGGTCTGGGGCTCTCGTTTGCTCGGGAAGTCGCTCTGTTGCACCATGGCGAGTTAACCGTAGAAAGTGAAATCAACAAGGGATCGCGATTTATACTCAAGATCCCAAATAAAAACTGATTTCCTGCAATCCTGTTCAACTTCTATGTCCTATGTTTGGAAGCTACCGGACGTAATAACGAATGGTTGAGGCGGTTTTATCTGATTCAAGTGGGCGTTAAAGCCCAAGGGAAATCATCATGCTTGGCGTTCAGAACGTGGGCGCGGTCAGTGTCATTAAGGCTGACGGCGCTATGATTGGCGAGGCCCTGCAAGAATGTCGCAAAAGCCTCGAAGACTGCATGGGGCGACGACGTTTTCAAATCGTTCTTGAGATGAGCAACTGTCCACTGGTGAATAGCGAGAGCCTGGAGTTCATTGTCGATGCTCAAGAGGATTGTCTGGGGCGCGGCGGGAAGCTAGTTTTGGCAGAGCCACAATCACTTTGTCGCGAAGTCCTGGAAATCACGGGAATCGACGAACGGATCGCTGTCTTTGACGATTTGCGATCCGCACTCACCGACTTTGCTCGTTGATCCCGGCAGACAGCCAGCGGCCGCCGGTCGCTCCAGTCTGCAATTCTCCTTCCCTTGCTTTTCAGTTGGCATTCGCATGAGCACCACGCTTGAATCCGGAGCTCGAAAATACTCCACTAAACCCAATACGCTTCCTCTGGGACAACGTCTAGTCCAGGCTGGACTGATCTCAGAGTCCGAACTCGAAAAAGCGTTGGAGTTGCATGGCAATCGTGGAATGCGGTTGGGTGAGTCTCTAGTCGCCTTGGGATTGATGAGCGAAGCAGATTTGCTGCCGTTGATCGGTGGGCAATTGAATTTTCCTTGGGTGCGACTCAAGGAGGGGATCGTCGATCCCGAAGTCGTCCGGTATGTGCCACGGGCGGTAGCCGAGCAGTACAATTGCTTGGCTCTGTTTCGAGTGCACGATGAACTGACGGTCGCTATGGCCGAACCGCAGAATCTAGAATCTGTGGATTTCTTAGAGGAATTGACGGGGTTCAAGATTCGCCCCGCATTGAGTCTCAAGAGCTCCATTGAGCGTCTACTGCCGCGTTGCTACGAAGAGGACTTCAAGGTCGATGTTCTCACGGCGGACCTCGAAGACAACGCAATTGAGCTTAAGTCGGATGAGGTGTTCTTTGACACCAATAGTATTCAAGTATTGGCGGATGGAAGTCCCGTCATCAATCTGGTCAACTATCTCATCGTCCAGGCGGTGCGGCAAGGCGCTAGCGATATTCACATTGAACCCTCGCAACGTTCGAGCGTCATTCGCTTCCGGGTCGATGGGAGACTTCGCGAAGTGCTGAAGCCACGTCGCGACCTGCATCCGGCCGTCGTGTCGCGGATCAAGGTGATGTCAAAACTGGATATCGCCGAACAGCGAAAGAGTCAGGATGGACGGTTTCACGTCAAAGTCGATGATCGTGAAGTCGATATGCGGGTCTCGTCACTGCCAACTGTGTTGGGAGAGAAGGTGGTGATGCGCGTTCTCGATCGAAGTTCAGTGACTTTCAATTTGGACCGCTTGGGGGTACCAGATCGACAACTGGACACGCTGCGCAAGATCTTGAATAAGCCACACGGCCTGTTCCTCGTTACCGGGCCTACCGGTAGCGGCAAGACAACGACGCTCTACTCCGCAGTGGAAACGATAAAGCATGCGGGGTGCAATATTGTCACAGTGGAAGATCCTGTCGAGTATCAGCTTGATTTGGTGAACCAGGTGCAGGTGAATGCAGCCCGGCAAGTCACGTTTGCATCGGCGTTGCGGAGCATTCTGCGGCAAGATCCAGATATCATCCTGGTGGGAGAAATTCGCGATGCCGAGACCGCTGAGGTAGCCATTCAGGCCGCTCTTACAGGGCACTTGGTATTGAGCACGCTGCATACCAACGATAGCGCTTCGACGGTTACTCGCTTGAGAGATATGGGGATCGCACCCTACAAGATTGCCGCTTCACTAGCCGGTGTAGTCGCTCAGAGATTGGTACGAAAAATCTGTGCCAAGTGTCGCACATCGCACTACCCAACACCCGAGCAATCCTTGTTGGTGGGCTACGAAGAAGTACCCCGCCAGCCCTTCAAGCGAGGCGAAGGGTGCTCTGTTTGTTTTGATACGGGATATGCCGGACGTCAGGGGATCTACGAAATCATGGGCATTACTCCCGCGGTTCGCGAAGTGATTTCTAGTGAGGGTTCTCAGGCGGACTATCGGCGAGAATTGGCCGCCCAGGGTGGTACGACACTGCTGCAGGAGGCACGCAGTCTGGCAGAGGAGGGTGTCACCACTATCGAGGAAGTGATTCGTGTGGCTCTTACCGACTAATTCATCTCCGGACAGCCGGCGCAGGGCGACTAATCAACGAGTAAACGGTTCATGCAATTCCTATCAAACACCCCACCAGCAAACTTAGATCGCTTTAACGAATCGTCGCCGTTGAACTTGGGAAACCTCGCCAACGATCTAGTCGGTTCGTTGGGTGACGGGACGGATGCTAGTAGTGGGTGGCAACTAAGCCAACTCAAACAGGTGTTTCGGCGCAGGGCGAATCGTCGGAGCATGTTAATCGTGTTTCGACAGTTGGCGCTGTTGGTCGAAACAGGGATCGATGTGGCAGAGGCACTGGAGCTGGTGGCGGAGAGCTGTCGCCATCCCGGCTTGCGCGAAAGCTTGGAGGATATTCTTGAAGACATCAGTAGCGGGAAGAGTCTGAGCCTCGCGGTCCGAGCCCAGGAAAAGATGTTGGGCAACCAAGTATCGGCTAGTATTCAGGCTGGAGAGGCCTCGGGGAGACTGGTGGATGTTCTTAGGCAGATCGCAGAACAGCTCGACGATGAGCTGAAAATGCGTTCTACGATCGTCGGCGCCATTGCCTATCCCGCCATCCTATGCTCAGCCGCCATGGTTGTAGCGTCCATCCTAATTTGGTTTGTGCTCCCTCAGTTTGATAGTTCCTTCAAATCCATGGGGGTCGACCCTCCCATCTATACGCAGTATCTGCTCAGTATCTCGCGTCTGATACGAGAGAATGTAGTGGTTTTGTCGATTGGGGCCGTGGTGGGTGTGATCGCAAGTGTCCTGTTGTCGATGCAACCACCGGTGCGCGCACTACTTGGCAACCTATGCTTCTTCAGCCCCGTCCTGGGACCGGCACTCCGGAATCTGGTCATCGGCAAGCTCTTCATGAGTATGAGTCATCTCCTGCGCAATGGAATATCCTTGCTTGAAGCAATTCAGTTGTTGCGTAATTCCACTTCCAATGGAACGACCACTCGATTGATGGAAGCCTGGGAGAATGACGTTATGGAAGGGCGCGGATTGACGCATAGTTTGGCCGAGTTTGACTTTTTGCCAGACGGTGCGGGGGCCATGATCATCATGGCAGAGAAGACAGGAAAATTGGAGACGGTAATGGCTACAGCTGGCAGCCACTACCACGATGAAGGTAGCGCGCAATTGCGTCAAATCCTCAAGCTCAGCGAACCACTGATCATTATCGTGTTGGGTGTGTTCGTGGGTGTGGTCGTGGCCTCGGTGTTGCTCCCAATGCTCGACGTGCAAGCCGGTGCTGCCAACTAAGAATTCTTGTTTCTAAAGCTAGTGTTCAACCGACTAATCGGTGTTCCCTTACAACGCCAACTACGTCAGAAATAGCGTGCGATTGCAGAAAAAATGTTGAAGAACGCAACCAGGAAAAGTCCGAGACGATTCTCCTTCCGCGCTGGGTTTAAGCAGTGTGGACTGGGCATTGACGTTGGATGGTATTCGACCAAGGTTGTGTGGTGTCGCTCCCAGGGAAGGCGATTTTCCGAGGTCGCTTGCGTCTCACTACCTACACAGGCAGGGAGCACTGGTACCTACAACCATGGTTTGACCGATTCCAACGATGGCCTACTGGGGACGGAACCACGACCGGCGGAAGCCGCTCGTAGGATGCCTGCAAACACGTCGAATTCAGTCGCAGACGGGCTGCTCAGTACCAACGAGCAATTTGACTTTTCCCGTTGGAGCAGCCACCAATTCAAATCCCTGGCTAGCCGAATCGCCAGTGCCGTGGGAGACCGATCTGTAACCCGCGCTGAAGTTCGCATTGCCATGAGTATGGTTGCTTGCGACTTTCGCAACGTGCATGTGCAGCCGGGGGAACCGATTTCTCTGGCTTCGATCCAGCAGAATATTCAGGAAGCTCTCGGGGATCCTCGACCAAGAACGATCGCCATCTTAGCGACCGAAGGTCCACGCCCCAAGATTCGGGCACTGAGCCTACCACAAGAGTTGTCAAACGGTTTGGCGGAATCGCTGGACCACTGCAGCATGACGCCTCTGTCGATCGAAGGCACGCCCTGGGGAGTGGCCGAAGCCATGCTTCAATTGCAGGACTCTACATCGGCGATCAATATTGCAATCGATTGGTCATACGGCGACCCCACCTTGGTGTGCTTAGTCGACAATCAGATCGACTACATCCGAAAGCTGACTAGCGGAGGTGTAAGTGCTCTTGCTGCCCAAGCCGTTCAAGACTTGGGACTGACCCCTGGTGAAGCAGTGCGTTGGCTGAATCTATGTAGCCAGAAAGACTCTGTAACCCCAGAACGAATCGGTGCGCAGAGACAGACCCAAGATTGGGTCAAAAGCAATTGTTTGAACATGGCTAAAGAAGTCAATTCGACGATCGACTTCATGCGTTGGCGGCATCCCGGCAAGTCTTTAGGGGATATCTGCTTGCTTGGGGGTGGCGCTCATCTGTCGATAGCGACCGACCATTTTCAAGGAATGCTAGCCCATCCCTCCCGTGTATGGAGCCGGAGTGTTGGAAATCACCAGCTAAGTGCAGAGTATGCAATCGCCTACGCTATGGCAGTTAAGGGGATGCATCATGCGCCAGTTCAATAATTTGCTCCCCATAGAAACGCGTCTTCGCTTTCAGCAGAAGCGAGTGAAACAAGTTTGGTACCGGACTATTGCGATTGCGGGTCTGCTAGCAGGAGCGGTGATATTCGTCGGTCAATGGACCATTGCCCGCCATCAAGCAGAAATTGACGCCGAAGTCTCCGCAGCCACTTACCCAAGGCAGATTCAGCGGGAAAACCAACAGTTGCGAGTGGAGATGCAGCGTTTAGTGAACTATGAGACACGGCATTTGGATATGCGATCCAGATATTCACCCTTGGCCATCTTCTCACTGTTAACCGAAATCAAACAACACCTCGATTCAGAACTATATGTAGAGTCGGTCGACTTTTCGCTCACCGATCCATCACCCAACAGTGGCGGACAGCCAACTGCTCAAGTCTCTACAGCCGATGCGAGTAAGTCCTCGAGTGCCAATCAAGGCCGCGTCATTCTGCAGGTGGTTACTAGTACTACCTCCAACTCTTCACAATTTTTACAACTACTGGAACAATCGGGATATTTTGAAGATGTGCAGCTCAGTAGCTCCTTGGAAAAACTCAATACGACCTCGGCAGACCTTCGATTTACTGTGCAATGCCGCTTCTAGGCCCTCAGAGAATTTGAATCAGGATTTCACCCAATGAATGGCCGACTCAACACGATTCCTGTGCATGGGATGGGGATAGCGGCAATTCTAGGATTGCTTCTCATGACGCACCTGTTTTGCATTCGTCCACTGCTGCGTTCCCAAGAAGCACGAGACGCGGCCTATGCGGAGTCTGTTGCGTTGCAGGATGCAGTCCATGAGCTGGATGCGCAGAATGGGGAGACTCAAGCCCAACTAGCAGAGATAGCCGATCGACTCGAACAACGCTTGACTTTGAAAACCAAGCCAGGGCAGCCAGTCTTGGAGACAATGTCCCAGCTACTGGAGCTGCACGAGTTGGAGCTCATGAACTTTCGAGAGGAACCAAGCCGCAGTGCGAGCTTACAGAAAATCGACATTCAAGTGAGTGGCGAGTATGCACAGGCGCTGAGTTTGATCGACGATATTCGCAAACTAGATCGCCCCGCCTGTATTCGAGCGATGCAAATGAACGCCCTTAGCGGGGATGGACCATTACGCTGTAGCATGCGTTTGAAAGTAGAATTCTTCCCACGCATGCAATTGCTTGCAACCTCGGCCACAGTGAGTGGAACCTAAAGATGAGAGCAAGAAAGTCAAAAAAGACAGCCGAGAAGAAAGATCGGTTTGCGCGACAAAAGCTGTTGGCTATCCCGATCCTACTGTGCGGCCTTGCCTACGTATTGTTTGGGATGTCGGGCGACGACGACAATACGGAGACTGCTTACATACCGCCAACATCTCAGCGTAAGGTGGCAGTGGAGCAGGCTACTGGTTCAGAATCTGCCACCGCGGTTGCCGATCGAAAGGGCTGGCCGGAAGTGGACCTTGCAACGCTGATTGGCGAAAGCCCCCTGGTAAACTACACCGTCATTCGTGATGACCAGCAACTCGTAACGACCGGTGCTCAGACTGGTGCAGCGACTCGGGATAATCCCCTGGAGGGAGATTCCGCAGAGGGAGATTCAGCGCAGAGGTGGAGAAATGCATTGTTAGAAACGCCTGTCTCCTACGTCTTCGAATCGGGGGATCGAAAGGTCGTAATGCTGGGAGATCAACTACTGGAAAAGGGCCAAATGTTGAGTCCCTCAGTGAAGGTCGAAGATATCCAGCATGGGAAGCTCATCCTGTCCGTGGAGCGTGGTGAAGGGTTCGACGAAGCGCGACGCAACCAGATCGATTGATCGATTGCTCGATTGGTAGACTGGGTAGTTTTAGCGGCCTTTGTTAAATATTCGGTTTGGGTGAAATTTGCTTGCCGATCTGTCCGATAGATGGAGTACTCCACGTACCCAACTTTTGTCCTTTGGCGGCTCCAAATGCATCCTGGTCGGTCTACAGCTAAATACTGTTGCCTTATAGCCGGGACAATGTGTCTCTTCAGCTACTTTGCTAGCATAGCAGTCTGCCAAGTTGCCTTACCACAAGTCGGAAGCGTTGTTGCGGAAGAGCGCGATGCACCTTCGACTCTCCCAACGGTTCGCAATCCGCGCGAGTTGGACTCGCCAGTCTCCTTCGGTGACGGGGAGTACGTACCGCCGGCCGCAGAGGCCGTCGATGTGGGGCTCCCAAGTGTGGGTTCGCCTCCCCGGAAAGAATTGCTGACCATTCCGTTGCAAATGGGCAATCAACCCGATACAGCCCTCGAGGTCACTTGCGATGGCCGAACCGCAACCATATTTGCCAGGCAAGTGGACGTACGAGTTGTCCTGGCAGATCTCGCCAAACAGAGCGGGATTAACATCATCGTAGGCAAGGATGTCGCCGGTACTGTTACGACAACTCTCAAACGCGTCCCCTTGTGGGATGCACTCGACGCCATTCTCAAGATCAACGGATTGGTGTGGGTCAATCAGGGCGACATCATTTTTGTGACCTCTCCAGGCAATGAAGGGGAAGTAAAAGGGAAGAATCAATCGCTGCCAGGCCAACAGTTGCAGGTCTTCGATTTGCACTATACTTCATCGAAAGAAGTCTTAGCGGTTGTGTCCGGCTTGCTTTCACCAGCGGGCAAAGCATTCGAACATGTCGTAGACAAAACGAGCGTTCGCCAAACGCGAGAGCGAATCGTGGTTGAAGACTATCCGGAGCGGATTCATGCGGTATCAACCTACATTGCTAGCGTCGACAATCCACCTCAGCAGGTCTTGATCGAAGCCAGTATTCTGCAAGTAACCTTGGATGAGTCCCAACGGCATGGGGTCAACATGAAGGGGTTGGTCCGCATGGCTGGTTCTCATTTCAATGTGCAAGCCCAGGGGTTTGCCGATCCGGAAGTAGCGCCAGGTTTCAAAGTTGGGTTAGAGGAGGGGCACGATTTAGGGGGCGTCATTGAAGCGCTGCAAACCCAGAGCAACGTCCGCACGTTGGCATCTCCCAAGGTCCTGATCGTAAATGGACAGGAAGCCAGGATTCAAATCGGTTCGAAGTTCGGCTACTTCGTGACGACCACAACTCAGACGAGCACCCTGCAGAGCGTCGACTTCTTAGATATTGGGGTCGTCCTTCAGGTAACCCCAACCATTACCCGCGATGGGCAGGTCATGTTGTTCGTTGAGCCCAAGGTATCTGGGGGGCGAATCAACGCCGATTCAGGTTTACCGGAAGAGGAAACCACCGAAGCCAGCACGACAGTGATCTTGCCGGATGGTAAGGGGATGATCATTGGTGGGTTGATCAAAGAGTCAGACGATCGGAAAAACAGTACCGTACCTTGGTTTGGCAAACTGCCGCTGATTGGGAGGTTCTTCTCCCGCAAGAGCGACACATCGCAGCGGGTCGAAGTCATCATTGCCCTGACGCCGCATATCGTACCTTACAGCCCACTGCTCGAAAGTCGGGAGCTCGCTGATTTTAACTCGGCTGTGACTCCTCAAGGCATCATCAACGGGCACCTGCCGGGCCCCAGTGACTACGCGGGCGGCGACTACGCAGGCGGATACCATCTTGCCCTGCCGCCGGAGGAGTTCGAAACGATTCAACAATTCGACTCGCAGCACAATTTGCCCAGTGTTCAGACTGAGCAACTCCCGATGCAGGGATCTTCGCGAACACCGCAGCTACCCTCAGACGTAGCTACGGTGCCCGATTCCTATTTCTTTCCGTAGGTAGCCAATACTACAAGCCGCGGATATGGACGTTCTTGAATCGCACGGGATCGTTGTGACCAGCGAAACCAAAGTAGCCATCAGCATTGTCTTTGCCTGGATGCTCTTTGTCGGCCAGATACTCAGTTACTTGGCTGAGGTCGCCATCGAGGATGACGGTGCCGTTGAGTTCGACACGAATGGTCGAACCCTTCACGGTGACGCGTTGGTAATTCCATTCCCCCACCTCGCGCAGGAAGCCCCGCTTTGCAGCCAACATGCCATAGGCGGAGCCATGGTATTGTCGCTGGTCGAGCCCACTGTATTTGTCTGCAGTGTTGTCCAGTACTTGCAGCTCACACATCCCTAGATAGGCAGTGTCACCACTTCCCGGATAGCGTAGCGCGAGACCATTGTTGCCGCCCGGTGGAAGTTGGAACTCGAGAGTGGTTTCGAAGTCGGAGTATTTGTCAGCGGTGTGCAGGACACCTCCGTGACCCGTCTTGCACTGAATGGCTCCCTCCAACACTTCGTAATTTTCCACGGCTCCCTTCCAATTGCTAAGATCCGATCCATTGAATAAAGATTGGAACTCCCCCAATTTCTGGTCTTGTTCCTGCAACCATTGGTTGGATTCCTCGGCACTCAATTCGCGGATGAACAGATTGCGCCATTGAATCTCGCCACCGTGAGTCTGTAGTTGAATCACACCTTTGGCGAACAAGGGCAGTTCGCGGTCCCAGTAATTCTCCATGTTGGCTCCGTCGACGACCAATTGATCATTGAGCCAAACGCTGGTTCGTGCCCCCACTTGTTTGATGCGGAACGAATTCCATTCACCAAACGCTTTATCGGCTAGAACCAATGGATCTTTACCAGCCTTCCCGGGACTGTTGTTCCACAATCCGCCACTTCCCTTATCGGCACCGATGCCAAATTGAGCTTCGTTGGTGCTGTCCCAAATTTGGACCTGAGGACTCCCGCGGAGGTAGATGCCACTGTCCGCCAAGGCAACGGTCTTGTAGTCAATCAGCAGCTCGATGTCGCCGTACTGCTTGTCAGTCGTCAGGTAGACGCCATGACCGTCATTTACCAACGCACCCTCTTTGACCGTCCAATGCTCGGACATGTCTTGATTCCATTCACTCCGCTTTTCTGCAGGCGTCGCATCCCACTTGCGTGGATCGAGATGGGGTTGCCCGTGCCAGCCGGTAAGGTCTTTACCATTGAACAGGGCTGTGAAGCCCTCGGGAACTGCGGGGCTCTCTGCCATGGCCAGGTTGCTAAGTGGTAGGGACAGCACACCAGCTAGTGCAGCGATCGTGCAGCCAGCCACTGCGGTTCGCGCCTGGCGAAATGGAATTGAAGCGAAACAAAAGGGCTTCATGGGTCATTCTTCCTGTAGGTGGGTATCGAGGTTCGCAGCCTGGTCGAGAGCGACCTAGGACGATGGTGGTTAAAGTAAGCTCAACTCACCACCGCGACCGAGAATGGTAGACTGCGGGAATCTCCAGGATACGCAGACTCCGGGGCTCGATGCAACCAACCGTCCAGGGAATTCTACAAATAGAGTTAGATCCCGAGGCGAAAGTGACGCAGGTTGGATGCGGGCCTGTGGCAGCGTGTCCCTCCGCGTCTTGGTTTGCAATGGGTAGCCTGTCGGACTAGATGCTGGTGAGCGAAAAGGCGACGATGGCTTGGGGAGTGAGAAACCCATGGCTCAGTGGCTGATCGAATTCGCAATTCGCTGCGTCTGCAAGGCTGGAGTAGTTGCTGCTAGAGTGCGATGCGGGCCGTGTTTTTCGCGTTACCCTTCAAAAAGCGATTGCCTCGCTGCCTCACGCCTCGCGGGGCTCCAAGGTGCAGTTGGGTCTTCCTGGATTCGTGGCGACAAGTTCGTCGTCAGTTTGCGAACCAAAACACGGACCATGGGAACCGTCGGGCAATCTGCAGGGCTTCGCAGCGTGTTCGCACAAAGAGTTGCACGTCTTCTCGCGGGAGTTTCTCCAGCAACACATCCCCCACGATGCGCCATTCTTGTTCCTCCCGCCATCCCCTGGGAGCGTTCGCGCGATGCTTGCCGTGGGGCTGAAAGTAGGGCCGTTGATCATCTGAGAGCTTCCGATAGTCGGCTTCGGTACCATACACGACGGGTCGCGCACCCAGAGCCGATAGAGCACTGGCGCGAATCATCAGTCCATAGGGTTCCCAGTCCCAGCGTCCCAAGTGTGATTGGTACGTTCGCCGATCCAAGAGTTGCGGCAGTGGGCAGGCGGAAAAACAGACACACCGCTCCATCGTTCGCGTTATGGCAGAGGTTCCTACCAATCGCCGGGACTGGAGTATTTGATAGAGTGTCAGCAGCGGGTGGCTCGGCTGGCGACCTCCTAGCCAACTCCGCCAATGGTATTGTTGGAGCTCCTCCATCGGGCCTGGCCCCTCTTGGCCTCGCGTGCAATGCGACAGGAAGGTCCAGTCTTGTGCGGTGCGTGTTCGCCACTGCTTTGGCATTGCAGCACAGAGTTGCATCGGAGTGGAGGGGCGCCGCTTGGCTGCGGGAGAATCGGTTGAACCATCGAGCGAGCACTCCTGGGCTACGATTCGCTTGCAATACTCGATGCGCGACGCAACGGTAGCGGGAGGATTGAAGCTGTACCAACCCACTGCTCCGAGCTTCAGCCAATGGCAACTCGCGGATCGTTGCGGATGGGACAGCGTATTGCTTTCGAGTGCCACAAAAACCGAAGCGGTGGGAAAGGCGGTGTTTTGTAGACGCTGCAAGAGCAATTGTCCAATCACGCCACGCGGGCGAACGGAAATTGCAAATACCGTGTCTGCCAAAGCAATAGCAGCGCGATCTTGAATCGGTAGCCGATCGAACTTTTTCGTGGCGGCATGCACCGGAGGAGACAGGTGGACTTGGTAGCGGTCAGCAGATTCTGCGGGTGTCTGCGTCAAAGTCAGCACCAGCCAATCAACCAGGCTCTGAGTCGAAGGGTTGGGCCAGCCAATCGAGCAGCGCGGTACGTGAGACAATTGCGCCAAGTCCAGCGTGAGTTGGCTGGCAGCGGTTCCAGGGGCGACGAGCAAGCGTTGTCGGCGACGGGCGCATTCGCGAAAGATGGCTTCCAAGCGCTGCGGCCATTGAGGTAGCAGACGCCCAAATCGTCCCATCCGCGAGCTGGCGATGGTGACAAAATTGGTTGTGCGGGCGAACAGGCTAGCGTGTCCAAAATACAAGCGGCGCCCCAACCAGTGCTCAATAGCAGTTTGCCACGGGCGCCAGGAGTCTTGCAGACTGTAGCCATGCTCGACCAGATCCTTCACGTGGCTCAGCCCCACGGGGTTCAGCACGGGGTTCAGCACCGGACGGGAGGCTGAGTCTGGTGGGAGGACCGCATCGCAGAGTCTCTTCAACAGGCAGGCGGATCCCCTGCCAGTGCTGGCCGCCGCAAACTGTTCAGCGGACGCTGTGGTCCATTGGAGCTGGTGACAAGCGGCATGCAACGAGGCACTCAGGAGAGCTCTTAGAGCTTCCACGGACTCGCTGGAGCCGATTGGCTCGCCCGTTTGCACCGGATCATTCGGTTGGCGCATGGCACGGCTTCCTGCTGCGCCACGAGCTTGTCACTCCGCGATTGCATGCTGGGTACCCTAGAGCACTGGCAAGCTCGCACCGGTAGGTGCACTCGCGGCGCGCGCGTTGATTTCTCTCACGATGGCGCGGGTGATCTTGTCTAAGGCGGCCTTGCAGATCGGATCTTCGAAGGCCGCTGCCAAATGTCCTTGGTCAGATTCTTGGCGTATTTGCATGTTAATTGGGAGCTCACCCAGGAACGGGATCTTAATCTCCTCCGCCTTTTCCCGCGCGCCACCCTTACCAAAGATATCGTACTGCTTTCCGCAGTCGGGGCAAACAAATCCGCTCATATTTTCGACCATTCCCAGCACAGGAATCTTCGTCTTGCGAAACATGGATACGGCCTTGATGGCGTCCAAGAGAGCAACCTGCTGCGGTGTGCAAACCACTACGGCACCTGCCAACGGAATCATTTGAGATAGGGTCAATGCCACGTCCCCAGTGCCGGGTGGCATGTCGATCACCAAATAGTCGAGCGGCCCCCAATAGGTGTCTCTCAGGAACTGAGAAATCGACCCGTGGAGCATGGGGCCCCGCCAAATGACCGCTTGGTCGGGTTCAACCAGGAAACCCATCGACATGACGGGGAGTTGTTCGTAGTAGATGGGCTGAATTTTCCCGTTGATGACTTCGGGGCGTCCCGAGAGTCCCAGTAGGTGGGGAATGCTGGGTCCGTAAACATCCGCATCCATGAGTCCGACTTTGGCTCCTGCTTTGGACAGGCTGAGCGCGATCGAGGCTGCCATGGTGCTCTTGCCGACTCCCCCCTTACCCGAGCCGACGGCAATCACGCTGCGAGCTTGCAGGCCGATTTGCCCGATGGGGACTGGAGGCCGATCGAACTCGGTGATATTGACGTCCACTTGAGAGACTTCGATCCCCTGAGCGCCAACGCAGTCTTGAACCTTCTCAATGAACTCGTCGCGAATCGGCCAGCTGTGGGTGGTTAGGCCAATGGTGCACGTGACCAGGGAGCCCTGCAGCGTAAAATCGACGATTTGGTTGGTTTTCCCAAGCTCGCGGCCCGTTTCGGGGTCTTTCAGGCGGGATAGGGCGGACCGAAGGGTTGTTTCAGGCGAATCTGCTTGACTCATGCTCAAACCAGCTATATTTCTCTTACTTGGTGATCGTACGGCAACTTTTGCCCAACCGGAATTTGTCCAATCGCCCACTCGATACTAGCTCAATCGCTCCACGGAAGCCGTTCCAACAACCCAGCGACGAGCGGATGAAAGCCCGAGGCAGAGCGGGGCGCTAACGCGATGATGCGTGGCAGGACTCTCTGTAGAGATGGTAGCCGGGTAACCACCACTTGTGCACCCGCCTCCACAAAGATCGAGGCTTGCCCCGCCAGTTCTGGTTGCAGATAGGCCACCCGATAGACCTCGGCAGCACGCGCTCGGAGCAGGGAAATGGAATGGATCAACGGGCTGAGCTCGTTTGGGTCGCGATGGACCCACAGCGCCAGGCCCACCTGTTGGCCGGACACCACCTCCGGTAGATCCCCGAGTTCCTCAAGCGGGAGCAGTCGTGGTAGGACTGGAGTTGGCCCGCACAGGCGGCTCCAATCCAATCCTTCCAGCATCGAGCTAACGCTGGCCGTGACAACTCCATTGGGATCCCAACTCACCCAGTTCAAGGCTTGGCCGTAGAGCACATCCCGTTGGGAATTGGAGGTGGGCAGATCGTGATGCATGGCTGTCTGTATCCTGCCACCAATTGCCTGAACTTGGTTTCCCTGAGGTTCGCGTAGTGGAATTCGCTGGAATTCCCTGCAAAGGGTGGGATGGTTGTGAAATTCAACGGGGCCCCAAGCTCAGCCTGGGAGCGAGTCAATTCGGCAAACCGAGCTCCGACGATGCACTAGCTAGCAGCTAACAACTGTAAGACGATCGGCTCTGCAGAACAAGCCAGCGAGAGGTTCGCAGGCGTCTTCTCTTCGCTATCGCTCGAGCTGCTGCCTGTCGAATCTTGGGGGGAGCGTGTTCCGTCCGACCGCGTCGCGTGGTCCGAGGGGGCTGCCGCGGAATTCGGCTTGAGCACGGTCTTCAGCAATAGTTCGCTTCTGAGAATCGATACATCTTGAGGCGCCTCAATACCCAGCTGAATGGTATTGCCCCTGACTCGTACAACGTTGATGGTAATGTTATCACCGATCTTGATGCTTTGATTAGGTTTGCGAGTGAGCACGAGCATGGAGGTCTCCTGAATAAGGGTGTGTTACGAGAGACTTTTCAAATGCGAATGCCGTGCCAATCGGGAATTCATCGGTGAAGTTTCCCTCGCAAGTGAAATAGGCCACGGAAAAGTGTTGGAAACAGGGGTAAACTCGTCGTAAATAACGTTTCAACTGCCAGAAATGGAATTTTCTGAAACGGAATGAATTACAAGACAAGTCCCAAACTTTCAAATTCTTCGGAGAAAGTCGATGTTGCACCCCCTTTGCATGCGTGTTTGCTGCGCAGGGCTGGTTTTCGCGCAACTAGTCAGCGTTATCGCCGCCCAGACCCATGAATCGGTATCGAAGTATGCAGAGCTGATACCGCAGCATTTGCTGGGGTTGGTCCACGCACCGCAATCGCAACAAGAACTCCAGTTGACCGATGGCCAAGTTCAGCAATTGGGGGCTTTGTTCGCGGAGATTGATACACCCTGGTTTCAATTGCGGATTCTGCCTGCCGAGAAGCAACGCGAGCTGATCGTCAAGCTCGAGCAGCGGGTAAGAAATTGGTTTCAGGAGAATACATCGGCGGCGCAACAGACGCGGTTGGACCAGCTGGAGTGTCGAGCACAGGGTGTCCGCATGTTGCTACGCCAAGATGTGAAGGGCAAGTTGAAGCTGGAATCGAGCCAGCAAGAGGCGTTGGCTGAGCTGGCCAGAGCGGCCAACGCTGCGACTCAAAAACTACATTCGGCGACTATGAAGAACGCCGTTACCGACGAACTCACTCAAGAGGTTTCCGCAGCAATCCAGGCGGAACAGAAGAGTGTGGCAACGATTTTGCGTCCCGAACAACTGCAGCAGCTGAAACCCCTGTTGGGCGATCCCTTTGACACCGCGCAGCTGAAACGCATTTATCCGCTGGCTCCCGAACTGGTTTCCGTAGAGCACTGGATCAATTCGGAACCTCTAACCCTGCAGCAACTCCGCGGCAAAGTGGTGTTGGTTCACTTCTACGCATTCCAGTGCCATAATTGTCACGCCAATTTCGACCACTACAAGAATTGGAGTGAGAAGTACAATTCGGATGAAGTAGTCGTGATTGGGATACAATCGCCCGAAACGTCTCGTGAACGCGACCCACAGGCGGTCCGCGAGGCAGCGGCGGAGAGTGGACTCCAGTTTCCAATCCTAATCGACCTGGAGTCAGAAAATTGGAAAAAGTGGTCCAACACCATGTGGCCGACCGTCTATGTCATCGACAAACAAGGTTATCTGCGCCATTGGTGGCAGGGCGAGTTGAATTGGCAGGGTGCGACTGGCGATAAGACGATCGAGGATCTGGTGAGCCAACTTCTCCAAGAAGACACACCAACTTAGGCCAGCCATTGTGCAGTCGTGCGAGTTGCCGTTGACTACTGCTCTCGCTTTTTGGGAGGCGCGACCGTCATTTGATCAACGGTGCGGCGGACGCCTGAAATCCCACTCATCGACGACAACAACGGACGTCGCTGATACTCTTGCCCGAGCACACCAGTCAAGGTAACGACCCCTCCGTTTACACTCGCAACAACTTTGCTGCCGGAACCTCCGCTGCGTTGCGAAATCTTCTGAGTGACGCTTCTCAGCAGCGTTTTATCTGGGACAGGTTTTCCGAGTACCATACATTTCTCCCTGAATCGACGAATCTTCGGCATTGCCTAAGAACATAGGAATGCACCAAAGTGGTAAGGTGAACGACCAAGCGGAAGCCGCGGCTCATCGAGCAGCGACAGCTGGGTTAAAGAATGGCAAACAAGATTGCCGTGCCGGGAATTCAACTCTTAGTGAGAGTGACCGCGGCTGATCGCCAAGTGCGAAAAGGAGAGGTGAATCAGATTTTGAATTGAGCGGTGTCGAACACCACGGTTCAACCTACCACGCTCAATTCAATAAAGCTAGTGAAATCCGTGTTTACCGGGCTGCGCAACATCGATTTCCGTAGCTCTCAAGTACGGCACCCTCCCGGTGGGTGTGCAGAATTGAGGCAGACTCTGATTCAATGGGGATTTGCACGATGAGTGATGGAGACTTCCTACGGGAATCGCTCTTAAACGCAAGATTCTGCCAGGAGAAATGTTTAGCGAGAAAGACTTGAAACGATGCTTGCCCCTACGCATCGGTTGTGAGGGGGCTCACTGCAATCGACGGTTGGAGCTGGGTGTTTCGTCGCATCGCTTCAAACTGGAGCTTGAGAAAGTTCTAAGAGTCGCCCAGGCGGGTAGCAAGGAGCATCAAGGCGATCAGAATCCAACAACCGAAAAGTGTTAATGCAAGGACGGAATAGAATTGGTCGCTACCAATCAAGGATATTGGTCCAGCGATGGCACCCACCACTGCACCAGCACAACACCCCACCAAGGCTCCGCTCGGTCCTTTGACACGCACCACACCGAACAGCAAGCCGATCAGGAGTCCGACACCAATTCCGACGGCCAGGACCGCCGCGACCACCCAGCCGGTCACCGCTTCGTTGACCGAGATTCGTTGCAATGCGGCTACCAGGATGGCGCACAGAGTAATGATGTAGAACAGGAAGGCGATGCTTATCGAGCTTCGCCCGGATCGCGGCGCAGTTTGGCGATCGTCCATGGTATCGTACGGTTGCGGTGAGCTCACAGTGGATTGTCCAGGAAGAGTTTTCCATCGTGCCGATTTCCCAATTGTTGGCGGGTGGGATCGCTAATGGTTTGGCTCAAAAAGCGAATCGATCCATCACCCACCAAGACGTTCACGCCTCCCGCATGGGAGGAGGAGAATCCACCAACATCGCTTCCACTGTTCGGTTGGCCATCGATGACCGCTGGTAAATCAGCGACAGAGAGCCAGGTGGTGGGATCGAGTTCATCGTACGGTTTGGGAACGCCAGCGCTAGCCAGATTCTCCGCCTTGGGTTCCATCTCTGCAGTCGAGTCGCCGGTTGACTCAGCGGTGTCCGAATTCGGTGGTTCTACCTCTTGTTCCAAGGTTCGCGAGTCGACGCCGGTCGCATCGACGACAGCTTCGCCGTACGCTTCCGAGCCATATCCCTCTCCTCCATAAGTGCCGCCACCGTAGGTGCCCATGCCGTAGCCTCCGCCCCCATAGGACCCGCCCCCATAGCCTCCGCCAACTCCAGGAGGGAAGTACGTATTCCAACCACCTATCCTTTGATTATCTTTATTGAACTGGGAGCCGAAATTGCGGAGTGTGGCCCGCGTTCCGCTGCTCCAGCCTAGGTCGGTTTCGTCGAAGGATTTTTCACTGGCAAACACCGTTTGGCTAAGTCCGTCGACAATGTCATCAAAGGTGACGGCGCTATTCAGAAAGAGCACTCCATTGTTATCGATATCAATGGGCACTTCACGGCTATCATGCACACCGGCATAGTTCGAAAACGGACCACTGCCAGAGGAGGAGGGACAATGCAGTAGGCTCATGCTGTACTGACGAAGGGGCAGATTCACTTTCGCATAAATTGATTGGCCGTGGTCGATGACATTGTAGGCTACCCGTTGATCGAGCATTGGTAGAATCTGCACGATCCAGTTGTGATGATAGCCAATGGGCAGGTGCACGATGGGACCCTGCGCGTCGACCGTACCTGAGGGCAAAACGCGATGCGCCAGTTCGTAGTTGTGCAGGGCCATGCCGAATTGCAGAAGATTGTTGGTGCACTGTAAACGTCGCGCTGCCTCTCGGGCAGCCTGAACCGCCGGCAATAGCAGGCCGACCAAAATTCCAATAATAGCGATCACCACAAGCAGCTCCACCAAAGTAAAGCCACCCGCTCGCACACGCCGGGATTGGTAGGGGGATCTAAATGGAATGTTCATGATGGTCCTTCCCATGAGGCGGTGACTTGCCCCGGTTGATCGGCTGGATAATGGACGACAATTCGGGTCTTTCCAGTGTTTCCCTCAGCCACAGGTGTCTGAGAAATATGGATTGTCCCGTAGTAGTTTCTGTTCGAATCCACCATGATCTTGACTTTTTGTCCAAGTGCTTTCTCTTGATGGATCATGGTTCGCCCTAATTCAATTAACTCGCGGGCTTGATACAAATTGCATTGGAGGTCATCGTTGCGGCGATTCAAAATCAGCGTTTGAATTGCTTGAGTGGTGAGCAGCCCAGCGATGATCATTACCACCATGGCACACATCAACACCGAACCCAACCGCCGTCGACCGCCCAATCGCCAGCGATTCTTGGTGGATAACGCAAGGATACACCTGGAGGTAGTTGAGTTACTACTCCTCAGAGGCTTGGGAAGCAGGTTTTTCGTCTTCTGAGCTTTGAGGGTCACAGAGCACTCCCCCTCGTTGAGCGTCCACTGGGAAACGGATTGCTGCGGGATTGCCAACGGATCTCTTCCATTTCCAGTTCCGAGGTAGATTCATTCCCCTCAAAGCGGATGATGAAATGGACGAGTTCGCACTGCGGATGCGATTCGATTAGCCAAGTGCCCGACGAGTTGCGCGGCAGTTGCCACTGTTCGCTGGCGGACTCAACATCACCCATCACGACTTGCCTGCGCGCCAGACCGGGCGCGACGGAGTATCGAACGGTGCGCTGATCCGGCAGGGTAAGCTCTAGCGATGGGCTCTTCTCAGCATCTTCGATCACTTGACACGCTTGAGCGGCGTGGCAGTCGGAACGAAAACGTTGTTCCAGCATTTGCAGTGCTTGGTATTTTTGCAAGTGCACCAGCCCTGCACGATGCACCTCAAAGGCTTTCTGGAGTATGACGGCCGATAGCGACAGTATGGCGCTGATCGAGAACAGCAACGCGACCATCTCAATCAGCGAAAACCCCTTTCGAGCGCGATGTCGCATGTCAGTCTTCCTCCTCAGGACGAGGAATCCAAAAGGTCAGCTCGCGAGGCACTACGGGTTGCAAATCGAGTACTCCGTGGAGGGCCAGGTGTATGCGGAGACCTTCGATGGGAGTTGCGACCGAGTCGACTGAAGCGACCCAACGCGTCTGTTCCATCCTCTTTGCCAAAGCTGCTGAGACCGGTAGAGCTTCGATCTTTGTTTTACGAACCTCCTCAAAATTCCAGCAGCCGATTTGTTCCCGGGCATTGGCAACTTCCCAGGCAATTCTAGCGCTCAGCTCACGATTCTGTAGGCCGTCATGCATGCTGGCAGAAAAGGTGCCGAGTCCCGAAATTGCTACGGCCAATAGGATGGTAGCCACCACGACTTCTAGGGTAGTAACCCCTTGTCGAGGGCGAAACCGAGGTACCTGCAGCGGCCTGAACTCGCTAGGCTGCGCGCGTTCCTCCTTACCAGTCGTTCGAACGGCCGCAAATCTGAAATTCATAGCTCTAAACCGATCGTTTTAAAACTCAGTACGCTGCTAGGGATCTTCCAGGGACACTTCAGGCTTGAAAGGAAATCAGCTCGGAGAGGACTTGAATGGTGCCCACGGCCAACCAGCCCACCAGCACGGCGAACAGGAGGGTTTGGAGGACGACTAACCACTGAAACCAGAACGAGTAGCGACGCACCATGCGATCGATGCGTTCGATGGAGAACTGTTGCAGACTCCACGTCGGATCTCCCTCATCGAGGCTGATTGGTAGCTGTTTCTGTTCCGCAGAAGTAACCAGCCCGGATAGATGGAATGCTTCGGATAGTTGGCAGCCATTTTCTAAGGCGGATACGGCGCGTTGGAAGGGCCATTGCAGGAAGGGTGCTGGAACAAGTTGTTCAGCAGCCCGGCAGGCTTCCAGCAAGGTGGGCTCGCGATCTGCAGCGTGCATCAGGGCGGTCAAGCTAACGCTACGGAAGTAATCGGCGCACAGATAGCGGAAGGGCTGCGATTGCAGGAGACGTGGGAAAATCCACAGCAGGATCCCCAGGCAGTAACAGGCCATCAACAACAGGACGACCAGAATCGCCAGGAACACCCAGGGAGGTTCCGTGACTAGGTCGTAGCAGGCCAGCAAATTGCGAAAGATGGAAGGTAGCTGCAAGCCAAACTCTTCAAACATTTGGGCCAGCGTCGGAACAATAGCCAAGATAATGAACAGACTCAGCGGAATCGTGAGAACAAACCAGCTCCCGAGCATCAAACGTCCCAGCAAAGCTTCAATTTGAGATTCAATCCGTTTGGGCTGGGGACCTGAGCGGGGCTGTTCGCCGAGTCGAATCTGGGTGGATGGACCATATCTTTTCTGGAGACGCACAGCTAAGCAGTCGTACATGCCCTTCGCAACTTCTTGCTGCTGCAAGGCATCGTCCCATTCTCTTCCCTGTGCCAGTAGTCGCTGAAGGCAAACGGATCTTCGTCGTAGCCAACCACGATTCTCCGCAGCAAAATGAAAGAGCAGTTGAGGCATTTGTCTAGTGGCCGCAGCGTTCAAGCAGCTGTGGAACAACGCGGATCGCGCCAGCCTCCGCAGCTTGACGACCAAGACCACACTCAGCCCCGATAGCATCAACAACCACAGGATGCTTAAGATGCTGATGCGCGTTCCCAGCGACAGAAAGCCCGCGAGCAACATGAGCGACATGATACAGCGGAGGAGCAGCATCAGCAGCGAATCATCCGAGGTATCTCGATGCGCTTGTGCTACTTGGATCGCGATAAATAGACTGATCGCTAGTGGGACCAGAATGAGCCAATTGGAGAGGAGGTAAGTCATAAGAGCGCCCGCTTCAAACCAGAGCTGAAATGTAGTGCATCAGGCTTTCGAGAGCGGAAAGATAGGAGCTGAAGGTTGCCCACAGGATGGTACCCACGATTAAAAGCACGAAAACGGGAAGCACTACGCTGAGAGTACGGCATCGCTCTTGCGCCAATTGCTCCAATAAATTCGACACATCACCAATCGCGTGCCGTGGGTCCCCGGGATGCTCATCAATCATCAGTAGGGCAGGTCGACACAGCCCATCACTCAGTTGGGAGGTCGACAGCGCACGGCCAAGCGGTGCACCCGCCTCGAGCCGTTCTTGTAGGACTCGGGAGGTCATGGAAAGCGAACTTCCTGCGAAGCTACGTGCTAATACCTCAGTAGCAGGCATGCCAGAAATCCCTTGCGACAGGACGCTATCATAGCGCGATAATAATTCTCGTAGAGCTAGCCACCGCAGGGGACGGCCAATGACCATGGTTCCACCTAAGACGGCTAACCTGGTCCAGGCTGGGCCGATCCATCGTAGGGTAAGTGCAACCAACAGCAACCAAACGCAGGATATGGACAACCCGACGATGGCGTAATGTTGATCCAATCGATTCACGGAATCCTGCTTAGCAGCAATTGAGCTTGCTGAAGAAAAGAAGTAGGAGAAACTGAAGAACGACATGTCGAAGACTTGCAGCATGGCATAACTGAACAGGCAACCCACGCCTAATGCGCAAAACAGCAAGACGGTCGGGTACGCCAACAGAATGCGAACTTCCCGCCAATAGCGTCCCGTTCGCAGTCGCTCTCGCGCAACAGCCATCAAAAAATCTGACGGTGCAGGCAATCGCAAGGCTTCGCTGCAAATCGAACGCAGTTCGTTGGGCATCGTGCCCAGTGTTTTTCGGATCGCTTCCTCTAACGGTTCGCCATCTTCGGTAGACTTGGCTAAGCGATTCAAACTGGTTTGCCAGCGTCGAGGTGCGACTTGTGCGGCCAGTCTTAGTTTGAGTGCATCAAGTGGGCTCGTCCCAGTGCTGAGAACAGCTGCCGCAATCGGTTGGGACGAGAGTGGATCTTGAGGCATAGTGTGAACAAGTTCTAGATGGAAACCATGAATTCAGTGCTCTGCTAGGTGACTCCCAGAGGCGCTTATTCTACGATGTCTAGAATCACCAAGGGATGTAGCCAACAAAAATTTGTGGGATGGAAATGGAATACGCAGGTATTGACGAGGCGTTGGCGCTGGTCGCCAAACATTTTCGAGGGATGACCGACAAGGATGGGGAGCCCTACGTCATGCACTGCTTGCGGGTCATGATGGGATGCCGCGAATCCGATGCACAATTGGTTGGCTTGATGCATGACTTGGTGGAGGATACCTCTGTGACGCTCGCGGATCTCAGGAGCCAAGGGTTCACCGACGAGGTGGTGGCAGCCGTCGACTTGGTAACCCACAAGTCTGGCGATAGCTACGCAGAGTATGTCGTGAGCATCAAATCCAATCCGCTTGCCCGGGAAGCAAAGCTTTCGGATTTGCGAGACAATTTCTCGATCAACCGAGTGTTATACCGCGAGCCAGTTCGAGAACGCGACTTGCTGCGCATGCAGCGCTACGTCTTAAGTTACCAGTACCTCAGCGATCGGCTCGACGAGACCAGCTACCGTCGAAACATGGCCCGTGTCGAGGACGTCTCGGCCTCATGACGCTGCGCGATCTGAATCCCCAAGTCGAGAGCTACGCCACTCAAGTCGTCGAACGGGTGATTGCTGCCGCTCAGTCCGCTGGGGCCAGTGACATTCATTTTGAAACTCTGCCCGGCCTCGTGCAGATCCGATTGCGCATCTCAGGTCGATTGGTTGAATATGGAGATTGCCCCGATGGTCATACGACCAAAATTTTGGCAAGAATCAAGGCGCTGGCGCGGTTGATCACCTATCGAAGTGACATTCCACAGGAGGGCCGGTTCGTGCTCGCCCACCCCCCGTTGGAAGCTCGCGTGGGAACTCTGCCGACGCTGCATGGTGAACGGGCGGTGATTCGTTTGGTCAATCGCACGGCGGAAAATTGGCTGCCTGCGCAGCTGGGTTTGCCCTCCGAAATTGAATCGCGTTTGGTGTCGTCACTTGCCCGTCCCAGCGGAGTCATTTTAGTAGCTGGCCCGGCTGGTGCCGGCAAGACCACGACGGCCTACTCTGGACTGAGATATCTGCAGCAGCATGCTCGCTACCCCAGAAGTCTCGTGACGCTCGAAGACCCCATCGAATCGGAAGTTGCTGGTGTCTCGCAGTCGCAAATCAATCCGTCGACGGGTTACGATTGGGCGGATGGTTTAAAGGCGCTGCTACGGCAAGACCCCGAAGTAATGTTGGTGGGGGAAATTCGCGATCCCGCCACTGCGGCAGTCGTTTTTCAAGCCGCCATGACCGGGCAATTGGTAATCACTACCATGCATGCCAGGACCGCTGCGGATGCACTCCGCCGGTTACTTGATATGCAGGTTTCACCGCACCATTTACGCAGCGTGCTAGAGTTGCTGGTTTGCCAGCGGTTGATTAGCCGCACTTGTCCCTGCCGTCGCGCGGGCGGCAGCCCGGAGAACCTAGCCGAGAAGACGCCTGAAACCTGTGTGGTCTGTCACGGATCTGGCTATCATGGACGGAGCCTGTTGGTGGAGATGCTGCCCACAATCGATGGGGAGCTTGCTAAGGCCCTGGTGCAGGACGCCGATACCTCCACGATTGAAAAACTCGGTCAGGAACAAGGCATGCGGACCCTCGCCGAACGTGGCGCGGAATGCATTTCCCGCGGTGAAGTTGAGTCACTTGAGCTTGCGAGGCATCTGGGGTGAGTAGCCAACAACCGAGTACCAGCGCTAGGGATTTCCTCCCAGAATCTAAGCCGCTTTCGTTAGCTCAGCAGTTGGCGGTTTCTCAGCAGATAGCACAGCTCGTGCGCGCGAAGCGTCCGATCGTCAACGAACTGCCACGCATGGCCGCCAACAGCTCAAGTGAGATTCGGCAGGCAGCCAAGATCGTCGATGAACGCATCGCGGCCGGTGCAACGCTCGACAGCGCGCTGGCTGGCGACGAGTCACGCAATTCGAGAAGTCTATCCGCTTGCATCACCGCTGGGGAGCTGGGGCAGGGCATGGATCGACTCTTGGAGTCTTGGAGTAGTCTGCATCTTGCCAATCAGCGATCTACCCTAGCACTTCGCAACGCCATGCTTTATCCGACACTCTTAATCGTGGTAACGTTGGTCTCAGTCGGGAGCGTCGTTTGGCGGATCATTCCCGAGTATCAGTCCACCTATGCGCAGTTTGATCAGCAACTCCCCAGTTGGCTACAGCTGATTGCTGTGGTTCGCGAGCATGTTGCTTGGCTATTGCTAGGCATGTTGCTGTGCAGTTTTCTACCACTGTGGGTTTGGTATCGGCGTCGGCAGCAGTATGACCAAGAGGGGTTGCCTCGCGAGCCAGTCAGGCGAATGCGCATGCAGAGTTTGGCAGCGGAGGTGGCTAGAAGCTTATTAGCTGCGGGGCGACCACTGTCGGAGGTTGCTTGCTTGAGTTCACGAGCGACTGGCGGAAATACTGAGGTGGCATTAAACGCATTCAAGCAATTGCAGCAGCAGCAACAACTTCCACTCCTCTCGAGCGAGACCAATATCGTGCTAGCTTCACTGCGGGTGGGAGTGGTGGAGAGCAGTGAGGCGATCGGGCACTTGGCAGTGGTGGCGGAGTACTTGCGGGATGAGGCTTACCTAAAATCGTTGCAGCAGGCGCGATGGGTACCGATGCTGGTTGCCCTGGTCGTTGGCGGACTAGTCCTCAGCACTTATGTGTTTCTCATCTACCTACCGTGGGTCCTACTACTGATCCGCATCGTCGCCCCACAGGAGTACCAACTTTGAAAATGGGGCCCTCCCGCAGCCTCACGCTATGCGGAACATCACCCTCCTGGAGGGAGGAGGCCTGCGGACATGGTGCGGAATGCCTTTGGCGGCTAGCGACCTTAGCAGGGCAGAATACAATGGGCAGAAGGTTTTACTTTCGATGGTCGTGACAGCAGAAATATCCTGTGACTAATCCCCAACCGCCCGGGCGGACTCTGACTCGCAAGCAGCTCACCGCCGCACTTATCCTAGTGACGTTGATTCCGTTTGCTCTGGTGGTCGTGCTGTACACGACACTGCCAGATTTTGAGGATCCGGTGTTGGAGGCTGCAGTGAGCGTGGGCCCGAGAGCTTGGCCCAATGATTCGGCAGAGGACGCGCGCATCGTGCCGTGTCTCATCCTCAAGAACCCGACCGCGGATGTGTGGCGCAACGTGAACATGTCCGTTAACGAGCAGTTTCACTTCGCGCACCCCTCCGAAATTGGCGGTGGAGAGGAGATCTTCGTGCCTCTCAAGTTCTTTCATACCAAGGGGAATCAGTTCTATCCACCAGAGAGCCAGGAGCTGAAGTTGCTAACGATCTATGCGCAAATCCCCTCAGGAGCGCGGGCGATATTGGAGGTCGCTGGCGCTGATTTGGCGAGCGGTCTGAGACTGCAAGACGGGCCGCCAAAGAAGGTTGAGCCGGCTGAAGCCAAAGATGAGCCCGCTGGAGCCGAGTAAGTACAAGCCTAGTATACCGTCCCCGTCCCCGTCCCCGTCCCCGTCCCAGCGCAAGCGTAGCATGGACCCCCGGTCCGTGACCAGCGCAAGCGTAGCATGGACCCCCAGTCCGTGATCCAGCACAAGCGTAGCATGGACCCCCGGTCCGTGACCCCACGAAAACGTAGCATGGCCGCCCGTTCCGTGGCCTCCCAAAAATCGCCCCACGTAAGCATCGCCCAATAACCGGGTTAGGAATCGTGACCCGACGGAAAGGACAGGACCGCCGACCGCCGCTCAAGAACTGTGAGGTCCGGGACTAGCCTGTTTCGGCAGGGGCATGTGCAGAACGATGGGATTGGGGCGTGCACCCCAGGACCGTGGCAAAGACCGGAGCAGCAGCTCCTGGATCATCGGTTTGCTGCATCGACGGCCTGTTCCGCAATGCGTCGATGGATCAACTACTAAGATGCACGGCGCTGTGTTTGGCGCTGTGTTTGGTGCTGTGTTCGGCGTGGTATCGCGATCGGCTTACGGTTGTGTTCCTCGTAGCCCTCTGGGCGAAACATCTTCAAGGGCTGGGCATGGCGTCGGGAAAGCACTTGCACGTACTCGGCGCCAAACAACAAGATGTTGACTCCCCAGTAGAACCAAAGCAGCAGGGCAATGAAGGAGCCGACGGCACCGTAGGTCGTGGTGTAGGAAGCGCGGATGAGGAAGGCGCTTAGGAATTGTCGGCCGACTTCCCAGATGGCCGCCACTAATGCGCCACTGCGAAACGCATCGCGCCATAACACGGGGCGTTTGGGGAGCCAGCGATAGAGCATGCCAAATGCGATAGCATTCAGGATCATAGTGGCGGCCGCCTCAAACACAGTGATCAGCGATGCTCCCGGTATCTTTAGGGAGAGCATCCATTGCTGAAAAGCACCCAGAGCGACATTGGACGCCAGAATGGTGATGATCGTCAGGCCGACGCCAGCCAACATGGTAAACGCGACCAAGCGTTGGGTGAGCACACGGACAATGCCACTCAGCAGGCCGTTGGCCGAAGGGTTGGGAATCCGCCAAATCTTGTCAAACGCGCGTTCAAACTGGTAGAAGACTCCGATAGCGGCCAGAATTGCAGTCAGCAGCCCAATCGGACCGCCCACCATGGAGTCATTCTCCAGTTGTAGGAACAATCCACGGATCTGTGCTTCGAGTGACGGGGAGCAGTGCTCGGCGATGACCGCAAAAATCTGGCCTTCTGCATCCTTTCCCAGCCTCGTAAATTTCAGGGCGAACCCAATCCCGGCCGTTAACACCATCCACAGTGGGAAGATCGATAGGGCCAAGTAATAGGCGACAGCGGCAGCCATGGAACTGGCGTCATCCATTTGCCAGCGGCGAGCAGCCAGGAAAGCCGAGCGGCCCACGACCTTCGAGTAGTGTTTGCCAGAACTTAGCAGTGATGCGACTGACAGTAGGTCGGGGCGTCGGGACATGCAAGGCTTGCGCGGGCTCGAGTGTTTGTAGCGATGAATGTGCTACAGCGATGGACGTTCATGGGGACCGGAGAGCCCAGATAATCCCAGAACAAGAGAGCGAGTGCCAGTGAAGCTGGGTAAGATATCGACCTTTCGCTAGCATTGGCATTCGGCTGACGACACTCACTTCTGCTGGGGTGTGTTCCGCAACTCACCAATTTCCGCCTTGAGTTCCTCAACCAAAGCCTTAAGCCGAGCGATCTCCGCTTGAAATTCCTCGGTCTGTTCCGTTGGAGGGGCGATCGGGGCGTCGTGCGGGCTCTTCAATTGCTCCAGTCGTTGCTTAGCATGAGCGCGTAGGTCTGCTTTTAGCAAATCCATCTGCAACCCCTCAGGCAGGGCGAAGGGCTGTCCATCGTCTCCGATAATCGCAATGCGACGTTCGAGCATCTGCTGCATGGCACCCCTTGCCTCCCTGTGGGTGGCAAATTCCTTCAGGACGGTCTGGACGCAGTCCTGCAATTCCTTAGGAAGTTTGGCGATGGCGTCGTCCGTAGCTTCCAGAGTTTGGACGTTGTCTGCTTGTTGAACCGTGATCTGCGCTGGTGGACCGGCGTCTGCATCAATCGTCACCACAACCTTGCCACCCTCGACTTCTTGTTCGAAACGAGTCTTAGTTTCTTCGTTGGGCGACTGGTCAGCGTCGCCCAAGACCATTGAGGGATTGCCGAAACGCAGGACTCGCACGCCCTGGTTTCGCAGGCTCTTGAGGAACTCCTTTCTCTCCCGGATTTCTGCAGGTGCACCATTCTGTTCGAGCAGCTCGGAAAGCGTGGATTCAATGGTCTGATTGGCTGAATCATTGATCCTAGGGCGTGGAGCGGGGGTAACGCGAATCGTTAGCTCGTGGCCGCGACGCAGGAGTCGGAAGGCCAATGCTTGAGGTTCGGCGACCGATTGCTGCGCCATGATTTCCAACAGCATGGAAGGAGAATCGAGAGGCTGATCATCGACGGCCAGCAACACGTCCCCGATGGCCAATTGCGCTTGTGCGGCTGGACTCTCTGGAACGATCCATTCGACAAAAACACCATCGCTTCGGTCAAGGTGTTTGGCTAGATCACCCGTGACCTCCTTGAGCTGAATCCCCAACCATACTCCGGGGCGCGCCAAACTTGGATCCTCTGGTCCATCACGGTGCTCTGGTGCAGCGGCTACTGCTGGCGCCGATTCCACGGTTGGCTCGTCTGCGTTGGCCGGCATCGGAAAGGCGAAGACGGAGGTTAGTGCGGCGATGCAGGTTGGGCCGAACAGCCGACACTGAAGTATTGAGCCAATCATTCGAGAGCTCCTTGCAGCAGAATAGATCATAGAGCGGTGGTATACGTGAACAGAAAATTGCCCATCACCGCGTACTGGAGGAAACGGGCGGTCCTGCAGGAAAACTTGGGGATCGCTAGGCTGTCCAACAGGAAACGGAGCAAGCGGGTTACTAGCCCTACACCATCCGGGCTGTTGATTTAATAGCAATTTGTGTTTTGACACGGAGGTAGCGTCCCAAATTGCCTTGTAGCGGCAACTATCTTTCCTTGCTCACGCAGCGGGTTACTATTTCAACAGCCCGCATCGCTCCGGGTACGGGGGCGCGATTGCCGCTTCCTCAGGACAGCAGTGCGCGCACGTTTCGCGCGGCAGTGGCGGCGGGAGGCGACCAGTGTTGGTTTTGCAGCGTCCCCAATGGGTGCTTCCCCAATGCGCGTTAGTACGATTGGCTGGTGGGAACGATTCGGAATTGCTGAACGGGAACGATGGCAGACGTACCATTGTCGAGCTCTACCGGCATTAATCCATCAATGGTTTCAATGCGGATAAGCCCCTGCCGCTCGAGCTCTCGCAGCGAAGCTGGAATTTCACGATCGATGCGAAAAACTTGATTCTTGCGCGACTGCCTGGAGGGTGGTGGAGGCGAAGATTTCGGACTATCGCCGACGATGGTGGTTTTCAGTGAGGGGGATGGTGAAGCGGACTGATGGCCCACTAGCGGATTTCCCAATGGCCCGCCTGAGGCACCAGACTCGCCGCTCATTCCAGATCCGAACCAGCCGATTGTGAAACTGATGAGCAATAGCGCGGCTAGGGAAGTGAATTTTTGCAGCTGGAGCAAGCGTGGAGGGATGGGACTCTCGCTGACCTGCACCGGATGATTTTCTGATTCTCGAAGCACCGCCGCGGCGCTGACCGGGGGAGTGCGGGAGAGTGGTTGCGTCTTCGATTGCTCGGCGGTGTTGCCTGCGGCATGCGAAGGTACCGCAGTGGAACTCGACTTGGAACTATCGGAACGCGTTGATTCCCCACCAGCGCTGCCTAGCCATGGATCGGTAGCTGAGGGAATGCGAATCGTATCCCAGTCGACGTCGCGCTGAACCAGCGCGCTCAATTCTTCCTGAATGGCCTGTTCTTCGAGAAAGGTCATGGCGCAGTCGCGCCATTGAGTTGGGTCCGAATCGAGCGCGGTCATAATGTGGCGGTAGCGTTCCCGGGGAATGGAACCAGCCACTAATTCATCAAGCACGGATTGATCGATTTTCACCTTCAGGCCCATGATTCATCACTTCTCAATTGTTGTCGTAACGTTGCTCGGGCGCGGTGCAGTCGAGATTGAACCGCACTGGCCGTGACGCCGATTCGATTGGCGATCTCTCCGTAGGACAGTCCCTCCACGTATTTCAAGAGTAGGAGTTGCCTATCGCGTTCGTCGATTCGCGCCATGGCGGCGCGAACTGCTTCTCCCCGCTCTTCGCCGATCAGGAACTCTACCGCTGGCTTGGAACGCACATCGACTTCGGTTGGCGCCAATTTCTCGGCGACGTTGTTCATCAGTTTTCGTCTACGGCCCGCCTTGCGTCGAAAGAGCATGACCTGCCGAAGGGCAACCTGATACAACCACGGTCCGACCCGTTCAACGGGGACAGCCTTGGCGGACTGATTGGCCGCCGCTACCGCGACCTCTTGCATCACCTCATCGACCTCGTCACGATTCCCCAACCGCGCATGCAACGTCGTCCTCAACCACGTTTCGTGGTCATGGAAAGCGGCAAGCGGGTCGCTGATCGTCGAAGATGTCATCGTGAAAGGCTAGAATAGGTGAGAAGTGCTTTAACCTACTTCAGTAGTATGGTTGCCCGTTGATGTAGACTGTTGCGAGGATTTCGAAAAATTTCTTCCTGGGTGGCGAGAATCGTCCGGTCCCCACCGTGGAACCCGCTTGCAGAATCGTCTCAATCGTAACTCGCCGCATGAGCAAGAATAGGTGTTTTTTGCTACGGGGCAATTTTGGGCACTATCTCCAATTTGGGCACTGTCTCCAACTTGAAACTCAAAATGCTATTTCGGCCTAGCTCGCGCGGTGGGGAATGGATATCAACAAGCCGTAGAGCAGGGCTCCTTGGAACTTACACTGGCTCCCGCGCCGGGCGGCCATTGATGCTTTAAATGAACTGAAAAATGAAGAAAACGACACGGGCTTGGGCCCTGTGGAGAAACCCCGTTACCGATTAGCATAATTGTTTACGTTTCCCACCCGATTTAGTTGGTTTTGAGAATGGCAGTAGCACGCACAAGCTTTGGTTCAACTCCTGATGGAACGGCGGTTGAGTTATTTACGCTCACGAATAGCCGTGGAAATATCATTAAGCTCACCAACTATGGTGCCATTCTAGTCTCCGTGGAGGTTCCAGATCGGTGCGGTCAGCTCCAAAATGTCAATCTTGGGTATTCGACCTTAGCGGGCTATCTCGAGCGGCATCCCTACTTGGGATCGACCGTGGGGCGATTTTGCAACCGCATTGCCAGCGGACGTTTTTCGCTGGATGGCCAGGAGTACTCCTTGGCGGTCAACAACGGTCCCAACCACTTGCATGGTGGACTTGAGGGGTTTGACCGGATGGTTTGGGGGGCAGAAGTGATCGAGGCGAGTGATCGGAGTAGCGTGCGCTTGACTCATGTGAGCACCGATGGAGATGAAGGCTACCCAGGCACGCTGACGGTAACGGTGGAATACACTTGGTCCGACGCCGATGAATTGTCATTTGCCTTCCGAGCGACGACCGATCGATCAACCGTCCTCAATCTTACCAATCATTCCTATTGGAATCTGGCGGGCGCTGGCACGGGAGACGTGCTCGCGCATGTCTTGCAATTGAACTGTGAAAAATATCTGGACGTGGATGAGACGTTGATACCGACTGGCCAGATCCTACCGGTGGCCGAAAGCGTGCTAGACTTTCGTAGCCCGCGCGCTCTGGGCGAACGCATTGCTCAATTGCCCGATACGAAAGGCTATGACCACTGCTTTGTAGTCGATGGAGCCCCGGGCACAATGCGCTCGGTAGGAAACGCAGTCGACCCCGCCTCAGGACGCATGATGGAAGTCTTGACCACGCAGCCCGGAGTGCAGTTGTACACTGGGAATCACTTGGACGGCGTGCATGAACCTCACGGTGGTTTCTGCCTGGAGACACAGCACTATCCTGACTCTCCGAACCAACCCCACTTTCCCACAACGCGGCTCGATCCGGGGATGGTGTTCGAACAAACAACCATTCATCGATTTAGCACCAAATCAGAGTAACTCCATGAACGCAGCTCACCATTGGCTCGATGCCCAACAAGAGGCGATGCGATCTGATCTCGTTGAGCTGGCGAATCAGAATTCTGGTTCGAACAATTTGGCAGGGCTCGAGCAGGTCGCCCAGTGGTTGGAGGCGTGGATGGATTTCCCCGATGCGACCGCGCGTCGCATCGCCCTACCACCGCGTTGCGAAATCGACGATTTGGGGCAGGAGATTGAACTGCAGACCGGTCCGGCATTGCGCTGGGATTGTAGGCCGCAAGCGGCGCGGCGCCTGCTATTGGCTATCCACTACGATACCGTTTTTCCAGCCGGGCATCCCTTTCAGCGCTGCCGCATACTGGACTCCGATCGCCTGCAGGGGCCGGGAGTGGCAGATGCCAAGGGGGGAATCGTCGTTATCCGCAACGCGTTGCGAGCCGTAGAGCAATTTGGACTCGCTCCCGACTGTGGGTGGACGGTATTGCTCAATCCCGATGAAGAGCTTGGTTCGCCACATTCCAGTTCCTTGTTGGCGCGATTGGCCTCGGAATTCGACGTCGGGTTTTTGTTTGAGCCTGCTTTACCGACGGGCGAGATGGTTGCGCAGCGCAAGGGTTCGGGAAATTTTACGGTGGTGATCGGTGGGCGTTCAGCGCACGCTGGTCGGAGTTTTGAAGAGGGCCGCAGCGCAGTAGCCAAGCTGTGCGAGTTTCTGTACGGATTGCATGGGCTGAACGGTCAACGACCGGGGCTGACCCTGAATGTGGCTTGGATCGGTGGGGGAGGCCCGTTGAACGTTGTGCCGGATCGCGCGGTGGGCCGCTGGAATGTGCGTTTGTCCGATCAGGAAAGCATTGCTTGGTTCGAATCCGAGTTGCAGAATCGCGTGGCAGCGGTAGAACAAACCGAGGGGTTTACTTGTCATGTCAGCGGGAACATCACTTCGCCGCCCAAGTTGAGAACACCCGCCATCGAGGCGCTCATGGAGGCCATTGGCCAAGAGTCGCTCCAGCTGGGATTGGAGGAAGTGCAGTGGGTATCCACGGGCGGAGTTTGTGATGGGAACAAATTGGCCGCCGCCGGCCTGCCGAACGTCGATACGCTAGGCCCCATTGGTGGTGGATTGCATAGCAAGGAAGAGTGGGTAGAGACCTCGTCGTTAGTCGATAAATCTAAACTTTTAGTAAATCTATTGCAGCGATTTTCAGCTGGACAATTGTTGTAGAGCAGCTCGTTGCGGAAAGATGGCTCAACCATGCCTGATTCGAAACAACTCCTGGCAGATCAATTGCGCGATGATCCTCGGGTGAAACAAGCCGAGGAGTTATTGTTAGCGGCGCTAGCAGACATTCAAGCCAAGGTTGCGGGGCCGCGCTCCGCCACAACTGAACTTGAAACCACTTACCAATCTCAGCTCGATCGTTTGGCGGAAGCACGTGGCGGAAAGCCCTACTTTCGCTATCTAGCGAGTGGAGTGGGGCGAGGGCCGTGGGTTGAACTGGCCGACGGCAGTATCAAGCTTGATTTCATCTCGGGGATTGGCGTGCATGGTTTGGGGCACAGCCACCCGCGTCTACTGCAGGCGGGGCTGATGGCTGCCTTGGAAGATACGGTCATGCAAGGAAACCTGCAGCAACATCGACCCTCTCTCGAAATCTGCGAACGGTTGCTCGAACTTGCAGGGCAGCAGGGAGCCGCGTTGCAGCACTGCCTGCTTTCGACCAGTGGGGCGATGGCCAATGAGAATGCGCTCAAAATTGCATTCCACAATCGCGCACCCGCAGACCGAGTGATTGCGCTGGACAATTGCTTTGCTGGTCGAACGATCGCTATGGCGCAGCTCACTGATCGACCGCAATACCGCACCGGATTGCCTACCGCTCTGGCCGTGGACTATATCCCCTCCAGTGATCCCGATCATTCCCTTGCATCTCAGGAACGTTCCCTGGCAGCCCTAGACAAGCACTTGAAACGTCACCCAGGGAAGTATGCGGCGCTGTGGTTGGAGTTGGTCGCTGGCGAAGGTGGATACTATCCTGGATCGACCGAGTACTTCACCAAGTTGATTGAGCGAGCTAAGCAAGACAATGTGTTGATCATCTTTGACGAGGTTCAAACCTTCGGCCGCCTGAGCCAGCCCTTTGCCTTTCAGCACTTTGAATTGGATGCCCTGGCCGATCTCGTCACGATCGGGAAAATTACGCAGTTGTGTGCGACGCTCTATCGCGACGAGCTCCAGCCCAAGGGGCCGCTGTTGAGCAGACGTTTACGGCAGCCAGCAGTTCCATCGCAGCGGCCTTGGTAGTGCTCGACGAACTACAGCAAACGGGATGCTTTGGGGCTCACGGGCAGAACGCGCAGCGGCACCAATACTTCGAAGAGCAGTTGGGGCGATTGATCGCCAAGTACCCGGCAAAATCGCCGGCCCGCATGGGTGCGGCATGATGTTTGCCTTAACCCCAGGGGACGGTTCGCCGGAAGTTGCAACGGAATTCGTGCACGCCCTGTTTGATGCTGGCCTCATGGGCTTTGTGGCAGGTGGAAATCCGACACGCGTGCGTTTCTTGCCTCCTCCGGGTTGTACGACGCTTGCAGATATTGATGGGGCCATCCAAATCATGGATCAAGTTCTTGCAGAAGGAACGGTGAGTTGGTGATTGTACGCTCCGTGCGGTTAGAAGACTTGGACGAGCTGTGGGCCTTGATCGAGCAGGCTACTTATGGAATGACCACACTGCAGATCGATCGCAAGCAGCTTGTCGAACGTGTAGAACTGTCGCATTTTGCCTTCAATCGTCAGACCGAAAAACCATCGGGGGAACCCTATGTGTTTGTTATGGAAGATACCACTCAGGCAAAGCTAGTTGGCCTGTCCTGCATCTTTAGTAAGACCGGTGGCTACGAGCCCTTCTACAGTTACCGACGCGTAGTGGAATCGGCGCATAGTGAGCTGCTCAAGCGGACGCAACGGGTCGAATCGCTTCACCTAGAAAAGATTCACGATGGTCCTACCGAAATTGGTAGCCTATTTTTATTGCCGGAATATCGCGGGCAGGGGAGGGGCCGCCCTCCTGAGCTTGGCTCGCTTCGCGTTTATGGCCGCGCACCCCAATCGCTTTGCAGACTCGGTGATTGCCGAGATGCGAGGCGTGATGACCGACGCCGGGGATTGCCCCTTCTGGGATGCGATTGGCAAGCATTTTTTCGCCATTGATTTTCCGCAGGCAGATAGTCTTTCGACGATCAACAAACGCTTTATCGAAGACTTGATGCCGCGCTATCCGATCTACACGAGCCCTGCCCGAGGCGGCTCGAAAGGTCATGGGGGCAGTGCATCCACAAACACGCCCCGCACTGGCCATGCTGGAAGCCGAGGGTTTGAGAAGATTGACCTAATCGATATCTTCGATGGAGGTCCCGTGGTGCGTTGCCGCCGCGATGAAATTTCTGCTGTCCGTCGAACGCAAGTACAATTGGTAGAGCAGATTGCGGCGCAGGTTACCGGAACGGCAAGTATTGTCGCATCAGCAACGACGGGATTTTGTGCTGCGTTATCCGACATCGCTCACACGGATAACGGCGGAGTGATCGTGAGTGAGTCCACCGCAGCCGCATTGGAGCTCAATGTGGGGCAGGAGATTCGCGCGATGGCTCTTTTATCCAACTGAAACACGTTCCTCTTAGGAAGCCGAGTCATGGATCGTTCAATCAAGCCCGCCTCCGACAGCGTGCCATTCACCCCGGAGTTGGGGAGACTCCTTATCGATGGGGCGTGGCTCTCGGGTGAGGGAGTTGCTTGGCAGCGGGTGTCTCCCGCGAATGCGGAAGTGATGTGGGAGGGGAATTGGGCATCTTCCAGCCAGGTCGATCGCGCCGTGGGGGCCGCGCGCCAAGCCTTCCCCACTTGGTCTGAGAAATCACTCGATGAACGCATGAGCGTGTGTCGGAAGTTTGCCGAAACACTCAAGGCCAGGCAGGAGGAGCTAGCCTCGATCGTCGCGCGAGAGACGGGGAAGCCCCTGTGGGAAGCTCGCACAGAGGTGGGAGCAGCTGCCACGAAGGTAGCCAATTCCTTCGATGCGATCCTCAAACGACGCTGGACCACAACCGAAGAGATGGGAGATCTGCTGGCGGTTACACGCTATCGTCCCCATGGGGTGATGCTGGTTCTTGGACCGTTCAATCTGCCGGCGCATTTACCGGGAGCTCACATTGTGCCAGCGCTCCTGGCGGGCAATACGATCGTTTTCAAACGAGTGAGTTGGCGCAGCTACCGGACAGTGGCTGGCCGAAGCATGGCACTCCGCCGGACTGCCGGCGGGGGTGCTGAACCTGCTCCACGGCGCTGCCGAAGTGGCGACTGCAGCGGTAGAGCATGTCGAGGTGGACGGAGTGCTCTTCACCGGAAGCCACCGAGTGGGAGTCAAATTGCATCAGATGCTCGCCGGAAAACCTCACAAAATCTTGGCTCTAGAACTGGGAGGGAACAATCCCTTGGTGGTTCACGGGGGCCAGCGATCTGCGCGGCGCTGCGATCACTACCATTCAATCGGCCTACATCACCTCAGGGCAACGCTGTACGTGCGCACGGCGATTGATCGTCGTTGGAGAATCCTTGAGCGCTCAACTGAGCGAACAACTGCGAGAATTGATTCCCAAAATAGCGGTTGGTTTACCGATGGAAGAACCTCAACCCTTTATGGGAACCCTCATTAACGAGCGGGCGGCTGAGCAGATGCTGAATGCCCAAGCGGTACTCCTAGAGCGAGGGGCTGAGCCTGTGGTACCAATGCAACGCCGCGAATCCTGCAATGCCCTGGTGACCCTGGTTTGCTGGAATTGAAATCGGGAGCGCAAGTTGACGACTGTGAGCATTTTGGTCCGTTGCTCACCTTGCAAACAGCTCACGACTTTGAAGAAGCTATTGCTCTGGCGAACCAAACGCAATTCGGCTTGTCGGCCGGGTTTGTGGGCGACCGCGTGGAGGATTTCCACTACTTCCTTCATCGCATTCGGGCTGGCGTTGTCAATTGGAATCGGCAGACCACGGGAGCCAGTGGCAAGCTTCCATTTGGTGGCGTTGGCGGAAGTGGCAATCATCGTCCCAGTGGGTATTTTGCTGCCGATTACTGCTCCTACCCCATGGCATCCTTGGAGAGTCACACCTTAAACGAAACCGGCCAAGCCGTGCCGGGCCTCGAACGACTCTAGTGCATTGTCAACACTAAGAATTAGGGTTTAGCGAGCGTTCGGAAAAAGGTGTCCGACACGAATGGCACTTAATCGGCGTAAGTCCTATGCCTCCCCGGGTTTGTATTCGCTTCTTGGCTTTTGCATCAGCTTGTATTTCTTCGGTCTTCGCTTGAGCACCCTGGGCTCGTAGCGGTCCGGTCGATTGCCAACTGCGTGTTGCAAGCAGCAGCGGTACAACACAGTGCATAATTCATCGGCGTTGCTGATTAGGCCTAGAACCGGAAGCATATCCGTCACCGTTGTCAGTGTTGACTTGAACTGATATGCCATTGAACGTCGCCTTCGACGGCCGCTTCAGACATCACCCCGCGAATCAAATTGTAAGCCAACATGTGCGTCCGAATTTCGTTCCGCACTCGATGCGGCTTTTTACAGCGCAAGTGTTCCATCTGCATGACCGTTTTCAAGCTCCGTAAATGAAGTTCTGCTTGCCACCTTCTACGGAACAGGGCCGCGATGTCTCCTCGTGTACTCCGTATCGTCCGACAGCGATGTGTGAACGATAATCTCGCGAGTGCGAAATCCGTTGTTCTCAACTCGGATACGGATCTCGCGAATGGTGATGAAGTCCGGGTACGTCTCGTACTCTTCAATGCTCATCCAGTCGGGACGAGCTGGCTTGTCGATTTGGATGGAGTGATCGTCTTTGCCGTAACGAATTCCAGTCCGAAAATCTGACTTGCGCAACTGGTGTTTGCGAACAACGACGTGTGCACCACGTTGAATCATCCTCGCCATCTCGAACCAACCCGCATAGGCGCGATCAGCTAGGAAAACATCGGTTTCTTCGATGATTGCGTCGATCTGACGAAACAAACTTACTTCGTGAGTGAACTTACCTTTGTATCGGCCCATCGCCATGTCGAGCACAACGCCAGTCGACAACGCGAACAGTACAACGACTCGCAAGATCGGAAATCCACAACCGGGTGCTTGACTACTAAGTTGCGGGTAGGCGGCTTGATTCTCCGACGTGTCTGCCATCGTGACGGTGGCACCATCGGCGGTGATCACGCGGTGCCCCAGCCATCGCCAATGGTCGGGACTGCTGTCTTCAATCGCAAGTCCGCTGGCCGTCACAAGACGTTGCATGGATTGCTCGTCGATTTTGTCTCGAGCAATGCAGTAAGCACCGGTTTCGGCAGAGCAAGCAGTTTGGTTGTTGGCGACTCGATGGGTGATCAGCTTGGCGACCGCAGAGACGCAGCCGTGGTGGATGCTCATGACTTGCGAGAGGAAGACCCACAGCGTGACCGATGTGTTGTAAACTCTGGCCGAATCGAGAATGGCACTTGCATTGCCAAAGACTGACGCGATAGTCTCTTTGGAGATCAAGGCGGCGAAGTAAAGATCGCCGTGTTGGCGCGCATGTTGGACTCGACAGCGGAACGAATCAAACGGATGATGGCACACGGGGGCTTCCTTGCTTGGTGTGTTCGGGAGGGTAAGATTACCCAAACTCATCGCAAGTGAAGCCCCCTGCTGTCAATCGAACTTAACTCTAGAAGCACCAGTACCTTAGGCCGATTAAGTGCCATTCGTGTCCGACACCAAAAGTGCACAGCACCCGAAGGGCCGTTCCGGCTTTTGTTGTCGGACACCTTTTTCCGGGCAACCCGAAAATTAAGCTTTGACAAAGCACTAGCCGATGAAGCATCGCAAACTTATGATCGTAGAAGCAAACGTAGACTCCCTGGTGGGGCCGACTCATCATTTCAGTGGTCTGGGCGTCGGTAATGTGGCGTCTCAAGCCCACCGTGACCAGCCGAGCAATCCGAAATTGGCCGCACTGGAAGGGCTTCGCAAAGCGGCCTTGGTCGCGAGCTTCGGAGTTCCCCAATACCTCTGGTTGCCACCATTCGGCCGCAGCTCGAATTTCTTTCGCAAATGGGTTTTAACGGGGCACCCTCGGAGCAGGTTTCAGCCGCCTACCAATCCTCCTCTGCTGGCTTGTCTGCTGCCTACAGCAGCGCTTTCATGTGGGCCGCGAATGCCGCGACATTTTCGCCCGCACGGGACTGCCGCGATACCCAAGCCCACTTCACTCCCGCAAATCTGCTGAGTAGTTGGCACCGCGGTTCCGAGGCTGGTGAGCGAGCCATCGAGATGCAGCAGCTATACCCGCACGGCTTGCGAACGCACTCGCCTTTGCCTGCGGTCTTTCCATTGCGTGATGAGGGAGCAGCGAACCACATGCGATTGAGCGATCCGCTTGGGAAGACTGGGCTGAATGTTTTCGTCCATGGGGAATTTACCCCGGAATGCGATGTTCGCTTCATGCCGCGCCATACGCTTGCAGCATCCCAAGCCATTGCTCGACTCCATCAACTCGATCCGCAATGCACGTTCTTCTTGCAACAGCACCCGGCGGCGATCGCAGCGGGCGTCTTCCACAACGACGTTATTGCTACCAGTCACGAAAACCTATTGATTTACCACCAGTTCGCGTTTGTGGACGGTGAGTCTGAAATCGATCGCGTGGCGGACCAATTTGAACGGAAGACCGGCGCCCCATTAGTGCGTATCGAAGTGGGAGAGGCGGAACTTTCGTTGTCGGAGGCCGTTGCATGCTATTTTTTTTAACAGCCAGATTATCACTCCTCAAAGTGGGAGTGCGGAACAACCACGCATGGTGTTGATCTGCCCAGAGCAGTGTCGCATGAGCGGGCAAGCTAGTCAGCTGATTGAGCGTTTGCTCAACGATCCTGCCATTCCTCTCGAAGAGGTCTGCTACGTTTCACTGGCGGAAAGCATGTCTGGCGGAGGCGGACCTGCCTGCTTGCGGTTGCGCCTGCCTGTTGAGGTTGATCAGCTCTCACAACTCAACCCAGGTTGCCGAGTTGATCGTGCGTTGGAAAACGCGCTGACTGAGGCGATTGAACTCTGGTACCCCCGATCGCCTAGAACTCCAGGACTTGGGCAATCCAGAGTTTGTGCAGGTTGCGCACCGAGCAGTGAAAGCCTTGCGAGAGCGACTCGACCAGCTCCGCTATATGCCTTGAAAATGCTTCTCAAGCAGCCTTGGAGGGTGTCGATCGTGGAACTGTTCGCTGGGCATGTTGCGCGTGCCAGTGTGGGAAGCTTGGGATCCTAACGGTAGGACTGCCTGCGATCAAGCGACGGGGGGAGCCACCGATCAAACGGAGTAGCGATTCGAAAGTCATTCTCGACTTGTAACTCCATTTAGAATCGGAGCGGAGCAGGTGGTGTAGATGCTTGAACGTCGAATGGACATGACCACCCTTGGCTGCCTTTCGCGCCCACTTCCCAGGTCCAGCGGAAGTTTTGAGGTAGCTCTTTTCAGCCAAGAGCAATTCTGGTGGAACGCTCTTTCCACGCTGTTGGTACGCCTCGGTGAGTAGTTGGTTCATGAGTTCACGTTGGAGGGAAGCGCGTTGCCAACAGGTGCTGGACGCGTGTTGCCGGTAACACAGGACTAGGTCCGTCAGGTTATGCAGCAAGCCCTCGCCGGAGAGTCGAAGCCAGAGATCGTGGTCCTCGACCCAAAGAAATTCAGGGCGATAGCCGCCCACGGCATCAAAAGCAGATTTGCGAAGCATCGAGGCCGGGTTGAACAAGCCGGTTCGCCGCGTGAGTAGGTTATCGACAATGTTTGGGTGGTTTGTAGGTAGACTTGCCAGTCCCAGAGGGTCACTGTCATTGTCAATCTCGAGGATTGCGCCACCGACTGCCACGTGCTGTGGATGGTCCCGCATAAAGTCGTATTGCACCTGGAGGCGGTGCGGGTAAGCGATGTCATCACAATCCATGCGGCAAATCAACGGTGCGTTCGCGGCGTAGCAGCCACGATTCGCTGCCTGGACAATCCCAGCATTTTCTTGCTCAAGGATGCGGATCCGCGGGTCGCATTCCGCAAACCAACGCAAGATTTCGCCGCTGCGATCTTGCGAGCCATCGTTGACGCAGAGGAGCTCCCAGTCTTGAAAACTCTGTTCAACAATGCTGGCGAGCGAATCGATCAAGTACCGTTCGCCATTGTAGATGGTCATCACAACCGAGACCGAGGGACTTTCCATGACGTCAGGCCGCCTTACAAAGTGGGGATGTGGCGGGGGCAGTGCGCCATGTGGTGGGTAGGATGGCTGAGCCGTCGAGCGTTCCGGGGCGAAACCATGTCTCGGGGGCGTAAACGGTTTTTTCCCGGCCGCCGATTCAACCAGGCTGCCCACCAGCTGAAAGTGCTGTTGGCAATGACATTGCAGGCTGCCTGCTGCATGAGGGCCATGTCTTCATAGGCCGTCTCGACGCCATTGTGATCAACGAAGTGCACGGGCCACGGTAGTTGAACGTTCTCTTTGCACCATGGAATATCATTGGAGAACACGAACACTTCCGGCCGTTGCTGGGTCTGGGCCCAATCGGTAATGGCGTTCAGATAATAGTCGAGTTGTACGTGATGAAAGAGCTGGGCGGCGCTGGTGTTGGAAAGGTAGTCTCCGCGGCGCAGATGGATTGCGATGCTGTTGGTCGCAGCGATTTTGTCAGCCACTTTCTGACTGCGCAGCGACAGGGGAGCGGCCAGGGTAAATTCCTCGCAGAGCCGCTGCTCCAAACCAGGAAAAAACTGCTCGCTCTGCCAGTACCCTACCAAGTAGCGATTGTCGGAGGCTCGCAAGTGTTTGGCTTGGAATCCAAATGGTGATTCCTTGTGGCGGGGGAATTTCGTGGGTCGCAGCCAGGCTAGCTTGGACGTCTGCATGCTTTCCGTAGAACGGTATTTTCTCGGTATCTGGGCCAATAGACTGCTGTCGGCAACTTGGGCCTCAATGGAGTACCGATCGAGCAAAAAACCATGCTGCGGAGCGGCCGCGTAGCTTCTTAGGTCAAGTCGAAGTTCCGTTTGGTGACGCTGTGCCAAGTACTGGCCATAGGCGTACTGAAACATCTGGTTTCCAAGGCCACCTTCAATACGGGCGATAATCATAGTGCATGTCGTCTGGCGGGATGGGCGAAGCGTCTAAAGCGTTTCGTACATAGCGGCAAACGGGGATTGCGATCAAGGCCAATCGCGGAGCGTAGCGTTGGAAAGGTGGGAATCGGGGAGTCGGCTGCGAAGTCGAAGGAAGCCGGTGGCGGCCTTCAATGCTAGCACGAGATTGCAGAGCAGCATCACCCAGGTCGTGAGGTAACCGGTGGCTGGCCCCGCCAGGCAGCAATCGAGAGCCAGCGCGGTATAGACGAAGAACCTGGGACGAAGCAGCCACGAGTAGGGAATGTCCAACGCGTTGCGGACCATGGCCATGAACACCACCAGCGCATAGACAAAAATGTAGAGGGCCCCCATTGAGATGTTGAGTGGCGTCGGGGAGCCGATCATCCAGGCCATGGTTACGGCGCTGATCACCAGCTGGTCGGTAAGAGTGTCGGTGAAGCTTCCACGCGGACCAGCGGCGTGCTGAAAGCGAGCCAGCGGGCCGTCGAGGCCGTCGAGAAGGGTATGGATGGCCAAGCAGACGAGCGCTGCTGAGCGATAATGCATGAGCCATAACGGGACAAAGCACAAGCCGATGACGCCGGCGAGCAAGGTGATTCCGTCCGCAGTGACGCGGCGTTGCGTTAGTTGGAGCAAGAGTGGCGCCAGCCATCTGGCTCTTAGTTGTTGGCCGAAAAGCATCCAGCCCCGTTCACCGCTCGAGTAACAGTCCGATCGCATCGTCTGATTCCCTTAGATTGAGAGCTCTACTTCGACGGAGGTTTGGTGCTGGTATCGGAAGCCAGTGGAATCTCCGACGCAGGAATCGCTCGTTCAAAAGTGAATTCATGTGGCTGCAATTGCATGTGCTTCATGCCTGCACCTGGATTGTAAAAACTTCGGCCGTTCAGCTTCAAACCTTCGATGGGAACATGGGTATGGCCGAAAAACACGTTGCGAACCGCCTTTGCGTCATCGAGATTCAAGCGATCAATGGCATTCTGCAGTCGTTGGCAAGTGCGCATCGGTTGATGCAAGATTCTGGGCACCAGTTTGTGGACGCGCAGACCAACTGCCGTATCGTAGCTCCGATGAGCCCATTGCGACTGGGGTTTTACATGATGGAATTGCCGGCGATAACGCTGTAAGTCCTCGAGGCTATTGCCGGCATCGAGAATGTCGCCATGAAAGAACAGATTGTTCCCCAATTGAAGGTGGTGCGGCTGCCACGAGAAATTCTTGGATTGTTGAGAGAGTTTTTCGAGTTGTTCCAAAAAGTCGGGGTGGCAGTCGTGATTCCCAGGGAGGTAGATAATATCGGTGTTTTCCGTGGCCAGTTGTAAATCTTGCAACCAGCGTGAGGTCGCTTCCAACGTTTGGTCGTGCCCGCCACGATCGCTCCAGCGAAAATCAAAGATGTCCCCTCCCAGCACGATGCACTTGTGTGCGCCAGCGTAATCTGCCAATTCCGTCTCGATGTGAGGACAAGCACTTCTGGGGCTCAACAGATGCAGGTCTGAAACGAACAGTCCGTGCACGAGGTCTGCCGGTTCTGGCGAGGAGGGAGTTGGCGGGGGCAATTGTGCGTTCAAGGTTCAATCACTTACAGGGAAAACTCGAGCGGACATCGCATGGTAGCAGGGACGCTGGACCAGCAATTTGGAGGCTGTTTAGCGAGGGCATACTGGGACTGGGTTGTCTTGCCCCCTGGCTGCTATAATACCGGACGTCAAAGGAAGAGAACCGTTTACGCACTCTTATTGAAAAAATAGAGAATAAGAGAATCGCAGTGCATTCGATCTAGAACCCGGGAGGGCTTGTGGCCAGCACAGCCAAAAATTCAGTGAGTGGAGGCGGGGATGCGCCAGCGGCGGAGGATGAGCTGTTGGCGCTCGCACGGCTTAGCCAGACGTTGCAGGAGGTTCGCGACGAACTCTCCGAGATCATCGTGGGGCAGCAAGCGGTGATTGAACAACTGCTAATTGCCATGCTGGCGGGGGGGCACTGCCTGTTGGTGGGCGTGCCAGGACTGGCCAAGACATTAATGATCTCCAGCTTGGCCAAGTCGATCGACCTCGTCTTCAACCGCATCCAGTTTACGCCCGATTTGATGCCAGCGGATATCACTGGCACCGAGGTGATTCAAGAGGATCGCTCCACCGGGACGCGCGAATTTCGCTTCATCCCCGGACCGATCTTCGCCAATGTGGTGCTGGCGGACGAAGTCAATCGTACTCCTCCCAAAACCCAAGCCGCCCTCCTCGAAGCCATGCAGGAACGGCAGGTCACTGCCGGCGGTCGTCGCCATGCGTTGCCCTCTCCCTTCTTCGTGCTAGCTACCCAGAACCCCATTGAGCAAGAGGGAACCTATCCGTTACCCGAAGCACAGCTCGATCGATTTATGTTCAACGTGCTAGTCGACTACCCCAGCCAGGCGGACGAACTGGAAGTGGTGTTGCGTACGACGAGCGATTCTACCGCTGAGCCGCAAGTGCGTCTTACCGGAGAGAGATTGCTGGAGCTGACCCACTTGGTCCGACGGATCGCGATCACTCCCGAGTTGGCTTTGGTGGCGACTCAGATTGCACGCTTGACCCGTCCCTCCGATGATCAAGCGAACGAATTGGTGCGACGTTGCGTGCGTTGGGGGGCAGGGCCGCGGGCTAGCCAATACATCGTCTTGGGAGCCAAGGCGCGGGCGGCGATGCACGGAAGTCCCATCGTGCGTCGCGAAGATATCGAATCGGTGGCACCTTCTGTCCTTCGACACCGGATGAAATTGAATTTTCAAGCTGAAGCCGAAGGCGTCACCGTGGAGCAGATTATCAGTGATGTTATCCAATACGCGGATCGTACTTTGAGCAATAGTGAGAGTCTTGAACGCATCGCAAAAGTACTTCGATCCTAAAGTTTTAGCAGCCGTTCGACCGCTGGGACTCCGGGCTCGCACTTTAATCGAAGGGCTGGTCGCCGGGATGCATCGCAGTCCGCTGCGCGGGCACTCGATCGAATTCGCCCAGCATCGCGAGTACGTTCCTGGAGATGACTTGCGGCAAGTCGATTGGAAAGTCTACGCGCGCAGCGACAAACATTACCTGAAGCAGTACGAAGATGAGACGAATCTAACCTGCTACTTAATGTTGGACCAAAGCGAGAGCATGCTCTATCGCGGTCAGCAAAGTAGCCTGAGTAAGGTTGAGACTGCCCAGTTGATCGCGTGTGTCTTAGCCTATTTGGTGGTGTCGCAACAAGATAGTGCAGGTCTCATTACCTTCTCGGATGGCATCGACAACTGGTTGCCACCGAGCAGCAGTCCGGTGCAGTTCGACGATATCGTCCGAGTGTTGGAGTCTGGGAAGCACAATCGACGCACAGAAATCTCCGAGACGATTCAACAGACTGTTCAGCGAGCGACTAAACCTGGATTGATGATCCTGCTTAGCGATCTACTCGACGATCGCGAGGCACTGCTCAGTGCGCTGCGGCTGGCACGCTACGCTCGGCATGATGTTTTGGTGATCCAAATCCTCGATGCGGACGAACTGCAATTTCCCTTTGACCAACTCTCGCGTTTCGAAGGAATGGAAGATGCGTCTCAGGTGGTAACCGATCCTCTCCTCATTGGAGGAGCCTATCGCAAGGCAATCGCCGCTTACTGCCAAGCATTGGAAAGCGGCTGCCGACAACTGGATATCGACTACTTCCGCGTGCAGACCGATGAGTCTTTGGCGGTTTGCTTGCCGAATATCTTGTCCAGTCGACAATTGCGGAGGAGCTGAGCGTGCCGTTGTCTTTTACCTTGGGACCTCTAGCGGTTTCCGGCTTCGCCAGCGGTTGGATGCTCCTGTGGACGGCGGCGGCAGCCATTCCGATTATCCTGCATTTGCTCAACCGCAAGCAGCAGAGAGTCGCGCCCTGGGCAGCCATGCAGTTGCTGCGGCAGGTCATCGAACAGGAGTCACGCCGCCTACGCATCGAACAGCTGCTGTTGTTGCTGCTGCGCACTCTAATCCCAATCGTATTAGCGATCGCCTTGGCACGCCCGTTTTTCAATGTCACCGATGCTCAAGGAATTCCCGAGTCAGAGTTACCACGATTGTGGATCGTTGCCATCGATGCCTCCGCCTCCATGGGCTATCAACCCCAGGATGTTTCCCGGTTTGAGCTGGCCAAACAACAGGCCCTTGATTTAATTGCCAGTACGAATACTGGCGACGCTTACGCGCTGGTGCAATTGGCGAACCCGTCACGTGCGATCATCTCTCGGCCAACCTTTGATAAATCCAGCATGCTGTCCGAACTGCGGCGGTTAGAGTTATTCGATACCGCCTTGAATCTCAGCAGTGGTCTGCAGTGGATTGAAAGCATTGCAGCGGAGGTCGAGCTGTCATCGACGCTACCTCAAGACATTCACGTAGCGATCTATTCTGATCTGGGCCGCAATAGCTGGTTGGCTGCCGTGGATGGCGATGCGGCGGTTCCCCTGAAACGCCTGCAGGAGGCAGCCAGCCTCAGCATCCATTCGGTCGCCGAAGGGCCAGTTGCCAATGTTGCGGTGACCTCTCTGCAGCCCTCTCAATCCCATGTGGTCGTAGGAAGCCAAGTCGATATGGTCATCGAGCTGGAGAACTTCGCAGACGCGCCCGTCAGTCAGCTCCCGGTGCAACTGAAGGCAAACGGCCAAACAATGGCCTCCACCTATATCGACCTGCAGCCCTTTCAGCGGTATGCGGTACATCTTTCCACCACACTGTCCATCGCAGGCCCAGCAGTGATTGAGGCATCCATTCCAGCCGACCGACTGGTGTCGGACGACACGCGCTCCTGTGTGCTGGAGGTGGTTGAACAGGAGCGGATTCTGGTCGTCGTGCCATCAGCTAGCCAGGGACGCGACGCCGACGCGCGGACGGTACCATTGGCACTTCGACCGCCACAGACGCGTTCCGATGAAAGAGGAGGGCCCAGGCAGACATTAGCGGTAATGTCGCAGCTCGAACTACGCACTGCAGATCTCACCAATTGGAATGCAGTCGTGCTAGTTGACCTTCCCGGCCTAACACGCTCCGAACAATTGCGATTGGATTCGTTTGCTGCGGCAGGGGGGGGAGTCGTCTTGCTGATGGGGCGCAATGCAAATCCCTCGGCCTGGAATGTGAGTAGCGCAGATGGACTGCCATTGTCGGGTTTCCAGTTGATAGAACCCTCGACCGAAGAGCTTTGGGAGCTTGACCCCCTGGACTACCAGAGCCCTATCCTGCAACCCTTTCAAGCATTTCCCGACGCCGGGTTGTTGAGTACTCCCATTTTTCGCTTTTGGAAAATAGATCGCTCTTTGCAAACAGGCAACGAAGCTGCTAATCGCGATAGCGAGGGGACGACAAACCTAGAAAACGCAATCGAAAGAGCTCCACTGGCCGTCGACTTAGCAACCACCAGTGGGCAGCCTCTGATCACGCGCCGCCGAGTTGGCGCGGGATGGGTCGTGAGTCTGTTGTCAGCTCCGCAGTCGGGTGCCGCGAGAGGTCTCTTTGCCTCGACGGATAACTCGACCAGCGCGAATGCTACCTGGAATGCCATGGCAACCTGGCCTAGTTTTGTTCCTTTGATGCAGCAGATGGTCATTGCATCGCTAGAGCATGATTTTGAGGATAAAAATATTTTCGCGGGTCAGGCGATCCGCGGGACAACGCGACGCACCGCAGAGGCTCCGCAGGTTAGCGTGCAGCGCCCCGATGGCACGCAGGAGACCTTGGCTGTTGGGCAAGCCGACGCGCAGGGTGAGCTGAAGTGGCGGTTTCCTCGAACGCAGCACCGCGGTGTCTATCTGGTGCGCAGTGGGGCAGGGCAGGAGCAACCCTATGCAGTCAATATCGATCCGGCAGAGAGCGCACTACAATCGCTGAATCCCAGCCAGCTACCGCAGTCCGCTCGAAAGCTCGCTGGTGATGCACCGGATACCCTGGCTCGAAAATTAGCGGTTGAATCAGCACGACCTCTCGTATCAGCGGCTCAAGCAGATCGAATCTCCCAAGTTTTGCTGTATGGGCTGGTGGCACTGTTGATTGCTGAATCGACCCTTGCCTGGTGGTTCGGGAGACGCGTGGCTTGAACGAATTATCAGCAGACAATCATATCGACACGATGCTGCAGGCGACCCGACCGTTGCCCTTGTGGGCCGCCATTGTTTTGCTCCTGCTCGGCCTGGCCTTCGTTGGCTGGATTTACAGCAGCGAACGCGGCAGGGCAAGTCGGACGAAGCGTGTCGTTCTGGCCACCCTGCGTCTCAGCCTGCTGGCTCTCGTTGTATGGATGCTAGGCGGATGGAATTGGCTGCGATTTACGAGCGAGCGTCCTGAACTGATCGTCGTGCTTGACCACTCAACGAGTATGGGGACCCAGGATGTAGAGCAGGGGCGAGAGGCCATTTCTCGGCTGGACCGCGGACTCGATATTTTGAGTGGAGTGAGCGGACGACAACGGCGCGAGTTGTCGAGCCAGTATCAGACACGCTGGATCGTTGCGGCTGAACACAGCAAACCGATCACGGCGAGCTGGACGGACCCGCAGGGCTTGCGGGAGCAAGTGGCTGCAGACGGCGCGCACAGCCATCTGGGAGATGCGCTCGGTGAAGTGATTGAACGGCAGGTAGGTACGGGAACCGCCGCGATCGTCTTTCTGTCCGATGGCATCAACACTAGTGGACGATCGTTGGCAGATGCGGCACAACTGGCGCGGCATGCAGCCCTGCCCGTTTTCGTAGTGGCCATCGGACGCGATGTAGCCCGCCCCGATCTTCGCGTGGCAGACGTCTTGGTGGAACGGGATGTCTACCTGGGAGATCAAGTCGTTGTCGAATTGTCTGTAATAGCGACCGATATTCAGCAGGCGGTCACGACTCTGCGATTGCGTGATAAGGGTAATGGTCGCGTACTGGATGAGTCGCAAGTCGAATGGTCTGCTACGCGCAATCAACAGAGTGTTCGCCTCAGCTTCGTACCTCAGCAACCGGGAATCATGAGTCTCATGGTTGAGGCTTCGGCGCTGGAAGATGAAAGCGAGCTTGACAACAATGTCCAAAGTTTTGAAGTCAATGTTCAAGATAAAGTGATTCGAGCTTTGCTGGTATTTCAGACACCCAGCTACGAATTTCGATTCCTGAAAAACCTACTGGAGCGCTCGACGGAACAGAGTGACCAACAGTCCGCTAGTTTTGAGTTGAGCTCTGTGCTGCAAGAAGCGGATGCGAGTTATGTGCAGCAAGATGCATCTGCCATTCGATTGGTTCCGAGCGACCAAGCAACTCTGGACAACTACGATGTGTTCATCTTTGGACCGTGTGATCCGAGCTTGATTTCTCGCAGCTCTCAGCAGGCGATCTATGAGGCGGTAACCAACGATGGTGCAGGTTGCATCTTCATCCAAGGCCAGGGCGCACCCGCATTGGAATGGGCCGGTTGGCCTCTGGCGGGCCTGTTGCCGGTCGAAGGTGGTGGCACGGGACTGAATCCCTCTCCGCAAACGGGCACCTACCGTTGGAGCCCCACGTCCATCGGCCAGGGATCGCTTCCGCTGCAACTGGAGGAATCTCCTCGACAATCGCTCGAGCTGTGGGATCGCTTGCCGCCCCTCCATTCCATTGGTCAGGTGGGAGGACTGAAGCCGGGGGTGCAAGTCTTGGCAGAGGCGATTGAGCTCTCTAGCGGTGCGGCACAGCCATTGTTACTCAGTCAGTTTGCAGGTGCTGGTCGAGCGGCGCTACAGGCTACCGATGAAACCTACCTGTGGGCCAGCTTCGAGGGGAGTGATGCGGTACATCAACGCTATTGGGGGCAAATGTTGCGTTGGCTCAGTCGTGGAAAACTGAGGCGTGATGGAACAGATGCCGAGCTGTTGGTCGAACCAACACAGGCCCGACTGGGGCAGCCCATCCGCTTTCAATTGACATTGTCTGGAGAGACCCAGCAAGCGGATTCGGTGGAACTGGTGTTGGAGACAACCGACCGCCAGCAGTCGACCCTGAAGCTGAATGCGATCAAGCCGGCGTCCAAAGTCTACCGCATCATCGAAGCAGAACTACCGCCCGGCAACTATCGCGCGACCTATCTTGGATCGGGGATCGAACCGCTGGCAAGTGAAGAGTTTGTCGTGTCCGCTCCCCCCAGCGAGCAAGCAAATCTACGGGTTGATTTGCCCGCTCTGAAGGAGCTCGCCGCGCAATCGCGAGGGAAATTTTATTTGGAGCGGCAAGCAGAGCAGCTGTTTGAGGAGCTCCCGCCTGGACGGACAATGCGCTTAGGGAGTTTGCCTCCTAAGCCGATTTGGAATCATGCTTGGGTGGCTTTGCTCTTTGTCACAATCTTGGCTAGCGAATGGTGGCTCCGCCGCACTGCTCGCATGTTGTAGAGCGTGCCGCCGGCAACATTGGGCTTCTCGTTCCAGGCTTAGCCCCGAAACTCACTGGCTTTGGGGACGCCGCCGTTCTGCTCGAAACCTCCCGGTGGTTTCGCGGAACATCATCGACAGGCTGGTAAAGCGGTATCGCCGATAAATTCCGTCTGGCTTGCCGCCTGCGGGGGAATAACCAGCGTTCCATCCCTAAGGGGAGTCGGGATCGTTGAGAGGCGGCGCTGGCGATCCGGCACTCTGTGAGGACGGCTGCCGCAAGTTGGCATATAGGAGTAGGACGAGCAATCCCAGGCAGGCCCACTGGTATGCGGTTAGACCCCACCAGCCATGCGGTTCGGGACGAATCCATTCGGTCAGGAAGCGATAAACCAAATAGCTCGACAAATAGAGCGATAGGCGATAGCCCACCCACAGGTTGCGCCCTTCCAGTACCAAAAGTATTGCGACGGCCGTAGCGTGGAAGGCGAATTCATACAGCTGGGTTGGGTGTCTGGGTAGGAGGTCGCCGGAAGTGGGAAAGGAAATGCCCCAGGGCAACTGCGTCGCCACGCCGAAACAACAACCGCTAACGAAGCATCCCAACCGTCCCGTTGCTACGGCCATAGCCACCGGTACGGCAAAGTGGTCTCCGGTTCGCACGCGGATCTTCATGAACCACTTGGTGAGCTCTACGGCAAGGTAACCGCCAAAAATGCCACCTAGGATTGTTTTGCCGTCGCCCAGCCAAGTCCAGCTTGTTGTCAGCAAGGTACCTGCAGAGAGGAGGAACGGTGCTTTGGCTCCCAGCATGGCTCCCATGAATGCCGCCAAACCAATCGCGGTGCGTTGCTCCTCGTCCAACGGGCTCTTCGCATACCGCCGACGAAGGGCCCAATAGCTGAGGCCTAAGCCGACCAGCATGATCACCGGGTAAAGGGCTCGCCAGGGACTCATCGTGAAACACTCTGTGGAATAGGAACGAACTCCGCTAAACAGTGCCGGAGTCTGCTTGACGAAGTTCGGGGAGGCGAGCAGTGCCGTCGCGATACAAGACGTTGTACGCACAGAAGGGAATGATGTGACCACTAGGCAGAACATGATGCGTGCAGCACTTCATGACGCGCCGCACATCAAAATTGTAGACGTCCAGGAAGGACGTGATGGTAATGCGGAGCAAGTCGCGTGCTCCGGCCGAGCGGGTAATCAGCTTTTGAAGGAATTCCTCAATCTGCTGAGGTTTTAACTGCTCTAAGCTCGAGGCCTGAGTGTTGGTGGAACAAGCATTTGCCACAGGTAAACTCAACCCAGTCGGTTCCTGACTCGGGCTGCAGCAATCGCCAGGTCCGCAGGCAAGGCGGGCCAATAGTTGCTGGGCCAAGGAGTGCGTTTGTTCTCGCGTGAAGCTAATGCCATTGGCCAACAGGTCCAGGTTCTTTCCGGCGTCAACGTATTGCGTCAACGGTAGCAACTCATCCGCGTGGCGGACGGCCAAGCCGATCCAATGACAGTTGGGGTGCGCACAGGGCAGCGGAACAAAGTCGTTAGCCCTAAATTCGTTGCGTGAATCGGCGGCGATGGTGTCCACGACATCGGGGAAAGTGATTCTCTGCTCAAGATGTTCCGGCAACACATGGCGTCCACTGTAGGTCGCGGGCTGAAAGCTGAGGCCAGTAATGTGGGGGCGATTGCGAGCGAACTCCAGCAAATCTGCCGGGGCTGAATCGTTTACGCCTCCTTGTAAAGTGGCGACCAGGGTGACGTTCAACTGCGCTCCAGCGAGTCTGTCGAGCGCCTTCAGTTTGATCTCCAGTAGACCAGCTTGCCCCCGCAACTGAGCCACTTGGTCATCATGGATGGAATCGAACTGAAAGTAGATTTCGACGCGTTCCCGATATTGCGACAACTGGGCGACCAGATCTGCATCATGCGCCAGTCGAATGCCATTGGTGTTGATCATGACATAGTCGATCGGCTGTGTGAGTGCATATTCGACCAACTCCAATAGATGGGGATGGAGTGTCGGTTCACCCCCGGAGAGTTGCACCACTTCAACATGTCCTTCGGCTGCGACAATCCGATCGATAGCCGCTTTTACTTGTTCTACGGATTTGTGTTGTTTACCAGGTGCGCTGGCGGCGTAACACATCGGGCAGGTCAAATTGCAACCATCGCTGATCTCGATCACCGCGATGCAAGTGTGTTGCTCGTGTTCGGTGCACAAGCCGCAATCGAGTGGGCATCCCAGTTTGGGGTCTGCATAGGTTTGCTGTGGCAGTTTGGCGGGAAGGCTGGTTTCCATTCGGTCGTAGCGGCTAACGTCGCTGCAAACAAAATCTTCACGCACGCCGTGTGTGGGACAGGTTTTGCGAAAATAGACGCGGCCGCCTCGAGCGATGATTTTGGCTGGAATGACGCCCCGACACTCCGGACAAAGGCTCTGCGTTAATCCGAGAAATGTGTAATCCCGATGTTGGGCAGCGGCGCGTGGCGGTGAGGTGGACAAGGCGGTGGAATCCAGGCAAAGGGAGGAGGCGATCGAACGGCGCTGACAACCGTTGGAAACCAGCAGGGGGCGGAGCGTAGTTTTCTTAGCAGGGCAATCGCAAAGAGAGTCGGAAGATCAGCACAAAGACTATCAAACTTGCCAAGCCACTTAAGCCAAAAATGAAGGCTTGGCCTCCGCCCAACCATTCCGAAGCGACCAGGGTTGAGAGGCAGATCGCAAAAAACGCGATGAGTGTCGAGAATTGGGCGGCTAGCAGCACGAGCCAAGAGGTGAAGATCAGTGCAATGGGATTGATTTGCGGCTGAGCGGGTCGTTGACGCGAGTGGCGGAGTTGCCACAGGGGAACGCGTATCGCCACCAACACAATCGAAATAAGCCCAGGAAATGCAATTCCGCTCGTTGCAAACGTCAGGCCGAGGAGGACTAGGAAGGAGACGCCTAGTGTGCCCCAATACTCGAGCGGAAGGTTGACGTAGCCACGATTGAAGCCAGGAATGGGATCGGACGCTAAGGTCGGCGCGTAGGGATTCTCTGGGACTCTCGGAAGTACCGGCGGTAGCTTCTGTGGTTCTAGCTCAGATGCATCGTCCATGGGAAATCTCGGGAGTTGGGGGGCGACCCTGCTGACTAAATTTTATTTGTAATACGCATGCATCGGATCGATACCCGCCACAAAGCTGCCTTTTTCAAGGCGCCGATGCAAGTCACAGCAGTGACTCGACTCCAAAGGGCAGACAGGCAAGTTCCTTCCTGAAGCTCTCCATCGCAAGCCAGCGGCGTGCATTGCAACGCCCTGCATTGTAAGGTAGTGGAAGAATGTGAGCTACTTAGGGCGCCGGGGTGGGAGCGGGCATTCCGGCCTTAGGTTCCGTATTGAAGGACCGTGTAGACTTGGTCCTCGCTGGAGGCTCCTCAATTCCAAGCAATCGCAAACACTCGTTGAGCGGAGTCGGAGTGGTACACACCGGTAGCGTTGGGGAATCCCCGGCCTCTCCTCGAGAGTGACAACCGCGAAAACTTCGAAAGACGCGAAAATGTCACTTCTCTTCTTTTTCGCTCACTTTGCTTCTTTCCCATTCAGGAGTTCCAACTGCTCTGTCAGACAATTATGCATCGAGATTAGGTAGCTTGCGCCTGTGTTGCTTCACCGGCATCGTCACAGAGGTAATCTAGGACCGATATCCCCTCCACTCGGTACTTAGGTATGATACGGGAGGTTCTTGCTCCAGGGATCCGATAGAGTTTCGGTATAGTCAGTATCGGCTAAATACGTTTATCAAAGTCTATGAGAATTGCTATCGCTTGACTCTCGACGCTCCGCTCAGGTTCGTCGATCCGAGCGGAATGCTGCAGACAGTCATCCCAGAACCAGACGAGCAAATTGATTCACTTGTTGAGCTAAGAGAATGGATAAAAACAGTTATGAATCCGCCTGACTGGGCCAATGCCGCCCCGGTCGGATTGCCGTGGGGGCCCGGTGATATCCTAGGCGGTGGATCAGCGGGCGTTGATGTACTGATTGATTTTATTGTCAACGCAGGAGTCGAAGATAGGGCATGCAATAAATGGTTTAAGAAAATGTTGACCGGAATCGCATGTGCTACCGCAAAGTGCGATCGCAACAAGTGCGCAGGATTCTATCAGACCGGCCATGGAACCGGTACTTTCAATGACTGCCTTGACGAAGTCGCAGAGATTGGAACGAAACGTCGTTTGGTAGCAGAGCCATTCATGCGCGACAAAGTTGCTGGGGCTTTAACAAAAAAATGCCGCGATTCGGCAACCAACGGACCTTGTTGCAAGAACGGTGGACCAAAAGCGAAGAAAGATTGTCCAATAATAGGTAAACCACCTTTCGTACCCAGGCGACCATGTTGTATTGCTCATTTTGCAAGTGTGTCATGAAACGCGTGGTAGAGTATAGCGGTTCCATAAAGGGTATCGCAGAATGTCAACACGTAAGATTTTAACGCCAGAACAGAAGATAGCGATTGTACGCGAGCACTTGATTGAGAAGGTGCCCGTTTCAGAGGTCTGTGACAAGCACGGGATCAGTGTCGTCAATTTCTACAATTGGCAAAAGCTGCTGTTTGAAAACGGAGCAGGCGCATTCGAGCGTAAAAAGAACGCCGCCAACGTGCGTATGCAGCAGGATGCCAATGCCGCCAAGATCGAGAAGCTCGAAGCGAAGCTGCAGCAGAAAAACGAAGTCATTGCCGAACTACTGCAGGAGCACGTCGAGCTAAAAAAAGAGCTTGGGGAATCTTAAATCGCACCTGGGTTCCCCACGAACAACGTGATGCGGTGGTCGACTTCGTACGCAAATGGACGGCGGCTACGGATGTTACCAGCAAGCAACTGCTTACATGGGTCGGATTATGGTCATCGACTTTCTCTAACTGGAGTCGGAGCTACGGACGGACCTACGAGCACAACGGCTGGGTACCGCGTGACCATTGGCTCAACGAAGAGGAGAAGCAGGCCATCCTCAAGTTCCATTTCGATCATCCACTGGAGGGCTATCGGCGGCTGACCTACATGATGATTGACGCAAACATCGTCGCGTGCAGTGCCGGGACGGTGTATCGCGTACTCAGCAGCGCGGGCCTATTGCGTAGAAATAGTCGTAAGTCAAAAAAGGGGACTGGCTTTCAGCAACCTCTTGTGGCTCACGAACATTGGCATATCGACATCTCTTACTTGAACATCGCAGGAACGTTTTACTTCATGGCGACCGTACTCGACGGCTTCAGTCGTAGTGTGGTGCACTGGGATATTCGTGAGAAGATGGAAGAGATGGATATCGAGGTCGTGCTGCAAAAGGCACGAGAAAGGTATCCCGATGCGCGACCAAGAATCATCTCTGACAACGGGCCGCAATTCATCGCCAAAGACTTCAAACACTTCGTGCGATTGTGTGGCATGAAGCATGTGCGTACAAGCCCGTACTACCCGCAAAGCAATGGTAAGATCGAACGATATCATCGCACGATCAAGAGTCAGTGTATCCGGCCACTGAGCCCCTTGAGCTTGGAAGAAGCTAAACGCGGAGTAGCCAAGTTTGTGGAAGATTACAACACCGTACGTCTACATAGTGCTGTAGGCTATGTAACTCCGCAAGCGATGCTCGAAGGACGGCAGCAAGCGATCCTTGAGGAGCGTGACCGAAAGGTCGAGGAAGCCCGCATGTTACGAGCACAATCGCGTGCAACCAAACGTCAGAAAGCGACGCCGGGATGTTCGGACGCTCCGCTAGGAATAAGCTATGCTAACAGCAATGCTGCGGAGGATAGAGCACTGCTGGGAAGCAACTCGAGCGCCGCATCATCGCCGTTGACAAACATCCGTGGAGGGCAACATGAGCCCTCATTGGTCACTAGGGTTCCAGCACATTGACGAGCTTGTTAATGGCCCCCAAGGCGCAAAATCCTGGGGGTTTGGGGGCTAGCCCCCTTTGCATCCAAATAACCGAAAATTCACTTCTTTACTATGCTATTCTCAATCCGCGTTTTCACATCTTAGGCTGAACCAATACACATGTGAAGACCTTAAGAAAGCCTGCAGAGGATTGTGATCATGAAAAGTCGTCGCAAGCATTGTATGAGTCAACCCTTTAGCTCTACTGCGATTCCTGTTGATATTTTAAGCGTGCTCATTGCAATTTGCACCCTTCAGCTCGCTTCGTTGACGTTCGTTTACTCGCAAGAAAAGTTAAGTACTGAGTACCAGGCAAGAGTCGAAATGGTGTTACGGTATTTTGCGAACAACTCAGCGTTTCTGAACGCTGATTGCACTCTGGAAATGGCGAGGGTTGCACTGAAAAATGGACACTCTGATCCGGTATTGAGTTGGTTTCATCAGATTCCACAAAGCAACAGGGACGATCATTTAAGACGTTTGTTCAACGAAATCTCTTATCGTGGCGATCTACAAACTCTTCAAAAGGCGCTAGCAGTATTTGAAAGGGAGACTAGTGAACTGCAGCTAGTTAAGATCTCAATCGCAGCGTTGGCGAATGGAACGCATTTTTCTGAAGCAATTCAACTGATTCAATTGCAGCCGGAGTCGAATCGTTCAAGCTTGTTGATTCAATTGGCCATCACTGCCTATCTGTCCGGAAGGGACGAAATTTTCGAGAACATCTCCAACTTACTAGGTGCAAAAGAAAAAGAACAATCAGCCCTCATTGCAGAACTTAAATCACGGAGGGAAAAAATTGAGAAAATTGTAGAGCGCAGAGAGACACTCGGAATATCGAGATCTTGGGACGAGCTTTTGCTGTTGTATCGACTTGGTCCGAGCTTACTATTGCCGGAAAGGGACTTGCTAGATGCTGCACTTACAGCTGCTGATACACCTAGTCAGAAGATACGTGTCTGGTTCTGCTGGGGTGCCTTAGCCGCCGTAGACTCTCGAGTGGATGATCTAAATCAGAGTCGCAGAGCGATTGATGCCATCATGCAGGGGCAAGAACAAACGCGGAGAAATTGGCAACCCGAAGTACTGTTTCTTGCTACTGCTGCGCGTGACATTGAGTATATCAAACAACTGTTAAAGCAGGTTGATCTGAATACTCGCTGCGAACCTGCACTCATTGCGAGCGCACTATCACTGAGAATTAATCCGGAACTTAGGTCTTACCTTGATCGATCCGAATGCTTGCCTGACCGGTGCGCTGAAAGTTTTATTGCATTCCTGAGAGTACAAAGCAGTTCATTCAACGACCTTTGCACTGAAATCGATTTACTGGAGAATGAAGTGATTAGAATGCAGTTGTCAGCAAAACTCCTATAGCTTGACAAAGATTCGGATTCCTCTGCACCGGTGGAGAATGGTGATACGGATTTTTTACTTCAATAGAAGTTGACGGATCGATTTCTCTGAGACGCTGGAGCTGCGACTGAATGCGAACAGGGTATTGCATCGATAGGGCGGCTGTAATACATGGTTTAGCACGGATCTCAATACTGGGTTGCAAAAATCTCGGGACAGCGCATTGGACTTGGATCCAATGAAGTCGTTGGCTCCGCCGGGATAAGCCCGCAACGCAGGCCGTCGTTCGGTATTGGTTTAGTGGTAGCTATCAGTTGTGCGCTCCGATCCGGGGCAAGCCCGGCGGAAGCGGAGTTGTCCCACCGCCTGTTTCAGCCACTTAGTTCGCCGGGCGGAAGCGGACTGCCAGGGAGGTCAGGTCGCCACGGCGGATCACGCCCAGCAATCGTGAGGGCTCGTCGCGGGAAATCACCGGCAAAACGTCATCGGAACTCGAGCGAAAAACCTCGGCAGCGCGACTCAGCGGTTCGTCGGGATATACGGCCAGATCGATAGGACTGGTCAAATCTTCGGCGCGGACTAGATTGTCGATCGAAGAATCGAAGAAGGTATCACTCAGCTGGTTATAGCGAATAACGCCGACCATCTGCTGCTGTGAATTGACGACCATGTAGGTGTTGTCATGGCTGCGTTGGATGTAATTCACGACTTGATCGAAATTGGCGGTTTGCTTCAAACCGGTGACGCCAGCTCGCAACAGATCTCGAACCACCATGTTCTGTACGTTGGGGGGCTGCTTCTGCTTCAAACCGAGTGCTTCGCGGCCATGGTGCCACATCTTGCCAGCTTGGCTGGATGCGGATTCGGTGCGGTGGGAGATGGCCTGTGCCAAGGGTACCTCGCCCGCCTTGAGGACTGCCCAGCGAATACAGATCGGGCCAACAATTTCAAAGAAGACGACTGATCCCAAGATGATGACTTGGATCTGAGTGCCAACGGCGGGCCAGCGCTCTGCGGCTACCAGAGCTAGCGCAATGGCGGCGCCGGCTTGGGCCAACATGCAACTTCCCAAATACCGTCGCACCGTGGCCGCTTCGCCGCGCAAATGAGCCGCCCACCTCAACCCAAAAATCTTTCCCGCAGAGCGAGCGACGATGTAGACGACGCCCAGTAGTCCGGCGCTCAGGAATGCTGCCAAGTCGAGTTCGGCCCCGTGCACGGTAAAGAAGACGACCACCAGCAGACCTGCAATCTTCTCTTGCTCCAGCAAGAGTGGGCCGGTTGATTCTGACGTATTCACAATCACCATCCCTGCCACCAGGAAGGTCAGCATGTAGGGCAGGTGCCATGTTTCGCACAGACCTAGCAGTAGGATTGCCACAGCTAGAATCATCACTAGCCATCGCCGACGATTGAGCAGTCCACTACCGTAGCTGATGGTCAATCCGGCGAGGAGTCCCATGAGTGTCGCGCCGCCCAGGTCGGCCAGAAGCCGCCCAAAGACAGGCAGGGCAGGGCCCTCGAAATCGCCCGACATCATCTGGGCCGTAATGAATAAGACTTCAAAGCCAATAATGGCAGCAATGTTGTTGAAAGCTACCAAGACACCCGCAAGCTCGGTGACCGGGCCTTCCGAATTGGATTCCTTGAAGACCAGTACGGTGGTCGCTGGGGCTGTGGCTAGGGCTAGGGCACCGAGCAGTACTGCCATGGCCCAGCCACCATCAAACAGGAGTACTGCTGAAGTGACGAGTACGAAGGTCGTCACGAGTTCTCCCAGGCTCAGCCACAGCGCATGCCTCAGGATAGGCCGCAGGTGGGCCAACGGAAACTGATATCCGAGTTCCAGTAGCACCAAGGCCATCGCAAGCTTGGTAAGCGGGGCAAAGTGGTGGAGTTGGTCGGTTGTGATCCAGTGTGCGATGCTGGGGCCAACCAGCACTCCCGCCAAAAGATAAGCGGTGACTTTCGGGACCCGCAGGAGATCGGCGACGATCCCCCCAAGCAGTGCCGCCAGCAGGAGCAATCCAAAGGCAACCGCGGAATGCAGCTCAAAAGGCAGAGCGTCCGGCATCGCGTGAACCTTCGTTCGGGAGTAGGGAAAGCCAGGGAACCACAGAATGCTGGAAGCGGGATTAAGGCAGTCATTCTAGCATAAACCCAAAAACTTCCCTACGCCGGATCTTTGGCCATGGCTTGCCCGAGTGCGTAGGAACAAGGAGGCCGGTCAAATATGGAGCAGTGCCGCCGCGGAGGCTTCGCACTTTAGGGACGGTGTGGCGCTGCCAGGGCACTGTTTTTCTTCTTGGCCGGCTTGCACGCTCGCCAACGCTGGTATTTTCCCGATACCCAAACCCGGCTAGGGAGTTCTCCACAACTTGCAAGTTACCCAAACTGCAAGTTACTAACGCTTGTGCCCTACGGCCCGGATCGCGCGCAGCATGGATCCCGAAACTTGGCTTAAGCGATGAAGCCCTAACACAAACACTAGGCTTCTAAAGCTCTATGCGAGCTTGATCTGCCTCCGAGAGAGAGGCGATGGGAACGGTGATGATTGAGCCGTCACGCCGCTGTAGGACCACTTCCGAAACGTTCTGGCCTAGGATCTTAGCCTCAACAGTGAAGGTACCCGTCTTGTCACTCCATAGCCGAAATTCCTCGCGCGCGCCGAGGTGGTTTTCTACGGATTCCCGGAGTTGCTGCTCCGAGACCAATTGCAAGACGGTAACTGAAGTCGTTAGCCCATTGCGCAGCTCTGTGGTGGCGGTTCCATTGACATAGACGGGGCCCGAAAGGATCTCTCCGGACGACATGCCCGTGGTCGAAGGGGCCCACAACAAGAAGGGAGTTTCATTGAGCATGACCAACACATCATGGGCGTTGAAGGCGTGCAGAACCAGCAGGTCGCTGACGTAACCGATGGAGTGGTCGGCGCGGACTTCCAGCGGCGGTCCATAGTTCCACAATAGCGCGTGAAGCGATTCGGAGTCTTCGGGACTCTCGATCTCTGTTCTCAAGCGGGCGTAGGTTTTGATCCTTTTTTGCAAGTGCTCGATGGCTGTTTGTTTGACCTGCTCTGACTGGAAGAACCAGCGATGGGAACGCCGATTGGGACCGACCATGCGGACAACGGCGCCTCCCTCCTGCTGTAGATTGGGCGGAATGAAGGTCGCCCCTCTACGCGCCTCCTTCAGGGCCGTGTTCAAGCGCGCTGATTCGCTTCTGAGGCCCAGTAGGAGATCTTTGAATTCCTTTTCGCCAGCCTGAATGTAGGCTTCAAACGCTGCGGGAGCGATGGCTGCTAAGCCTAGGATTTGGTCCGGATTCTCTCCAGCTCCAGTCTGTCCGTCTTCCATGCGGACCTTAGCGACGCCCTCGGAGAGCGATTGGAGTGTGGCGGTCATTGCGCGGCCTAGCGATTCGTCAATGTCGCGCCCCGAAATGCCAAAGTTTAAGTTTTGGGAGGTGCCCTGAGATGCCAAAGTGCTCATGCCCACGACTTCGCCACGGGAATTGATCAAGGGGCCGCCGCTATTGCCAGGTGACAGGGCCGCGTCGATTTGAATCCAAGTCCCCTGCCGCTTCGGGCCGATTTCCTCTGCGGCGCGGACGGCACTGATGATTCCATTGGTCGCTGTAAAGGCTAGGCCATGGGGTGCGCCGAGTGCGGTAACGCGTTCGCCTTTGCGAGGGAGTTCGTTGGCAATCGAGATCGCGGGAGCATCTTTTCCCGACAGACGTCCGACCACGATGTCTCGGGATGTATCGATCAGTAGTGTGCCAGTGACCGTGGATGATATACCGTTGGGGAAATGAGCGACTGCCGTGTGTGCCCCAGCCAGAACGTGGCAATTAGTAATAAATGTACCCTCTGTGTCCACCACAAACCCACTGCCCAAACTCTCGCCGTCGACACCACGGACTTCCAGTCGCACGACACTCTTTTCCGCCAGTTCAATCACATCCGCGAGCGTGGCGATGGCCGTGACGTTTGAGTCTACCAGGGTGTTCGTATCCGCGTCTTCTTGTTTACCGATCGCACTGGCGACAGGTGGAGCAGCACTGGGACGCGCTTGCTGATTCGAGGGCTGGCTGTGGAGGGGCAACGCGGCTGGAGTGGCAGAAGCTAATTGCGGTGCCTGGGGCGTCTCTTGCAAGCCAGAGCTCAGCACTCCACCGGAAATCTTGGGGGATGGAGGTGGAGCATCATCCGAGTGGTCCAGAGGGAAAAACGCGGAGAACATTTCAGCGGGCAGGCTAAATCGAAATTCTCCCCAGCCAATGATTCCGACAAGTAACAGGCTCAGCAGCACCACCGGAATGAACCATAACACGGACTTGCGCACAGGGCGATTCTCGCGCCGCGCTGAGGGTTGGGGAAAACGGGGCGAGGGATTTGCACTCACCGGGGAATCGATCGTGTTCAAGCCAGGAAGCGCCGTCGCCATGGCTGGCGCTTCTACAATTTCTGCTCGAATCAGGAGGTCAGGACGGTTTGCTTTGCCATCTGCCTGGAGCGGGTGATGACAGGTTGGGCAGATAACCGCAGTCAACGGTTCACTTTGGGATGGGAGCTTGAACGTGCCCGAACAGTTCGGGCACGTGACAGTTTGAAATTTGCCCATCTCCAGCCCTCACGCCCCATTGCATCTGTCCCAGAAACCGATTCCTAAGTCTATTTCATCCCACACAGGAGTGCAACTTCTGAGGAGGGAAGACTGCCTGGTTCGGGGGGGCTTGTGTTTCAGTTTGCCGCTTGCAACCCAAGACAACGTGTGTCCCGGTCACCGCGCAACCCGTTCACTGCTGGTGACCTGGTTTCGCGGGAGGTTGCGATGGGGACACGCGGTGCGATGCGCTCGCCCAAAGTGGACGTTATTCTTGGGAGGAGGACGCTTGGGTTGCGGAGACGTAGAGTAGCCGCATTTGGTGCAGGGCTTCGTCGATATAGCCCTTTTCGTCCTCGCTAAGGTTACCCTTCGTCTTTTCCTCGAGTACCGCTAGCAGGTCAATGAAGTGCTTTGCGTAATTGAGATTGACGGGCATGGGGTTGCCGTCGTCTCCAGGGATCTGTCCCATAGCGGCCATTGATTGGGTGACGAGCGTCGTGATCAGCAGTGGGAGCGAGGCAGGTGGGAGTTGTTCAGTGGAGCCACCTGTTGAAGTCGCATCATCGTCGTTGGTTTTCACTTGATCGTCGGATGAAGTTTCCGATTCTTGATCTTTGGCAGCAAGTTCCGATCGCTCGCGTTCGACTTGGCTCTTCCAGTCTTCATCGATGATAATCTTTGGTTCTTGATCGTCGTTCGGCATTTCATCCCCTCTACTGTGGCGCGTTGAAAATAGTTGTCGCGTTTTGGATCTGGAGTCTACGGATTGGGTTTGGGCTGGCGACTTGCCCGCCGTTGAGTGGTCGCTTCCACGAAGCCTGCAAAGAGCGGATGAGCCTTCGTGGGCTTGGATTTAAACTCAGGGTGAAATTGTACGGCCAAGAACCAGGGGTGATCGACCAATTCCACGATTTCCACCAATTCGCCATCGGGGCTGGTGCCTGTGAATTGGAGCCCGTGGTCGATGAATTGTTGACGGTAGACGTTGTTGAATTCGTAGCGATGGCGGTGGCGCTCGGCGACGGTATCGCTTCCATAGGACGTATGGGAGCGAGACGGTTTGGCGAGTACGGCGGGTTGGCTTCCCAGACGCATGGTGCCACCCTTGTGCGTAATCTCGCGTTGTTCGTTGAGCAGGCAAATGACCGGGTGCGGGGTATCCTTGTCGAACTCGGTCGAGTGGGCGCGATCGAGTCCTAAGACATTGCGGCCGTACTCGATGACAGCGCACTGCATGCCCAAGCATATTCCAAAGAAGGGAATGCCCTTTTCCCGCGCGTAGCGCACCGCTTGGACCTTGCCTTCAATACCGCGTTCGCCAAAACCACCGGGAACAAGGATGCCATCGTATCCGGCGAGCAGACTTTCAGGGCCCTCGTCCTCTATATCTGCACTTTGGATACGACCGACACGGATTTGGGCATGGTGATGGATGCCGGCGTGATCGAGCGATTCGTAGATCGACTTGTAAGCATCTTTGTGCTCGGCGTATTTCCCAACGACAGCGATGCTAATCTCATGCTTGGGATTCCGCAGGCGGTGAAGAATGTCGTTGTAGGGATCGAGGTTCGGAGCCTGGGTCGACAGGCCGAGACGCTGGCAAATCTGTTCGTCCAGGCCGTTGGAGACGAGGCTCAGTGGTACCTCATAGATCGAAAAATCTTTATCCCGCTCCTCGATGACCGCTTGGGTTGGCAAATTGCAGAACAAGGCAATCTTCTCGCGTTCGTCACGCGAAATGGACTGCTCACAGCGGCAGATCAGGATATCGGGCTGGATTCCAATTTGACGCAGTTGCCCGACCGAGTGCTGAGTCGGCTTGGTCTTGAGCTCGCCGGCTGCTTTGAGGTAGGGCACGAGGGTCAAGTGAATGAACAGGCAGTTCTCTTTGCCAGCGATCAGGGGGTACTGCCGTATGGCTTCCAGGAACGGGAGACTTTCGATATCGCCGACCGTTCCCCCGATTTCGGTAATGACGACATCGACATCTTTTTCGCCCACTTTACGAATGACGCTTTTGATCTCGTCGGTGATGTGGGGAATGACTTGGACGGTTTTCCCTAAGAATTGGCCCTTGCGCTCCTTCTCAATCACCGACAGGTAGATTTGACCGGTGGTGTAGTTGGAATCGCGAGTCAGCGGCCCCTCGGTAAATCGTTCGTAGTGCCCGAGGTCGAGGTCCGTTTCGCTGCCGTCGTCGAGCACGTAGACTTCGCCGTGCTGGTATGGGCTCATCGTGCCCGGATCGACATTGATGTACGGATCGAGTTTTTGCATCCGTACGCGGAGCCCGCGAGCTTCCAGCAACATGCCAATTGAGGCACTCGTCAACCCCTTACCGATCGAGCTGACGACGCCGCCGGTTACGAAAATATGCTTTGTCATGAAGTCTCGGGATCGTTCTTGCCTTGGGGGTGCCTGATCGTCGCGCTCACGATCACCAACAGACGATCTTATCGTGATCGCCCATTCTCGCAAAGGCACCGCAGGCCGCCGGGGCGGAACCGGCAAGGAGTTTCCGCCCACCCGAACTGCTCATCGGCGCGGTTTGTGGAGCATGGAGTACCCCCAAAGACTGGTGGCAAGCGTCTTGCCACCACTTGGGCGACCTCTGCACATCAGCCCGCGCAGGCCACAGCGGACTAGGCAACCGAGCTGTTGAGATCGAGGCGCCCGGTGCTATCCCCGAATTCCTTGATATCGACCCCCACCATATCCAGCATCGAAAGATAGAGGTTATTCAGGGGAGTCTCGCTGTCAAAGCGGCGGTGCAGTCCCGGGGTGACTCGTCCGCCACCGCGACCGGCCAGCAAGATCGGCAAGTCGTGATGGTCGTGGCGATTTCCATCGCGAATGGCTCCACCATAGAGAATCAGGCTATTGTCGAGCAGGTTGCCATCGCCCTCTGGCGTATCCTTCATCTTTTGCAGGAAGTAGGCAAACTGATCGGCAAAGAACTTGTCGATGGCTGCAATCTTCGAAACTTTATCGGGATCGTTTTGGTGGTGGGAGAGTTGGTGGTGCCCTTCCTTGACCCCAATCATGGGGTACGACTTACCACTTCCCTCGTTGCCGAGCATGAAGGTGCTAATGCGCGTGGTGTCGGTCTTGAACGCCAACACCATCAGGTCGTACATCAACCGAATGTGCTCCTGGATATCCTCAGGCTTTTCATCGGGCCGCTGCGCAGAGACGTCGAATGGCAGTGGTTCGGTCATGCGGTCGATGCGCTGTTCCACGTCTCGCACGCTCGTAAAGTACTCATCCAGCTTCTGGCGATCCTGGTAGCCCAAAGAACGCTGCAGGTCGGCCGCGTCTTCAGCCACGATATCCAGGATGGATCGCTGGAAAAGTAGTTCTTTTTTGCCGGTTTGCGTGCCAACGGCCCCGTTGCCAAACAAGCGTTCAAACGCCAGTTTCGGATTGACCTCCTTGGCCATCGGCTGGGTGGAGGTTCGCCATGAAATGTTGTTGGAATAGGCACAGGCGTAGCCACTGTCGCAGGAACCGGCGGCACGACCCGCTTCGGTTCCCAGTTCGATCGATGCGAGCCGGGTGGCGCGGCCATAGTGCTCGGCGGCGAATTGATCGGCACTCTTGCCCGCTCGCATGTCCGCTCCGCTGGTCTTGACGGGGTGTGCACCGGTCAAAAAGGCGGCGGCACTGCGGGCATGGTCGCCTGGACCGTCTCCCAGCGAACGCGCGTTGACCTGAGCCAAGCCGCTGAGAATCGAGACGTCCTGCTTATGCTCCTTCAACGAGGCTAACGAGGGAGTCAGCTCCCAGTCCGCACCCGTCTTCTTCGGTTCCCAGCTGTCGGGGTTGGTACCATTGGGAAAAAAGACCCAGGCTAGGCGTACCGGCGGCTTGGCTGCCGCTGGAGTTGCCCCTAGCAGACGCGTTTTGGGCAGCATGCAGTTCAACATGGGAAGTCCGAGAGCGGCACTCGTTCCACGCAACAGCGTACGGCGTGATATTCTTGGTGAGGTCATTCTTGATTCTCCCTAAAAATTCGCCGTTTACTGAACGGCTCGCTCGTTACAACAGCTTGAACAAAACTTGACAGCCGGTACTCGTTTTCTGCAGCACTGGCGGTAATGTCGTCGATGGCACAGTAGTCGTAGGGTTCTAAACCCCGCCCCAGCGCGTAGGTCAGCAACTTGCTCGAAAAATGTCGAGAAATCTGGGGAATGCTGCTTTCCAGCAGCGCAACCAATTCATTGGAACCGTTGAATGTGCGGCCATCGGCCAGCTTTCCAGCGGCGTCGATCTCGTGCCCGTTGTCCTTGTCCCGCCAGCTACCGATGGGGTCGTAGTGCTCGAACCCCAGCCCAAGGGGGTCCATGACGTTGTGGCAGCTTGCACAGCTCGGGTTGGCGCGGTGAATGGCCAGCTGTTCCCGCAGGCTCAAATTGCCATGCTCCGTTTGTGTATCACCAAAAGCAGGCACATTGGGTGGAGCTGGGGGAGGTGGGTCCCCAAAAATATTCTCTAGGATCCAGGTACCCCGCTTCACTGGGCTCGTCGTGGTCGGATGGGAGGTCAGCGTCAGGATCGAGGCCTGAGTCAGCACGCCACGGCGTGCACTCGGCAGCTCCACGCGAATCCAGCGATCCTCGTCCTCGTAGACGCCGCTGCGATCATTCTTGCGCCGAGACTTTTGATCGTCCCCCACCTGATACAGGTCTGCCGGAGCCCGCCCATCGAATTGCATCCCGTACAGCTCCGCCAAGCGAGGATTGACGAAGGTGAAATTGCCGTTGAGCAGTGTGGTCAGCGGCAGGTCTTCCTGGATGAGCTCCTGGCAGAAGAGGTGAGTTTCCTTGCGCATTGCATCCCGCAAGCGATCGTTCCACAGCGGGAATTTTTTCTTGTCGGGGTCTGCGACCTTGAGGTTCCCCAACCCCAGCATCTGGCCGAAGAAGCGTTCGACCAACATCTTGCTTTTGGGATCTTTCAACATCCGCAGCGACTGCTGTTTGAGCGTCTCGGGGTGGTGCAGCTGTCCGTCACGAGCCAGATCGAGCAATTCATCATCGGGCATACTGGCCCACAGAAAGTAGGATAGGCGCGAGGCTAGCGCGTAGTCGTTCAAGGCTTCGGTGGCCGTCGCGGGGTTGGCGGGATCGCTGGCTGCTACCTCCTCCTTCTCCTCCTCGGATTGGCTCGGAGTGTTTTCAATACGGAACAGAAAATTGGGGGACACCAAAATACTCTGAATTCCGTACGACACCGCCTTCGGGAACGATTCTCCCTGCTCACTAGCCATTTTGACCAGGCCGACGACGCGCGAAACATCGATCTCTCGCGGTTCGCGACGGAAGGCTCGGCGAATCATGGGCTGGAAGATCTCCAAGGCCGCCTGCTCGACCGATTTCTCGGCGGACGGGACGGAGCTCACGATCCGTTGGTGATGCAACGGATAGACCGGCTCACCATCCTTGGGCCCATTGAGTTTCAGGTATTCGATTAGAATGCGGCGATCTTTGTCACGAGTTTCCTCGGTATTGGGGTCCTCCACAAAGCGGACACTTAGTTTGCCCTGCCCAGCTGGGAAGTCATGCCGCGCTTTGTAAACCGCTCGCAGGCCCCCCACGTCCCAGCGCTGGATTTCCTGTCCATCCAGCAATAGCGCCACAGGAACGGTCTGGTCGTTGTTGTCTCCATACTCCATGCTGACCTCGATTCGGTAGCTGCCAGCTGCAAAATCGAAAGGTGCGTCGAATTGTTCGGTGGCAAAGAGCCCCTTGCCTGAGACTTGCTGGGTGAGCAGCGGAGTCGGATCGAGTACTAGGATGCGATCCGTTACCGTTTGTGCAGCCGCCAAATATTTTTCGAGTTGCAGCGGTGATAGGGTCAGCACATCGCCCTGATTGTCAAAACCATTGCCAACATCATCGGAGGGAAATCCAATCATTTCGGAGACGGAAAAATCGACACCCAACAAATCACGCAATGTGTTGTCGTACTCCACTCGGTTGAGACGCCGCAGGGTAACTCGCCCGGGATCATGTACCACGTTGCAGTCGACCGAGTTGATCTTTCGGTCAATCCAGTCGGCAATGACCTCTCGCTCTTTGAGTTCGGGCAGCGGGTCGTAATCGGCCGGAGGCATCGCCCCGATCTCCAACATGCCCCGTACTTGATTCCAACGCGGACGTTGAGAAGTGAGTTGCTCGGGAGAATCGTAGACCGAAAAATCGATGTCCGCTTCCGAGCCTTCGCCCGAGTGGCAATCGTAACAATAGGTCTGCAAGAACGGACGGACTTCTTGGTTCCAATACTCGACCTCCGCAGCCAACTGAGAGGCTGCCGCAGACGCGTCATCGGCGGCCGCAACCTCGACCGTATTGGTAGAGTCTTCTGCAAAGACTGGATTGGGGCTAGCATGCCCAAGCCACTGCAGAATGAGCAGACCGAGCATACATGGGCGCGCGTCGAAACGACTGAATGCCATGCGGATTGTTTCTCAGGTGGGAGGGAGAGGCGGGTGGGCTACAGGACGGGGGGAGGTGGTTGAAGCACGCTTTAAGCGTGAGTATCGACCACTTGAACTCATCCATCTTACTCTGAATCGCTAGTTCAGGGCAAGCAGATAAAATGCGTAGCCAAAGGGACTAGCTAATTCTAGCGGGGGTGGGAAACTCGAGCATGAACTTCGTCCCACGTCCCATTTCACTCTGAACGCTAATTCGGCCACCATGCGCCTCAATAATCTTGCGGGCCGTCGGTAGCCCCAGCCCGGAACCGCCATTCTTGGTGGAGTAGAAGGGCTCGAACATGTGGATTGCCGTGCCGTCGTCCATACCACAGCCGGTGTCGATTAAATCAAGAGCCACGCCTCTGGGGGTTGTGTAGGTTCGCACGACAAATTCCCCGCCGTCCTCCATCGATTCAAACGCGTTTTTCACTAAATTGATCAAGGCGCCTTGGAGGGAATCGCTGTGTAGCAGGATGCTGGGCAGGTCGGTATCGAGATACCTTAGGACATCGATGTTGGACTTGTCGGCCTGAGCTTGATAGAGACGCAGTACGGTATCGACTTGTTCATTGAGATCGCCGGGGGTCATTTCCAGGTCGCGCATGCCGGCGTATCGCAGGAAATCGCGGAGCAAATGCTCCATTCGCTGGCATTGTTGGCGAATCATGTCGACTTTGGCTTCCGCCCGCCGACGGCCAGGCCAATCAAAATCGCTCAGCTCCTCGCTCAGGAGGTCTGCATTCATATGAATAACCGACAGCGGATTCTTGATCTCGTGGGCCAACGAGCCAGCCAATTCTGCCAGTTCGTGAAACTGTTTGACCAGTTCGCTCTCGTCCATTGCTTCCAATGTTGGGTTCCCTTGAATTGATGGAGGTATTCTTCCGCTGATTATAGACCCAATAACCACAATGGAATCTCCCCTTTGGGGTTCCGGTGAGGGTTCGCCCCACTTTGCCGGTGTTGCGTGGGATCCCCTGTCACGGAATCTGGGCCGGATTTTGGCATGCTAGCGTGCGAGCATCGCTTTTCCACGGGCACGCGAGTTTCTTCGGGCACGCGAGGATTGGCGGGGGGCTGGGGGAATCCCTGCGACCGCCCCCCTGTGAAATCTTCCGGGCTGGCCGCTGCCAAGTGGCCGAGAGGCAGCTTTGCAGAGTGCTCTGGGCGGAGACAAGTTGGTTTGATACAAGAAGGGCAGCGCATGGAAAGTGCTGTAAGCCCCACGACACGGAGTCCGTTTTGATGAGTTCTTCACCCGCTCAATTGATGTCTAACAGTTCCTCCACTGCTTACCCACGTCTTCATCAGCGGAGTCAGATCGTGATTCCAGCTCGATTGGCTTCGACGCGTCTACCGCAAAAGCTGCTGTTGCGTGAAACCGGAAAACCGGTCCTGCAGCATACCTTTGAAGCGGCGGGCCTGGCGCATCGTCCTTCGGGCATTACCGTGGCGGTAGATTGTCCCGAGCTGGCTGCCGCGGTAACAGGCTTCGGCGGTTCTAGCGTCATGACCGATCCGCTGCTCCCCAGCGGCACCGATCGCGTGGCGACGGTTGCGCGACAGATGCCGGACGTGGAAATCTTCGTGAATGTTCAAGGTGATGAACCTGAGATAACCGGGCAGGCAATCGACCTCGTGATCGAGATGCTCGAAAAAAATCCATCCGCTCAAGTGGCTACGCTGGCGGCGCCGATTCGCGAACGCGATCGCCTTGAGGATCCGGCTTGCGTGAAAGTGGTACGGGCGGGAGATGGACGGGCACTCTATTTTAGTCGCAGCCCCATCCCGCACGCGCGCAGTTGGGATGATTCGATGATGCAGCACGAGCCACCTCTGTTCTTGCAGCACATTGGCATCTATGCCTACCGACGCGACTTTCTCTTAACATTGAACGAGCTGCCTGAAAGCCAGCTTGAGCCCGTTGAAAAACTCGAACAACTCCGCTTTCTAGAGGCGGGGGCAACCATCATGGTCGGCCTGATCAACCATGCCTTGAAAGGCATTGACACCCCGGCGGACTATCGCGCCTTTGTCCAGCGCCAAAGCCGTTTGACGCTGGTGGGTTAGCGGTCTACCGCCTCACGGTTTTTCTTGCATGGGGCAGGTGCACACGAGACGCCCGCAACCTGGGCAACCGGTGCCATACTTATCCTGGATCGCTTGCCCCAAATCGACTCCAGCCACGTTGGCAATGGTGGTCAGCCAAGCCAGTACGTCCGCGAATTCGCCGCAGCGCTCCTCATGCGTTCCTTGGCGAAGTGCCGACGCCAGCTCGCCAACCTCTTCCATCAGCCACATGAACGTGCCGTCGATTCCGCGCTGCACATCTTTCTCGTAGTACATGTCACGGATCTTGGCTTGGAAATCGGTCAGCGATACGTCTGGTTTAGCTTGATCAGAGGTCGTCATCGGTTGTCGAACCATCATGGGAGTTAGGGGCAACGGGGAGTGGAGCGGGCGCGATGTGGACGACGGCATTTCCAAACGTGGAGCCGCCGCCAAGGTCGGTGAGTCGTTGGCTAGTGAGCTCGTTGAGCCCTCTTCTGTCCGGCGAAAGTTTGGGCCACCACAGTCCCAAAGCCACGACGACACCTTGCCGTGCATCGGTCGAAACTATCGCTTTGCGGATAATCGAGCCTTGCTGGCTGGTAATGCGAATGGGCCCACCGTCTTGCACTCCGTACGCTGACGCGTCGTCGGGGTGAATCAAGACCGTCGGCTCGCCCCCAGCCGCTTTGATCAGTGAGGTGAGATTGCCCATGCTCGTATTGAGCATGTAGGCGCCGGGCGGAGAGATGAGCCGCAATGGAAACTCTGGGGACAACCGCTCTTGGAAGTCGATCTGTTGCGGTGCAGGGGTAAAGCGGATTTTGCGATCGGTGAAATTGCTGCCAGCCGAGTAGGGACGAAAGTCAACGGGCAGATTCAGCCGAATGCTGCGTTGCTCGCGCAGCTGCTCGAATCGGATCCCTGATACATGGGGATGTGCACTGTCAAGTAGCTCGCGCGCGAGCTCTTCGGTCGACATCCGGAAGACCTCGTCATCCAGCCCCAGTCGAGCGGCCAATTGTTGAAAGACCCAACTGTTGGGCCGCGCTTCACCACGGGCTGGCACAATGGCCTCGGCCCACTGAAGGTAGTAGTGGCCGTAGGCGGTGTAAAGGTCGGGATGTTCGACAAAGGTCGTGGCGGGTAAGAGAATGTCGGCATAGTCCGCGGTGTCGGTTTGGAAGTGGTCGAGGACCACCGTGAATAAATCTTCCCTGGTCAATCCACGGTGAACGGACTGCGAATCTGGGGCGACTGCCGCTGGGTTGGAGTTGAAGACAAACAGCGTTGAGATCGGATTTTGCTCGGCCTGCAATGCGCTGCCAAGTTCATTGTGATTGACATGGGGACGGTCCGCGTGCAGGAGATGGAGTCCCGAGTAGCGGGTTGTATTGAGACCAAACGCACCACTGGTCGACAGGGCGCCACCGCCGCCACGATGTTTCCAACTGCCCAATAGTGCAGGCAGCAAGGTAATGGCGCGAACCGCATTGCCACCCCCTTCGTTGCGCGACATGCCATAGCCGATTTTGATGAACGTGGCAGGTTCGCCTCCCATGTCGCAGGCAAGCTGAGCGATGGCTTGGGGCTCGAGTCCGCAGAACTCGGCGGCGCGTGCGATGGGCCACTCAGCACAGGCCTGCCGATAGTCGCTTAAGTCGTTGGCGTAGGTCTCCAGGTAATCGCGATCCTCAAGTCCTTGGCGTAGGATTTCGCCACCGATGGCAAGTGCCAGGGCCGCGTCGGTCCCCACCTTAATCTGCCAATGCTCATCGGCAAAGCGACTGGTCTCGTTGCGGTAGGGATCGATGTGCACGATCCGAGCGCCTTGCTTGCGAGCTTCTTTCAGCCACGGGACGAGATGGCTGTTAGAGCGCAAGACGTTGATCCCCCACAGGAGGATCAACTGAGAGTGCGCCACTTGTTCGGGCGGAGTCGACATCTTCTCGGGGCCGTAGTTGGCCTCCCAGCCAGCACTGGCCGTCGCTGAGCAGATTGTCCAATCCAGTTCGGCTGCTCCCAAGCCACGGAAGAAAGCGAGGGGGTGATCGCGCTCGATCAGTCCCATCGTACCGGCGTAGCAGTAAGGCAAGATACTCTCCGGCCCGAATTTCTTGATGGCTTCGGTAACCTTTTCCGCGATCGTCTGGAGTGCTTCCTCCCAAGAAATCGGCGCGAAGCGACCCTCTCCTTTAGCTCCGGTTCGCTTGAGAGGCGTCAGCAGACGCTCCGGATGCTGCTGACGCTCTGGATACTTGGCCATTTTGACGCAAGCAAATCCTCGCGTAATAGGATGCCGTGAATTTCCGGCAAGCTGCAGCATGCGGCCATCTTGGACGGTAATGTCCAAGGCGCAAGTGTCTGGGCAGTCCAGCGGGCAAACCGATTGGAGGACCGACAATTTCATGGGAAGCTCAGCCATCGTGGGACTTTGAGGCAGCATCATGGGTCCTCGCGAGGTAGCGGAGCAATGCTGCTTGGAAGGCGATCGATTCCGGATGGGCGTGGTGCACCTTGGCGTAAAGATTCAAGGTGTTGACTAGAGCTTCCGAATGAGTCATCAACCGGTCGAGCTCCACTGCCAAGTGATGGAGGCTCGATGGGGAGAACTGCCGTGCCTCGGCGATGACTAACATCAACCATAAACTAGGATCGCTCGTCTCGGCGCGAAGCTCAGCGATGCGTAGGGCAAGGCCATCCGCCTGTAGTCGTTGCAGGCCGCGAGTAATCCATTGTTGGTTGCTCAATCCGCCTTGAGGGAATTGTTCGATGAAAACTTGTCCCGCAGCAGGTGACCGGGTGCGCACTAGCGCCTCGACAGCATTGACGTGGACCGACTCGCGCTGGTCCAAGAGGTGTTGAGCGAGGTGTTCGGAGATGTCGGGTTCTGGAAAGGCAATCAAGCTCTGCAGTGTCAGCCGAAAACTCGCTGCGGACGGCCCCGTGTCCGCAGGGCGGTTGGCGAGAACTCCCGGGAGATTCATGTAATCGGGATGCTGCCGTCGCAGGGCTTCTAGTGCTGCGACGCCTTGTAGGTTGGCGGCCACATCGTCAGGTGATTCCGCTAGTTTCCCAATGGCCGCGTCGAGCAATTCTGCCAAGCTATCGGCCGGGAGCGTTGCCAGTTCCAACCGCGTGAGAAGATTTGCCATCGAGACACGGAAAAAGATTTTAGACTGGGCAACGGTGTGTTGGAGTCGTTCCAGGTGGGGTGCCAGTTCGCTGGCTGGCAGTCTCACGACTTGCTCCACCAGTTTGCCGGCGCACCGCGTCGACTTATCGGTGAGAGGTTTGCCTTGCGACATGTGGACAGCGAGCTGGCAGACCTCATCGACGCGCGTTCCCGCAATGGGCAAATAGGACAGCATGGGGAAGTCTGGGAAGGCTGAATTGGGGCCCCACTCTTTCCAGCCCGCCAACACGTTTTCCAAGATGGCATCATCCGCAGCATAGCTCTCGCAGAGCGTGCTGAGAGCGATGTCACGCAGTACCTCGTCGGGCGATGCCAGCAGTTCAATCAGCGATTTCTGAGGATTTGAGTTCACCGTAATCCTTCTTTTCGTGTGGCTGAGTTTTCCCTAGCCAGCGATGTATTCTCGCTCAAGGTATGGGGCGTGGAGAATTCAAAGTCGGAGTTGAAGCAGTGACTCCGTTGTCGGCCGCCCGCAGGCGGGGAGCCTGACGGAATTCCGGAAGAGACAGGGACCCGCCTGCTTGAGCGTGATAGCTGCGGGGCTGTTTGTGATTATTATCTCTTGTCCGCGATGGTTTCGGCCACATTCTGGATGTGATCTCGAATGCGGGTGAAGGCATTCAAACTCGCCAGATAGGCCACAATCACCAAGGGAGGCGTTTCGCCAGCGGACAGCACTTCCAGGTTCTTGCGACGCAGCGCTTTGATTTCGTCGCGAATGCGCCTGGATAGGGGGGCGGACTTCGCCAATACATTGTGGTTGTCCGCACGCAGGGCTTCGTTGATCACACCTAAGTATTCCGCTAAGTGCTGGTTCAATTTGCCCAGATCCGAGCGTTGTATCTCGGTAAATCGGAATCCGTCTCGACGCAGTTTGCGATCAAATTTATCGAGGCTGGCTATGTAGTCGCTAATCGATTCGTATTCGTCCGCCATTCGCATTTGTTGACGGCCCTCCGCCGCGGTCTCATGCGACACATTGGAGGAGAGCAGGTGCGTCACAAAATTCGAGACTTCATCCTGGACGGAATCTAGCACTTTTTCACGGTGTTTCAGGCGGTCTGCGAGAGTCTTATCGGGCGAATCCTGCTGCAATAAATCTACCTGCCAGGCCAGCATCTTCATGCAACCATCGCTCATCTTGATGATCTCTTTGCGAGATTGTTCAATCGCCATCAATGGTGAATCGAGGATGCGCACATCGAGATCGGTGAGATGCGATTTCTCCTTGAACGGCTTGCCCGGCACGACTCGTATCAGAACCTTCACAATGAGTGGCACGAAGGCAACGAAGAGAAGCGTATTGGCGATGTTGAAAATCGTATGGGTGGCTGCGATCGCGGACACCGTATGTGGATAAGTATTCTTTCCATCGACCACGACCGCTTCGGTGATATTCGGACCCAAAATCATTTGAATTAGATCGATGTACCAGGGGAAAACCAACGTGATCCAGAATACACCGAACAGGTTGAATGCGACGTGAAAGTAGGCGGCGCGGCGGGCATTGGTGGTGGTGCCCAAGGAGGCCAGAAAGGCGGTGATCGTCGTGCCGATGTTCTCTCCCAGGACTAGTGCGGCTGCCGTGGGGTAGGAAATAATGCCCTGGGTCGCCAGCGAAATGGTAATTCCCAAGGTAGCAGAGGAGGATTGCACCATCGTCGTTAGGACGCAGCCAGCCAAGGCGCACTTCAGCACGCCGAGATAATTGTCCGCATTGAACTTGTGGAACCAAGCTTCGAAGTCGGGCAGGTCCTTAATTGTTGAGCAGGCATCTTTCATGACTTCTAGCCCAAAAAACACCATACCGATTCCGAGCACGGTCATCGCCAAGTAGCGAATTCGATCGCCGCGCGAGAAAAGATAGGCAAAAGCGGCAATGCCTAGCAGCGGCAAGCCATACTTGCCTATCTTCAGCACTAGGATCCAGCCGGTAATGGTCGTGCCAATGTTGGCACCCATGATGACACCGACACCCTGCGCGAGCTCCATAACTCCACTGTTGACGAAGCCGACCACCATCACGGTGGTTATCGAACTCGACTGCACGACGCAGGTGACGATCACGCCTACGGAAATAGCCAGAAAACGGTTATTGGTGACTGCACCAATGAGTCGTCTGAGACTGCTGCCAGCGACAGCTTGCATCCCGTCAGACATGTTTTTCATGCCGAGGAGGAAGATTCCCAGGCCGCCGACGAGTTCAAAGACTAACTTGGTGAGTGCTTCTGTATCCAATAGTCGACTGCTTCGAGATAAGGTGCTGGTGCGGAGGAGTAAGCTGAGTGGACTTGGGCGAGCGAGATAGCGTTGTAACGACCACTCGCCTTATTGGGTAGGACCACTTGGCAGCACAAGCATGAAGCATTTTGGGGTGAAAATCAAGAATGTCCTCTTTCGCTTGCTAATCAAGCGACGCAAGTTGGGCGGCCGCCGTAGCCTCAAACTGCGCGTCCTCGAGCAATGTAAGGGGCGAATAGTTGGGGTGTCGCGATGCCTTATAAGGGTCGTTACTCTTGGTGTTGTAACAGCAAATCAAAGACCAGCGAGGGTCGGAGCTTGTGTTTTGATCACTGCGATGCAGCAAATTGCCATGGAAAAACAGGCCGTCACCAGGTTCCATCTCCACGTACTCCAGGGGTAACCTCTCCAAGGCGGCTGCAACCCGCTCGGGATCAGCACCGGTTTGGCCACCCACCTTCAGGTGGTTTATTCTCCCCATATGATGCGAGCCGGGGATGACCTGCAGGCAGCCGTTTTCGCGCGTGGCGCGATCGACGGCAATGAAGCAGCTGCCCATAGTGGGGTAGAGGCAGCCGTAGTCGTACCAATAGCCGTAATCCTGATGCCATTCCCAGGCGCCGCCTACGAGTGGCTCCTTGAGCATCATTTTGTGGTGGTAGTGGTAGGCTTCGTCTCCCAGCAGCCGCGTCATGTTTTCGGCGACGCGACGGGAGCGGACAACCGCAGCGTAGAGGTTGTCGTCCAAGTCATTGCTCAGGGCCAGCGTGGTGGTGCCACCCTGAGCGTCGGTGCGGCTGGTTGCCTTGGCTGAGATGCGTTGGTCAGCTCGCGCGTAACGGCTGAGAAGTTCGGTCTCACGCGCTTTGAACAACTCTCGGACGACGATAAAGCCATCGCGATCGAATTGTGACTTGTCACTGTTCTGGGAGCTGAAGAAGGTCATCGTAAATCCCCTTGGTAGGATCAATTGCAGTGCTTGGCAACTTGCTGCTTCATGAATGCCAGGCCATCTTTGGCCAATTGCAATTCGCTATCATACATGCGTCGCCAGATTTTCGTTGCGGCAGCCACTTCGGGTAGCGAGAGCCCAAACGCTTCGATGACCAACCAGCTATCGTATTTAATTTCGGCGATGGCCGAAAAGTTCTTTTCCCACTGAATGTTGCCCGCACCGGGGGTGCTGCGGTCATTTTCGCTGATATGGATGTGGCACAAAACGTCTTTGATTTCACGGAGTGTGGCCGGAATGTCCTTCTCTTCAATATTGCTATGGAAGGTGTCGTACATGATTCCGCAGGCAGGATGGTCGACCTCTCGCGCGAAACGGGCCGAGTCGGCGTGCGCGTTGAGGAGATAGCACTCGAAGCGGTTGAGCGCTTCAACCCCCAGTTTGACTCCCACCGAGCCGGCATGCTCAGCCACAGCCCGCATGCTTTCCACTCCCCAAGCCCATTCGTCCTGGGTGGGGCCAGCGCCGCTAAAGTGGCCGATGGCGGAGTGGTAGGGGCCTACCAAGGTCTGGACCCCCAAAGCAGCGCAACAATCGAGCGTCTTCTTGGTGAGCTCAATTCCCTTGGCTCGGACCTGCGCATCGGGGCTGATCGGATTGTCTTCTAGATTACGGACCGTTACCGCGGTGCGTTCGAGCCCCAGGTCATCTAGCCGCTTGCCCCAAGCCGCGTAATCCAGATCGAGGTTGAACATGGGGATCTCCACCCCGTCAAATCCGTAGCTCTTGAGGGTTTCGATGGTGGGCAGCATTGCGTCATTGATTTCACCGCCCCATAGCAACAGGTTCATTCCGAATTTCATCTATTTCTCCCAAGAGTTTGTAGCAAATGCGTGGGCCATCGGGCCACCTTAACGGTTTTTTAGACAAAGTGTAGGCGAGCGTTGGCGGGAAGTCGACTATTGCAGCAATTTCGCCAGCGTGGTGGCCAGGTCGCGGAGCGCGTGGTCGTTCGGCAAGCTGATCTTCAGGCTAGGTCGGCCCGCTTCATCACGATCGACGCATTGGGACAGTTTTCCGACCCACTTGTCGACAACCTCGGCGGATGGTTGGTTGGAGCGCTCGCTGCCAAACAATTCACCTGCTAGTGAAAGTGCGGCACTGACCAGTTGTCCACTGGCCAACGAAACCTTTTCGCGGCGTTCGACTGTCAGTGCTTGCGCTTCCGCTTCCACGCGACGTTGTTGGCTTTCATCAATGGCCGCCTGGGGAGGACTTAGGATGATCTCCAAGCGGCGTTTTAGATCTTCCATGCCGCTGGTCATGGCGACTTGGGTGACCTCACTCTCAAAATCGATGGCCGCGTTGGCCAACTCTTGTTTGCTGGCCAAGGTATTCAGCAACCCCTCTTCGATCGTCGGCTGGCTGCGGCAGGTGGTCACCAATTTGTAGACATGAACTGGGTTCTTCTGACCCATGCGATAGGCCCGAGCAATCCGCTGTTCGAGCACCGCGGGATTCCAGGGGAGATCCACATTGATGACCGTGTTGGCGGCTTGCAAATTCAAGCCGGTTGAACCCGCATTGGTCATGCAGATGACTCGGCATGCTGGATCCTGTTGGAATCGCTCCACGAGTGCGGCCCGCTTCTTTTGAGGGACCTGGCCGTCGAGACGCACGTATTCACATTCCAAAGTGTCGAGCCGTCGTTCAATCCGATCATGCATTCTTCGCCATTCACTGAATAACACGATCTTTCGCGTGGGATCTTGGATCAGTCCGGCTAACAACTCTCCCAATCGCTCAAGTTTGCTGCTGTACTCAGCCTCTTCTTGATCGATCAAAAACGTGCTGTTGCAAGCCATTCGAGCCATCAGAAGGCTTTTTTGTAAACGCAAGCGGTCCATTTCTGTCATGAATTTCTTGGCAGATATTTGAGCCACCACCTGCAAGTTTGCGTCGTGAATTTCCTTTTGTTCGGCGGTGATCTCACAACGAATCAATTCATCGGTGCGTTGCGGCAATTGCTTGGCGACTTCCGCTCGCGTACGACGCAGCAAGATGGGGTGCAACTTCTCACGCAGTGCATCCAAGTTGCGGTAGGCAAGTGTCTTGCCGCGGTCATCGACGACATGGTGCTGATGGAAAAACTGATAAGCAGGACCGAGCAACGCGTCATCGACAAATCGCGTGACGGTGAATAGCTCGCCTAATCGGTTTTCAAGAGGTGTCCCAGAGAGTACGAGCCGGAAGGTGCTTTCGAGTTGCCGGACGGTATTGCTAATCTTGGATTCCCAGTTCTTGATTCGTTGCCCTTCGTCGAGGATGATCAAGTCCCAGGAGGTGGTCTCGATCGCCGCCAGGTCACGCAATACCTGTTCGTAATTGCAGATGGTGAAGAAGGTGTCACTGGCGTACTGCTCGACCCGCACCGCTCCATTACCTAAGACGATTTGACAGCTCTGGTTACTGAACCGCCGAATCTCGCTTTGCCACTGCGATTTCAACGAGGCGGGACAAATCACTAAGACGCGTTTGATATCGGCCAATTTTTCAAGTAGGACGGCGACGCCAATCCCTTGGATGGTCTTTCCTAGGCCCATGTCGTCAGCCAAGATCGCCCGCCCAGCTCCAGCGGCAAAGGCGATTCCATCCAACTGGTAAGGTAGTAGGGTCGCGTCCAGCAGTTCGCTGCGTAGCGGGTGGTGCTCCACATCGGCCCGGATTTGTTGGCAAGCCTCGCGGACGCGTTGTTGGATCAATTGTCGTTGGATGTATTCTTCAGCATCTGGGAAGATGGTTAGGTCGTATCCCTGCTCCTCGAGTGCTTGGATTTGACGCAAAACCGCTTGAGCATCGGCCACAGGAGCCTGGCTGGCCGAGCCGACAATGTCCTCCAGCTTCGCGTCCTTGCGGTAAGGCAGATTGAATAACAACCCTCGCTCATTTCCATAGCTAAGCCGAAGCGATAGGCGTTTGCGACGGTAGGCCGCGTTGATTTTCGCTGAGGGAAATCGCTTCCTAACCTTCGCCTGCACGTGCAATATATGCTTGCAAGTTCCAAGACGATTGGTGCGGTAATCGGGACAGGTGCAGAATGTGTTGTCTTGGTCCATGCCTCGCAGTGCGACGCGGTAAGTACGGCCCGATTGTTCGCTAGTCACGACATAGTCGACCCACGGTTCATCCGGTTTCATCGAGCGGACGCGCATCGGCTCTTGGCTGGCCCGCTTGTGGCGTTCGGCCAGGGCGCGGACCTGCAGTTCGCTAGCCGTCAGATTCTCCAGGGGGACCGATTCGTCCGGCGGTAGGGCCAGACCTAGGTCGGTCTTGGCATCCAGCAAATATTCCATCGCCGCACCTAAATGCTCGCAGAAAACCTCACACTGCTCACAATTGGTCTGCAGCTGGCGACTCCGTCCCGATTGCAACGTGATTGTCACAACGGCGACACCTCCCTCGATGGCGTCATCGTGGACGTTGATGCGGAGTAGGTCACCCCCTAGGTAGACATCGTCTTCTGAGCTCCCGATCTCGAAATTTCTGCCGGCCTGAATCAACTTGGGGCCGTCGTCCCCCAGCATGTGGCACGCTTGGTAGTAGGTCAGTGTCCCTAAACGTTGGTGGAATACGTTGACTTTGGCCTTGTTCGATTTCGCTGCTGTTTTTGTTGCCACGACGTGCATCCTCATACGCTTGTCACAGAAAAACGAAATCCAATCCACACATGATATCGCCCGCATTCGTGCCTGACCACTCAGTTATCCCCTGGGAGCGTTGACCGTCTGCCTACCAACATTTAGGACTTACTACTTAAGCGTGGAGGTGAGTAGTTCGTCGGCAGACTCACGAACTTGATTGCGGGCAACGGCCAGCCAGGGGGTGAGGGTTTCAGGAAGAAGCGGGAGCTTCACGCGTTGCATAACTCCGTTGAGCTTCTGCCGCAGCAGGCCATCGTCGTGGTAGTCGGCCAAGAATCGCGAGTGGATGAATTTTGGAATCAAGATCGCGAGAGTGTCGAGCGGGCGTGGGCAAATGAGATTGGCGGCCATCTGCACACGCTCGGCGTCGAGTCCTCGGAGCATGTCGTAGTAGGTGTCGAGTAGCTGGGGGTCTCGTTCGCAAAGAATTGCATCGAGCAAGAGTTCGACAGAGATGTGCCCTACAAAACCGGCCTGATGCCCGAGCCCACTGGGTAAAAGCTGCCGGACGTCGACTGCGAATTGCGTGCTGAGTCGTGCGAAGGCGGCAGTCTGGTGAAACCAGTTGTCGTCGTAATGATGCCGCATGACACCCCGCGCAAAGCACGCGACCAGCGGGTCGGCGTGCTTGGTGATTGGCTCTGCATACTGTCGGCGGGCCCGATTCTTGCGATCAATCACATTCAGCCAATCTGGAAGCGCGGTTCCAGCAGCAAAGTAGGGATTGTCGAGATGGAGGTAGGCGTGCCCGAGATAATTCAATGCAGGTGTTCCTCACGCACTACACGTTTTCCCAGCTGCGTTTCTTGGCGCTGGTAAGCACGGCGTCACAAACTCGCTGGGTTTCCAGCGCGTCACGGAACGAGGGGTGCGCTGGCTCGCCCGTATCAAGGCTCTTCAGGAAATCGGCAACTTGGTGCGTAAACGAGTGTTCGTATCCAATTTGCAGTCCTGGGACCCACCAATTGCCCATGTAGGGTTGGTCGCCGTCGGAGACGTGAATGCTTCTCCAGCCGCGTACGATCGATTCATCGGCGTGGTCAAAGTATTCCAGTCGATGTAGGTCATGCAGATCCCAACGAATGCTGGCGTTTTCGCCGTTGATCTCAAACGTATACAGGGCCTTGTGCCCACGTGCATAGCGGGTCGATTCGAACAAACCCAGTGAGCCGTTTTTGAAGTGGCACAGGAAGGAGCAAGCATCGTCGATTTCTACCGGCGTTTTCTTGCCCGTTTCGGCATGCATTCGCTCTTTCACGAAGGTTTCCGTCATGGCGGTGACATCGGTAATGGAACCGTTCAGCCAGAGTGCTGTGTCGATACAGTGGGCCAGCAAGTCGCCGGTCACACCGCTACCTGCCGCGTCGACATCGAGTCGCCAAGTGGCAGCACCGCCTTGTGGGACGTCGGCATTGATCGTCCAGTCTTGCAGGAAATTTGCCCGATAGTGAAAGATGCGCCCGAGCTTGCCGGAGTCTAGAATTTGCTTGGCCAGGGAGACTGCTGGGACGCGACGGTAGTTGTACCAAACCATGTTGGGAACACCCGCCTTCTCGACGGCCGCGACCATCTCTTCACCCTCGGCAGTATTCATGGCCAGTGGCTTTTCGCACAAGATCATCTTGCCAGCCTTGGCCGCTTCGATGGCAATTTCTTTGTGCAGGTTGTTGGGAGTGCAGATATCCACTGCGTCGATATCGTCTCGCTTCAGCAGAGCGCGCCAATCGGTCTCAATCGACTCGTAACCCCAATTTTCGGCAAACGGCTTCGCCTTTTCCAGGTTGCGGGCGCAGAGAGCTTTGAGGACCGGCTTGTGTTCACTCTGGAAGAAGTTCGGGGCTTGGACGTACGCATTGGAGTGCGTCTTGCCCATGAAGCCGTAACCGATCATGCCAATACGGAGTTCTTTCATGGTGTTTTTTCCTACTTAAGGTTTTGGATTGGAGGTGAGTGGCTGTCTACCAACCGTGAGCGTTGCGGACTTGGATCATCGTGTTGAGGATCGTATTCCAAGTCTTGGGCTCTTCCAGAGTGGCATTGGGGAACATGCAGCCATCCCAGCAGATGTGTTGGATACCACGCGCCGCCGCATCTTTGAGCCAGTATCCCGAACATTTGACGATGTCGAGCCGTCCGTTGGGATCGTCGGCTGGACAGTGCTTGCCGGTCTTGTCGTGCGATCCGGCGCCGTGCACTTGGCCATCGTTTTGGGCGACGTGGAAGTCGATCGTCCAAGGGCGGAGTTTGTCGGTCATCTTCTCGTAGGCCGCGTAGAATTCGGCTTCCGAATAGCCTTCGTGGAGCAGCGCGTGCTCGGGTGCGTTGTAGCCCATCAGGTACAAGTAGGTGTGCGCTAGGTCGGCTTGGAACCCAAGTGCTTCGGGCATAGCCACCTCTTCCAGCAGGTCGAGCATGTCCTTCCAGCTGTGCATGCCCGCCCAGCAGATTTCGCCCTCCGCCGCGAGGCGTTCACCCGCGTCCGCAGCCACTTTCGCAGCCTCGCGGAAGGTGTTGGCAATCTTGGTCGTATTGGCTTTAGCGTCAGCCCGCCAAGCTTCCACGCCAAACTCCGCCGAGTCGATGCGAATGCAACCGTAGTCGCGCACCCCATGCTCATTGAAGATTTTTGCAATGCGGCACGCCATCTTAACGGCCGATTGAAATTTGTCGGTGGCTGCCTTGTCTCCCATGGCCGAGTCGCCCACGGTACCAGGCCAAATCGGCGCGACCAGGGAACCAACTTTCAAACCCTTGCTGGCAATCAGATCTGCGATTCCCTTGAGCTCATCGTCGGAGGCTTCTGGATTGGTGTGTGGCAGGAATAGGAAGTAGTCGATGCCTTCGAATTTTTGGCCGTCGACTTCTGCGGCTGCCGTCAGGTCTAGCATTTTCTCCAGGCTGATTGGCGGCTCTTGCCCTTCGTCCGTTCCCTTGCCTACTAATCCGGGCCACATGGCGTTGTGTAGTTTGGGGGAGGCATGACTCATGGTATGGATCCAAAATGTGAGATGAGTTTACAGAGGGGCGACCTGCGCCAGCCAAGTGGAGCAGGCCGCTGCTAAAAGAGCGGGTGGGGGCTTAGCGATTGGCTTGCCAAGCACCGTTGGCAGGGAGGTTGGCGTGGCAATCGGGACCGAAGTAACGCAAGCCAACCAACGGTTCGCTACCGGTGTTTTCGATTTCTACGCCACCGGTGGCCGCTTCGTAAGAAATGAACACTTCGTCCTCGGTGTTTTGGCCGAAATCGATCATGGCAGGTGTCTGCAAGGCGAGTTTGCCCATGCGGCCCTTGCCCTGAACCGTGATCCATCCACTCGCACCAGGATCCTTCAGTGTGCATTTGGCACCCGGATCGACGGTCAATTCCTTGGCGCTAAACATCTGTTGACCGTCAATGGTGCCATAGACAATCCAGCGATCGGTGTATCCGTCGCCGCTGCGGTCGGCGTCGACGATCGGCTCGATGTAATTGGCGTCCTTGAACTGTGGATCGACGTTCTTTTCCCAGTCGAGTTGACCGATAATGAAATCGAGGTCTTGGTGTTTGTCTTCAGGCATGTCCTTGACCAAAAGTTCCCAAGGCACATAGCGGCCTTCGACGATCGATTGGTACATCCCGAACACATCGCTGCCCCATTGAGGCTCATAGGTGCACAGCGAGCCGGGGGCGTGCAGGACGCCTGGGGGAATGAGCCAGCCCGTTCCCCGCTTGAGTCGGTAGGCCTTCGAAAGGTCCAGAATGCCGTTGTCGCCAGCATTCCAGTTCTCCAGGCAGCGGCGAAGTTGGGCCTTGGTTGTACCAGGCTCAAGCCCCATGAAGGTGTAGCTGAAATTGTTGTCGACGTTGTTGTACTGTGGCGGGAAGTAGTAGCTCTCAGGCTTGCCTTCCTGTCCGACGAGCGCGGCATCCGCGGCCGATTGGTGCATGTGGTGAGGAATCGGCCCCATGTTGTCAAAGAACTTCGAATAGACGGGCCAGCGACTGTATTTGCTGAAGGTGGGCTCACCCACGAGGCGTTTGCCCGCTTCGGCCACCGAGTCGCGGAGCAAGAATTTTTGCCCTTCGAACAGGCACATGCTCAGCCCCTCGTGCCAAACGCGGCCGTCATTGGCGGCTTCGGTCGTGCTGGCAAACCAGCGCTCGTCGATTCCGCCTCGATTCGCTCCAAATGCATAAAGGTGGTTCGGGTTCAGTTTGATGCGGCGGCCTGGGTGGAGAAAACTGCGAGGGACCCAGGTAGGGGTCAGTCGCAACAAACCTTCGCCAGCATCGAGCGCTCGGTCTAGGATGGGGGCTACGTTGTCTTTCTTAAGAAGGCCGTCGTCAAGTTTCACATTTGTCATGGGGGTGGTGCCAGGCTGGGAACGGATTGCACGAATTCGAAGAATGCCTGTTTTATTCCGTGCCGACAACCGTTACAAGTAAGGAGCACATTTTTCCGCCACTAAACACCTGTAACACCATGCAAATTACCCTACCCGAAATTAGTCCGATCGATGGGCCAGTGGATCTCTCGAAACCGCTCGCAGACGCCTTGTGCGTCCGTTCGGCAGCGGGGGAATTTCGCATCAAGCGTGTGCGGCTTAGCGGTGGACTAAGTTCCGGCGTTGAGTTGATTTTGGTGGACAACGGAAATGTTCGAGCCGCTATTTGCCCGACTCGCGGCATGGGGCTGTGGAAGATGCAAGTTGGCGATTGTTGCCTCGGTTGGGACTCACCCGTCCCCGGTCCAGTCCACCCGAGTTTCGTCGCGCTGAACGAACCCAGCGGACTTGGCTGGCTGGAAGGGTTTGACGAGTTGTTTGTGCGATGCGGATTGCAGGGATTCGGCCCGCCAGTTTTTGCCGCCAATGGCCAACTGGCTTACCCGCTCCATGGACGGATTGCCAACCTCCCAGCGCGGAGTGTTGAGTTCCATCTGGATCACGAGCGCGCGTCGCTCAGCATCGTCGGCCAAGTCTGCGAAACTCGGTTCTTGCAGCACGATCTGCGTTTGACGGCCAAATACACGTTCCAAGTCGGTAAGCCGTCAGTTCAAATTCACGATCAACTCCTCAATGCAAGTTCCAGTCCCGCCGATGCGCACCTGCTGTACCACATCAATGTTGGTAAGCCCTTGTTGGGAGCGGGCTCGCGAATGGTCGTTTCGGCCGACAATGTGGTGCCCCGCGATGCTCGGGCCGCCGAGGGACTGTCCGAGTGGAGCTCCTACCAAGCTCCGGAAGAAGGCTATACGGAGCAGGCCTATTTCTTTGATAGTCGGGCCGATGCGGAGGGTTGGGGAGGTGCCTTGTTGACTTCTCCAGATGCAGCACAGGGATTTGTCATGCGCTACAAGACCGAGAATTTGCCCTGCTTCACCCAGTGGAAGAACACGCTCCCCGATTGCGATGGGTATGTCACCGGAATGGAACCTGGCACCGGTTTTCCCAATCCCAGGGCCTTTGAGATTGAGCGGGGGAGGGGCCTGCATTTGCAGGGGAGAGAATCTAGAGATTTCCACCTGGAACTGGAGGCGGTGTCGACTCGCGATGGGGTTGCCCAGTGGGGCGAACGCTTGGAGGCCGCGCGTGGCGGGAAAGCGGTTCGAAGTGCCGAGCTCGATCCGCAGCGTTGCCTGCCCCACACCTAGCAGCTAGTCCCGAAAGCTCTAGTGGTAAGGCCCCCGTAGCACTGCTCCTAGTAGTATAGCCCCCCGTAGCATGGCCCCCCCGGGCCGTGTTCCCCCAAAAAATCGCATATTCGCCACTGTTCTTCATCCAGTCTCCATCGTGTGCCAAGTGCGTTACCGGACCCATTCCCCAAGCTAAATTGCCGATGCCGCCTACCGTCCGATAGGGGATTGGGTAATCGTCCAGCAGTTATCCGCAATTCAAAGTGAGTCGACGCGCTGGTGATAAAACCGCTTTCGTATCTCTACCTGAGGCAAACTGCGAATTGTTGACTTCCAAACGTGCTCAGGTGGCCATTCTGTTGTTGTTCGCACTGGCTGTTCGGCTGGGTGCGCTGTTGAGCTCCTCTTGCGATTTTCAGACAGACTACGATGCCTATCTGAGGATAGCAGGGAATTTGGCACAGACGGGCGTCTATGGTTTTGAGGATTCCGCCGGCGAGGTGTCGCCGACGGCCTTCCGCCCCCCTTTGTATCCTTGGCTCTTGAGTTGGGGGGCCTGGTTGGCAGGCCTGGCGGGGCATGCGGGGGAGTTGGGGCATGCGGGAAGTCGCGTCTCCATTCCGCTGTGGTACATCGCTGGAATGCATCTTGCGCTCGGTCTTGGCACGGTATATCTAGCTTGGTCGATTGGGTGTGCCCTGCGCCTGCGATGGGCGTTTGGGGTGGCGATTGCCGTGGCTGTCGATCCGTTATTGCTTCGGGCCAGCCAGTTGGTCATGACCGAGACGTTGGCAGCGTTCCTCGTCATGGGGGTATGGCGCTGGTGGTTGTACGTCTGGGGAGCTCAAGCGAGCGGCGAAAAACCTAGTAGCGCAAGGTTTTTTGGCTGGCAGCAAGCCTTGGTTGCGGGCATGGCGGGGCTGCTCTTGGGGGGCTCGATCTTGGCGCGCCCGACCGCCGCACCCTGGGCAGTCCTCTGCGCGGTGGCTGTGTGGCTGCAGGGGTGGAGTCGCTACGGGCGGCCAGCATGGCGCGATGCCATTCTGCTCTGCCTCGGTGTGCTGCTCTGCGTAGCCCCCTGGATGGCGCGGAATTGGCTGCAGCTTGGAAAACCGATTTGGGCCACATCGCATGGTGGATATACGCTGCTGCTGGCCAACAACCCGCCACTGTATCGCCATTTCGCCCAACACGGACCCTCGCGCAATTGGGACGCAGAGGAATTCCATCGACGCTGGTCGCAGAGAAGTGATTCAAGTCGATGGGAGCCAACGGACGAAGAGTATTGGACGGAAGCTCTGGACGAAAACCGCGAGCAGATTGGGCACGAGCAGGGGCACGGCAGGGCGATCGAGGCTGAGGCTGAGATCGATCCGCTGCTGGACGACCAGGAGGCCTATGCGGCAGCTCAAGCCACCATACGTCGCAATCCAGCGATGTTTGGGAAGAGCTGCCTATACCGCCTAGGCTGGTTTTGGGCACTTTGGCCAAATCAGGGGGGGATTGCATCGCAGGTAATCATTGGGGGTTGGTATGGGGTAATTGTCCTGTGCGCATTGTGGGGGAGCCTGCGGCTGCTTCGCTTGCCTCCGGGGATGCAGCGTTGGGAATGGGTCGTACCACTGGCACTCCTCCTCTCGCTATCGCTTGTGCACGCCGTGTATTGGAGTAATATGCGGATGAGAGCTCCTGCCATGGGGTGCGTGTATATGCTCGCTGTGTACGGAGTGGGGGGGATTCGCAGAAACCCGGATAAGAAATCTGTTTTGCCCCTCGGGAGTACAGATTGATAGAGTTCTGGAATTAGCCATTGCCCAAATTAGCTCTGCTCTGTAGACTTCGGGGCTCTGTGACAATAGAAACAGTCCGGCGAAGGGCTGGCGCAATATAAAAGACGATCGATTTGGAGAGAGACAATGACGCTCGACAAGAGCCTCAAGGTAAGCGGCGGGGCCATTAAGTCCCGAAACGTATTGACGCGAGTTGAGCGTATCAAACGCATGGCGGAGCTTGACCGTTGGAGTGAGGGGGACCCCGTAATGGGCATGCCCAAGACTCGCGTTGTTAAAGTCTCGCTGAAGAAGAAGAAGAAGGTCAAGGAAGAGGAAGATACCAAGAAGAAGAAGAAGTAGTCTGCTTCTTGCTTGCTGCCGAACCAATTCAACAAACCGCTCAGGGCTACCCTTGTGCGGTTTTTTTGTTTGCTGGAGCTGCGTCTTTGGCTGACTCCAATCTGCCTGTGTGAATAGTTGCGGTAGTTGGCTTTAGCACCGCGAGCAAGCTGGAGTCTCGCAATCCTAAGGTCGCAGCAGCAGTGTCTGTCGCTGTTCGCTCTCTGCCTGTACCGCTGGCAACTCTTGGAGGCCTCCCCGTAGCGAGGCGATGTTGCCACGGCAGCTGAAATTTCTGAGACGTCTCTCTGGATTCGCTCTGATTGGGTGCCGCAGGACTTTTGCATAGTTTTCTGCCTGCGCGAGAGAATTCTTCCGGGTCGCGCAACGAAAAAAGGCGCCCCCTCGAAGTTGAGAGGACGCCCGCGGTGGGGAGGCATCGTGTTACAAAATTGCGGTGAGGAAAAGTAAAAAATACCACGCCGCCTCGCCCATTGTTGTTTTGTACTTCAATAACTCCTGTCTGTTGGTACTACGGTGAAAAGTGATGTTGGGGGTCTTAGCGGGTGCACCTCGCTAAGCTTTGGAAGCTGAGCTTCCCTTCTATCGGTAGCAAATCGATGGCGTTGCAAGTTCTTCAGATACATGCATCGCTACCGTTGGCGGTACCGAGATTGTTCGAGAGAACACGAACGGGTGCCAGCAAAATTGCTGGATCGAAAGAAGACTAAAGCGAGTTGCGTGCCAAAGTTGTTCGCTTTTCAAAACAGATAGCGAAAAGTGCGTTTTCGCTTGAGTCTGGCGAGAAAATTCCTTCGGCTGAGCACATCGAAGCATTGCGGGCAAGGAGAAGTTTGGTGAGTTTTGCAACGAATTGAGACGCGCGTCTCAATGTGAGGCGGAGCCTTTTCTCAATATGTGCTGCCTCTGGCGCTTAGAGCTGACCGCGCACTTGGGCTTCTTGCAGAATGGATTTCCGGGTTGGTGTGGCATTTACCAGGTCAGCGTTTTCTTCATGGCCCGCTTCCACGTCTACTAGGGACGGTTTCTCCGATGCTCTGAAGTCTGCGTGAGCGCAAGGGCTTTGTCTCAATTTGAATTCAGGCTAGTGGGCGAGGTAGCGAGTTCTCTCGCGCCGGTAAAGCAGGGGGAGTCGCAGTTTTGTCCGCTACCTTCTCCCCCTCAAGCCTAATGCAGGCAATCCACTAGTGTCCAATTTGCTGGCGCAATGCTTGGGCGTCGTAGACCTTGTCGAGCGCCTCGAGCACGGCGGCGATGTGTACCGCCACGGCTCGGCCTTGGGTTTCGCTGTGGTAGAAGTCAGCGGTGAGACTTTGAATGTTGCCATCAAAGATGACTCCTACCAATTTTCCTTCACGATCAATGACGGGCGAACCGGAGTTGCCGCCAATGATGTCGGCGGTGCAAACGAAATTGAACGGAGTCGACGCGTCGAGCTGTTCGCGGGCGGCATGCCAGCTTTCTGGGAGAATCCAGTCATCCGTCTTCCCGTGGGCTGTTTCGTGTTCAAAGGCGCCGCCGAGCGTGGTGTTTGCAGGGATGTCTTGCCCGTCTTCCTGGTATCCCTTTACGGCGCCGTAGGCTAGGCGTAGCGTGAAGGTTGCGTCGGGGTAAACCGACTCTCCTTCCGCGGAGAATTTGGCTTCGGTGATCGTGGCATAGGCTTGGCGTTCCTGCTCATCGAGCTCTTCTGTCAGGGTGCGTAGAGCTCGGTATTCCGGTTCCAGGATCTTTGCCAACTGAATCAGTGCGTCTTGGCTGTTCGCGATGCCAGAGGTACCGGCGGCGGCCAGCTTTTTGCGCGCGGCGACATCGAACAGTTGGGTGTCCGCGAGCAGTTCACTCGCGCGCTGCCGAGGGCTCTTGCCAGCCAGGACTTGTTGAACGAGCGAATCGCTGCCACCGCGAGTTTCAGCAAAGCGGGCGAGTTCATCGGCGAGTTGCACTCGTTCTAGGTCGTCGTAGAGCGGAGCTGGTGAGAAGAGGGCTTGCTCCAGTGATTGGCGGTTAGAATCGCGGAATTCCCGCAATCGCTCGCCGCTCGAGAGTTGGTCTTCGGCGGCCATCAGCACCAGGTCTTCAGCGATCCCGTAAAGCTGGCTGCGAAGGCTGCCGGTGCGTGACTGCAGTTCGATTCGCTTTTGCTGAACGGCGGCGATCGTCTTCCAAGCAGAATCACTGCCAGCGGCGGCTTGCAAGGCCGCTGCTGATTCTTGTTTTCTGTTGATAAATCCAGGAGTTTGGAGTCCTTCGAGCATCCCGGTGTAGGCTTTGCGCGAATTCTGGATTCCAAACAATTCGTCATGACCACGGCGCGCTTGTTCAGGGCCACCCAGCGCGTACTGTTGCAGCAAAATCTCTTTGCGGCGGAGTAGGTCTAGGACGCGAGGCATGCGGTGATCGCGTTGGTACTCCAGCGCTTCAGCGGTCAGGATGCGTTGGGTGCGTCCAGGATTGCCACTCACAAAAACCAGCTCTTCCGCCTGTGCACCGTTCGGGTTGGCTTCTAGGAAGTGTTCGATCTTGGCGGGTTGGTTGTTTTCGTAGACGCGGAAGATCGTGACGTCGAGGCAGAAGCGTGGGTATTCGAAGTTGTCTGCATCGCCACCAAAAAACGCAGTCTTTGCCTCCGGTGCCCAGACCAGACGCACGTCAGTGTATTGTTTGTATTGATACAAGTGATACCGTCCGCCGCCGTAAAGGGTAACCACGTCACTTCGCAAGCCGCTCTCATCTTTGGATTGTTGTTCGATGCGGGCCATCGCAGCTTGCCGAGCTTTGGAGGCTTCTCCCGCAGGCATTCCCTCTTGCACCGAGGCGTTGACCTCCTCGGTGACATCGCGAATGGCCACCAGTTGGTTCAACTCCAGATCGGGAGCTTTCAGTTCCTGTTCAGGCGACGTTGCGTAATAGCCTTCATCGGCAATGTTGCGTTGAGGGGTCGAAAGCTTGTAGAGTGTGTCCGCTGCCACATGGTGGTTGGTTAAAACCAGGCCATTGCTGGAAATGAAGGAAGCCGAACCACCGGAGTTAAATCGAACGCTGGCCAATCGCACGTGATTGGTCCATTCTTGCGTTACATCGAAATCGTACTTTTGTTTAAGCTGTGCAGTGGGGAGTGCGTTGAACAGCCACATTCCTTCATCGCCGTGGGCATTGATGCAGAAGAGGGCAGGAAGCAAGAGTGACAGCGAGAGTTTGCGCATGGCGACCAATTCCTAGAGGATGATTCGAGGGAGTCATTGGGGCTGCGCACCGGTAGCGCAGTGCCGTTGGTAAGGAATTATATTACCAAGCTGGTAGGGGGCTGTTAGGGGAGTAGCGCGAGGACCGAAGGGCTTGGGCGGGCAATTACATGTGCCGCGACCAGTTTGCCGAGTCCGTCTACTTTGGGGCGAGCCGCTTCGATAGCGGCGGTCACCGCTGCGACGTCACCACGAATGACAATGGTTACGTATCCCCCTCCCAATTTCTCTTTACCCACAACTTCGACCTGAGCCGCTTTGCAGGCGGTGTCAATTGCTTCGAAAACGGCAGTGAAACCTTGCGTTTCAATAAACCCGAGTGCTTGGACCGAGACTTTACTCACAGAGTTCGCCCTATCGTCTGAAGTATGGTTGGAGGCTGGCGTGGGGAGTTTGACAACATTTTGTTGGATGAGTTGATTGAACTCGACGCGACTTTCGATCCCTTTCGTACCACCCGAGCTCAATTGCGAAATAACACTTCGGAAAGGGTTGCCTTGCATGCGCTCGGCTACGGAATAACCCGCATCGATTGCAGTGCTGACCTGATCGACGGCTCCGCGGATTTTGATGCAGGTGCCCAGGAAGTCGTTGAGCTCGACTTGCCAGAGCTCAAACGTGGCCGTTTTTTCCATGGCATCCAAAGCAACCATGGCAGGAGTCCAACCCGTGGTCTCCAGGACTCCGAATGCGGATGAGTGAGCGGTGGGTGCAGGCATAGAATCAGCGATTTAATGAAGCAGGCGCGCGTGCGGAAGCAGTAGTTTATCATGGTTCGTCGAATTGGAGTTGGCTAGTACTAACTCGGGAGTTCTCGGTGCAAATTTACTCGGCGCAATTTCCACCGGAACTTGACCTCAGACTGTACGCTTAGGTCCGCTTGTTACTAGAATGCGTAGGCAATACGTATATATATCCAGCATTGAAGGGCGGACATGCCTATAAAGATCAACTGCGCGGGACAAACGGACATCGGCAAGAAGCGAGATTCGAACCAGGATCAGTTCTTTATTGCCGATCTTCATAAGTCGATGTTGGTGCAGGCGGCAAGTCTGGAACCGGAGGTACCCACGTGCAAGTTTGGAGAGCCGCTCGCCAAGTTGATGATGGTGGCGGATGGCATGGGAGGCCACAAGGGAGGCAGCCGAGCCAGTCGATTGGCGATCGAATTGCTCGTGCATCAGTTTGTCAATTCCACCCACTGGTTATTGCAAGCGGATGTCGCCATACCGGAGCGTGAGAAAGCATTTGTTGATGAACTCAAGATCATGCTGAAACGCGCTCATCATGCCATCGAGCTCGAATCAAAAGGGTTGAGCGACTTGCAAGGAATGGGGACGACGTTGACGATGGCTTGCATCGTCTGGCCGTGGATGTACGTCGTGCATGCAGGTGATAGTCGATGCTACCTGATGCGGGGAGATGAGCTGCGCAAGGTAACCCACGATCATACCGTATCTTCACAAATGGTTGAAAAGAACAGTATGACCCAAGAGGAAGCCCAGAATTCTCCTTGGAACAACGTTTTGTACAACGCTCTGGGGGCTGGAGCCAATGAGGTGCAGGCTGAATTGCATCGCGTTGAACTACAACCTCATGATCAGATCGTGATCTGCAGCGACGGGATGTATCGATATATTAGTGATGCCGAATTGCGTGGCATGCTGCTGAACGAACAAGAGCCCCAACCGCTGTGCGAAGCCTTGATTCAAATAGCCAATGCGCGGGGCGGGGCGGATAACATTACCGCTATTGTGGCGCAGATCGAGGATTCTCGGGGGCATGTTTCGGGGGCCAGCAGTTCGCGGGCTGAATTAGAAAGATTGTTGGCGGAGGGTGATGCTAGTCTAGCTAGTCGTGATACAACACCGTCCTTGACGAGTAACCAAGATGTTCCTAATACGGTAGAGTTTATCGATGCAGACGAGTTCTAAAGTGGATTATCAATTTCTTGCAAACGATTTGCAAAGTTGTGATACGTCCGATTTGAAGAGTGTCGCGACAGTCGCTGTCCGCCTCGCTCGGCAGTTGCAGACTCGAGCAAAGCAATTGCAAACCCCTGCAGAGAGGCGGCAACAAGCGGAGCTGGATCGGATGGTCCAGCACCCTCGCGACAAGGCGATCCTCACTCAGATGACCGATCAAGCGTTTCGCAGCCAGCGGGCTGCGCGAGCGGCAGATCAGTTGGTGCATATTCTCGACGTGCAGGGGATTCCGCGTTTTTTCAGCCCTGTGGATCGCACCATGCTGCGTGGCTTTCAGTCTTTCGGTGGTTATCTTCCGGGAGTCTCGGTTCCGCTGGTTAAGGAGAAAATGCGACAGGAAACCGCCAACGTTATTCTCCCCGCTGAACCCGAAATGTTGCGCGTCCACCTGCAGGCGCGACGGGCAGAAGGGGTGCGAATGAATCTCAATCTCCTGGGCGAGGCCATGCTTGGCGAAGAGGAGGCACAACTGCGACTCGAATCGTATTTGTCCGCTCTGCAAATGCCCGAAGTGGAAGTGGTCTCCGTCAAAATTTCAACCCTCTATTCCCAAATATCGACCCTGGCCCGCGCCGAGTCCATGCGGACGGTGGCCAATCGCTTAGAACTGCTCTATCGAGCGGCCCAACGCAATCGATTTCAACGCCAAGATGGGACGCATGTCACGAAGTTTGTGTACCTTGATATGGAGGAGTATCGCGATCTGCAATTAACCTCTTCCATCTTCATGATGACCTTGGATCGGCCCGGATTCGAGCAGGTGCGCGCCGGTATCGCCCTGCAAGCTTACGTGCCCGATAGTTTTCAAGTGCAGCAAGAGATTACCGAATGGGCTAAGCGACGTGTCGCTACTGGAGCGGCGCCCGTGACGATCCGTCTCGTCAAAGGTGCGAATATGGAAATGGAAAAGGTTGAGGCGAGCCAACGCGGTTGGCCTCAAGCTCCCTACCATGAAAAACGCGATACCGACGCCAACTTCAAACGCATGGTGGCCTACGGCTTGCAACCAGAGAATCTAGCCGCCGTCAAATTGGGAATTGCCAGCCACAACCTGTTCGAAGTCGCCTTCTCGATCGTTCTCGCCTCCAAGTATGGTGTGCTCGATGAATTGCAGTTTGAGATGCTGGAGGGCATGGCGAACCACCAACGCCGGGCGTTGCACGAATTGATCGACAATCTCTTGCTCTACGCACCAGCCTGTAGGAAGGATGATTTTATCTATGCGATTGGCTACCTTGTGCGGAGAATGGATGAGAATACGGGGCCCGACAATTTTTTGAGGCACGCCTTCAAAATTGAAGTGGACAGCCCCGATTGGCGCAAGATGGAGCAGATTTTTCTCGATTCCATGGAGCGGTTGGAGAGCGCCGCTAGCAGCCCGCGCCGGACGCAAGATCGCAACCTGCCTCCACAACAACCTGCCCCCTCAAGCTCCTGGCAGCAATTCGTCAACGAACCCGATACCGATTTTGGCCTGCGGCAGAATGCGGCTTGGGCCAAGTCGGTCGTCGATTCTTGGCAGCCGCGTTGCGATCTTCAGGCCACCGAGATTCCTTTGACCATCGCCGGTCGAGATGTGCCGGGGGAAGGCTCAGAAGCTCAGACAATGGATCCCTCTCGTCCCGGGGTTGTGGTGGCCCGGTATCGGCAGGCTAGCCCTGAGCAGATCGCACAGTCTATCGCCTGCGCCCAGCGAGATTCACACGGCTGGGGGGCAATGGACGTTGCTTCGCGCTACGCACTATTGCGCAAAGTGGCGCAGGAAGTTCGCGTGCGTCGCGCCGACTTGGCCGGGGCGGCCATGGCTGACTCCGGTAAGACCCTGCAGGAAAGCGATCCAGAAATCTCGGAAGCGATCGATTTCGTCGAGTTCTACGCTCAAACGGCCCAGGCGTTGTTCGCTAAGCCACGCTGGGGGGCGCGGCCCGTGGGCCCCGTGGTTGTCATCAGTCCTTGGAATTTTCCGATCGCCATCCCCTGTGGTGGAATTGCAGCCGCACTGGCAGCCGGCAATACCGTGATCTTGAAGCCTGCCTCCGATACGGTTCTGTCAGCCCGCGTGCTGTGCGAGTGCTTTTGGGCGGCTGGCGTGCCGCGCGATGTCTTGCAGTTTGTGGCTTGCTCCGGCTCCCATGCCGGGAAGTATTTGCTGAGCGATCCAGCCATCCAGTATGCAATTCTTACCGGCGGTACTGAAACGGCCCAACGTATTCTCGCCGCGCGTCCCGACTTGCACTTGCTCGCCGAAACTGGCGGAAAAAATGCGACGATCGTTTCCAGCCTCAGCGACCGCGACTTGGTAATCAAGAATGTTCTGCATTCCGCCTTCTCGCACGCCGGGCAAAAATGTAGCGCGACCAGCCTGCTGCTCCTAGAGGCCGAGGTCTACCACGACAAGCGGTTCCGCGAAGCACTGGTCGATGCGGTAGAAAGTATGCCGGTCGGATCGGCCTGGAATTTGAAGACGAAAATGGGGCCGCTCATTCGACCTCCCATCGATGATTTGGCACGCGGTTTGAAAGAGCTCGAGCCAGGCGAGTCGTGGGCCGTCATGCCACGCGATCTTGACGATAACCCCTGTCTCTATTCCCCAGGAGTTAAATGGGGTGTTCAACCAGGTGGGTTTACGCATTGCAATGAGTTGTTCGGGCCCGTCCTGGGGGTGATGTCGTACCGGGATTTGAACGAAGCGATCAATTTAGTGCACCAGACCGGGTACGGTCTAACGAGTGGATTGGAGAGTCTCGATGACCGTGAACAAGAGGTGTGGTTGTCACGCTTGCAAGCCGGGAACCTCTACATCAATCGTCCTACGACTGGTGCTATCGTATTGAGGCAGCCCTTTGGTGGAATGGGGAAGAGCGCCTTTGGACCCGGTATCAAAGCGGGCGGTCCCAACTATGTCATTCCGTTAATGCATTTTGCGAAGCTTGAGGAATCGGATGCTGAGTGCCTCACTCCCTCTGCGCCGGAACAGACGCCCCTCGCGGAATTGGCCCCGGAGTTAGAACCTTTGTCTGCCATGTGGCAGCAGTTGCAAACGCTGCGCAGCCCGACTGCCAAGAAATTGCGTCAGCAGTTGAAGGACTCGCAGTGGCAGCAGTTGCATGACGCGATCCTCGACTACGACAGTTTTGCAGTCTCTGAGATTCGGCGCTCCCACGATACCTTGCGGTTGGTGGGGCAAGACAACCTGCGGCGCTATCAACCCATGACACATGTTCGAATCCGAGTGATGCCCGAGGATAGTGTTTTAGAAATTTACCTGCGGGCTGTCGCCGTAGTGGCTGCCGGGGGACGCGCGGCGATTAGCCATGCCGCAGGGGTTCAGTCCCAAGTTGTCGAAGGACTTGAGGTTTTGACCCGTGTATGGGCCGGAGACATGGAATTCATTGAAGAATCCGATGAAGCGTTGATCGAAGCCATTGCGCAGGGGCAGGTCGATCGTGTGAGGTACGCAGGATCCGAACGCGTGCCTCCCGCAGTTCGCCAAGCGGCAGACAAGTATTTCATCTTTGTGGCCGCAGAACCCGTTTGTCCGTTTGGACGCATTGAATTGTTGTGGTATGTGCGCGAGCAAAGTGTTTGTCATGATTACCACCGCTATGGCAATCTCGGCTTTCGTTCCGAGGAAGTGCGGAGTCCCGTTGCTTAGCTCCATGGCGAGCCAGCAGAAACTTTGCCATAGCATCGAACAGCTCGACCAAATAGGGAGCCTCAGTCACCAGATGCAAGGTGATCGCTCGATGCATCAGTTGCGAATGTTCATCTAGGCGATTTGCCGGTTAAACCAGGCGGCCATGGTGGCAATCACGAAGGGAATGTCGTGGGGGAAACGCGTGAGCAAATGGTCAGCTCCATCAAGGCAGATGAGACTGGTTGGAGCAGGTGGAAGTGTGTTTGCATCTCGCCGTACGAGTAGTTCATAGATGCGCTCCACGTGTGCAAACGCGAGTGTTTCATCAACCGGACTATGAAACAAGAGTGTGGGTTTGGTCAGCTCGTGCAGCGCAGCGGAGAGGTCATACTGGCGGAAGTCATCGAGCATCGATTGTGGGATGGTAAACTCGCGTCCGCCGATCGATACGCTTCCTGGAGATGTGGGCGAGATACTCGGATCCATCTTCTGCAGCAGGTCGGCTAGATGATGGGTTTCACTGGGGGCCGCCACGGACACGACACCGCGCACCGAATCGATCTGTTGGGCCAGGGAGAGGCTGCAGGCAGCGCCGAAGCTGTGACCGATTAGAAAATCGGGGGAGGTGTAGTTCGTCGCAAGAAATGAGACAGCAGCCAGCAAATCGGCGCGGTTGGTCGAAAAACTGGTTTGTGCGAAGTCACCCTGGCTTTGCCCCAGTCCCGTCAAATCGTAACGCAACACCAGATAGCCCGCTTCGGCCAATCCACGACTGATCCGTACGATTGCCTTCAAGTCCTTGTTGCAGGTGAAGCAATGGGTAAATAGGGCCGTGCCGAGTGGCAGCGAGTCGGGCAGGTCGAGAATGCCTGCCAGCTCATGACCATTGCCACCAGGGAATGCTACTCTTTCGCTGCGTCTACTCAAGGTCTACTCACGGAACAAGTCTACTCACATGGGCTCAGGCTGCGGCGCGACCGGTGGGAGGCGTCGCCTACTCGCCGTGCTTGCCATTGTTGATGAGGCCCAGGTTTCCTTTTCGGAAGGCGAGTGCCATAGCGCGTGGCACTTCCGCTTCGGCCAGCACTAGTGCAGCCCGGTTGGAGCTCACGCTAGCTCGATTTTCTTGTTCCGTCGCGATGGCTTCAGCGCGTCGCGATTCCGCCAGGGCCCGCGCGACGCGGACGTCAGCCTCGGCCTGATCGGCACGTAACCGAGCTCCGATGTTGTCGCCGACATCGATGTCTGCAATGTCGATCGAAACGATTTGAAAAGCGGTTTGAGCGTCGAGACCTCGGCGAAGAACCGTGCGGGAAATCATGTCGGGATTCTCAAGCACCGTCTGGTGTGATTCGCTAGAGCCAATTGAGCTGATGATGCTCTCACCGACGCGCGCGATAATCGTTTCCTCCGTGGCTCCCCCGATCAATTGCTCAAGATTGGTTCGCACCGTAACTCGCGTCCGAACTCGCAACTCCACTCCATCCTTGGCAATCGCACTGAGAGTTGCCTTGCCGCTACGTCGTGGGTCTGGGCAGTCGATGACTTTGGGATGTACGCTGGTTCGCACGGCATCCTGGACGTCACGGCCGGCCAAGTCAATCGCCGCCGCGCGGTCAAAATCGAGATCAATGCCGGCGCGTTGTGCCGCGATAATGGCTTGGATCACGTTCATCACGTTGCCACCGGCCAAGTAGTGAGCCTCTAGTCGTTGGGTCAAAATACCGTTGCGCGACGTGATATCCAAACCGGCTTGAGCTGCCATGATCTTGGCGTGCACGATCATCGGAGCTTTGACTTGTCGGAAGTACATCCCAACGAGGCTGAACATCGACACTTTCGCACTGGCGGCGAAAGCCTGAATCCACTGGGTGCCGAAGGCGAAAAAGGCAACTGCTACAAACAGGGCAACCAGGCCTAGAAGACCGATCACGACCCACCACGCGATCATCGCGGGATTTATGTTTACTTGAGCAAATAGGGTTGCAATCATTGTGTTTCGCTCGGGGGAGGGCTAATCGGTGTTCCGCGGGGTGCGGAACGTGGGAACGCTATGGAGTATAGCGTGTTGTGAGGTGCATTCCAATCAAGGGTAGGTGGCCTGTTCCAGGGGCGCTTCGGCAAACGCTGCGGAGTCGTGAGCAGGCGCAGGGCTAGGCGATCCAGCCACCACCAAGGACCCGATCCTGTTGGTAGACCACGCACAACTGTCCCGGGGCAATGCCACTGGCCGGTTCTAAGAAGTCGACACGGAAGCCGTCCTCAGCCAGGGGGGTGATGGTTGCTGGCACAGCACCGCTGTTGTAGCGGATCTGAGCCGACCCCGTGAAGGGGAGATTGGGAGGATCCATCAACCAGTTGGCCTCTGTGGCAGTCAGGCTGGGCTGCTGCAACTCTTCTTTGGAGCCTAAGACGACCGCATGGGTTTCGGGGTCGATGTGGAGTACAAAGTGCGGTTCACCTAGAGCGATCCCCAGCCCTTTGCGCTGGCCGATGGTGAAATTCTCAATGCCCGGATGTTGGCCGACGACGCGACCGTCTGTAGTCACGAAGTTGCCAGCCGTGGTCGCTCCCGAGCGCGATCGCACAAATTCGCCATGTTTGCCGCTGGTCACAAAGCAGATCTCTTGGCTATCTCGCTTGTTGGCCACTTTGAGTCCTGCCATGCCAGCCAGTTCACGGATTTCGGGTTTCACAAACTTTCCCACTGGCAGTAGCATCCGAGGTAGGAACTTGCGGTCAATGCCAGCTAAGACATACGATTGGTCCTTGGCTTCATCCACGCCCCGGATGAGGGCGGTTTGCCCGTCGCGTTCGACGAGCTGTGCATAGTGGCCGGTGGCGACAAATTCTGCATCGACGCTGTCTGCATAGTCGAAGAGTCGCCCAAACTTAATCCAGTTGTTGCATTGCACGCAGGGATTGGGGGTCCGCCCATGCGTATACTCGTCCACGAAGTAGTCGACGATTCGCGAAAAATCGGCTTGTAGATCCAATGCGTAGAAGGGGATGCCGAGCTTGTCTGCCACCCGCCGTGCATCCATGGCGTCGGTGGCACTGCAACAGCCCTGTTTGTGGTCGGTGCGGCCCTGCAAAATCGGTAGCAATGGGTTCGGGGTGCCGTCGGGAAGTTGGCAGCTTTCCACCGACTCCTCACCGTGCCGCATGAAGACGCCGACTACGTCAAATCCCTGTTGGAGCAAGAGATGGGCTGCGGCAGAGCTGTCGACTCCACCACTCATGGCTAGCACAACGCGTTTCATCGATAGGCCTTGTAGGGGGTTGGGATTGTTGGGTGTCGCCGCTTCCGATGAATCCGCTGACAGACCCCGACCAGCGGGCGGGCAGGGGGGATGGACCTGATCGCCGGGTGGCGGAATCGTGTTTACCAAACATTCATTGCGGACAATTGTGCCGCCGCGGTACCAGCCCAGTCGCGATTGGCGGCTGGGGAGGCAGGGCTGGGGTGCAGGACTCGCCCCACCTGGGGTGGTTGGCTGCGCGGCTTATTCTGCGACCACGCTTCCACGGCGCGACGCGCACACTTCTCGGCAAAGGCGCCCACGCCAACGATCCACTCGGGTGCCAGGGCTTCAGCCAGCTGCAGGATGTGTTGGTCGCAAACCCTTTCCAGCGCGGCGCGACTTTCCGCGGGCAGTTTGTCTGGCGTTACATTTCGCGCCGACTCTTCCATGAAGACCAAGGGGCAGTAATTCGTCACAAAATAGGTTTCAAAAAAATCGTCCGGGTTGGGGAACCGTTCGCGGAACAACCCCCACAGCCGTCGACCGGAGACTTCGCTACGCCCGCACGCGAGCCCTTCGACAGGGCGTTTCGGATGCTCTGGCGTCGGCTTCTTAATGACTGCGTCAATCTTCAGCCAATCTTTGACAATCGCGATTTCGCCAAAGGGGATGCCGGACTGCGCCATTCCCCACGGGCCCGGGTTCATGCCTAAGAACAGCACGCGACAGCTCGGCCGCGCATACTTGAGGAGGTACTGCTCGTGCGCAAGCCAGGCGTAATCGAGTGGGTTGTAGACCCAGGGAACGACCTCGCGAAAATCGAGCTTCGCGACTTCGCGGTTGAGCTTTCTGGCTGCTGCGACAGCCAGCTTGGCGGTTGCATTGGTGGCAGTGAGCGGTTTCTTGGGAGATGCCATCGGTTCTCTATTCACCGCGCAGTCGTTTGAGCCAACGGGTCAATTCTAGTGGTGTGGCCATATCAAAACGTAGGTGCAGACCGGTGATGGGGTGCGTGAATTCTAAGTGATCGGAATGCAACGTTTGTCGCGGGGCGCCACTGGAGTCTTTGATGGTCGTTCCATCTGCTTGGCGGTGGTAGATCTTGTCACCGCATAGTGGGTGTCCGGCTTCGGAGAGGTGGATGCGGATTTGATGGGTGCGCCCCGTCTCAAGCTGGCAGCGAATGAACGAATACCCGGGATGGGAATCGCTACTTCCAAAGTGATCTGCCGAGACGATGTGCGTCACCGCTTTCAGGGCTCCCCGCTTTTCCTCGTCACTGGCATCTTCCGCAACGGAACCGCGCACACCATCGCCTCGATCGCGGGCGAGCAGTGACGTGATGGTTTGAGGTTGCACCTGCCCTCGGCACACTGCCAAGTACTCGCGCTGAATGGTATGGCGACGAAACATGCTCACCAATTTTTGCTCGGCGTCGCGATGTCGCGCAAACAGCATCAGTCCACTCGTGTCTCGGTCGAGTCGATGCACGGGAATGACCTGGAGTTCAGGTGGGAGCTTCTTCGAATTCTGAATCGGCTGCGTTTTTTGGTTCTTGCGGCGTTTGACGTTGGTTTCGAACCGCCCGCGATTCATCCCCTTGGGCGGAAGCGGAGGCCATCTCAAGTGTTGGAGCTTGGCCAGGATCGGCGGTAACAGCTCTTCCATCGTCGGCTGCAGTTGGCGTCGGCGCGTCGAAATGGTTTTTTCAGCGACATGCCGCACACTGGTAACGCCCGCAGGTTTTTCGACCACGATTAAGTGTTCGTCGATGTAGGCAATTTTGACATCCTTGGGTTCCACCGGCTTGGCCTGGGGTTGCTCGAAGACTTTGACAATGTCTTTCTCCGAGACTCTCCGGGCTTCATCCAAGCAGAGGTTCCCGTTGACCTGGACACAGCGGCGGCTGATCAGCTTTTTGACCTGGTTCCACGAAGCCCCTTCGCCCGAGAGCTCTTTGAGGGCTCCAGCGAGCGTCAGCCCAGTATGATTAGAGCTGAGATGGTACACTTTGGCCTTGGGGGGGGATTGTTTTGACATCCCTCTGTTATCGCACAAATCCCGTTTTTGCAAAGGAAACCAGGGATGCATTTCGCAAAGAATCTGCTCAGAGTTGCGTGTTTGTCCTCCGTTCTGGGCTTGATGGGTTGTGCGGAAAACCCTGGCACCTGGGGGGAGGAGAAAGTCTCAGCAAAAGTCAAGGAATCGCTCAATCTAACCGATGTCACTCTAACTGCCCAAAACGGGGGTGGTTTTACCGGGACAGGTATGCTCGGCGAAGAGTCGATTACCTTCACGATTCAGCAAGATCCCGCCGCGCATCGCATGAGCTGGGAGGCTGTCGGTGATCGTGGCTTCGTCGAAGAGGGGTACTACGAGGTGAAGTAGGTGCACTTCTCTAGCGTCGAGGATTCAACATTAAAAAGTAGTGAGGTACGCAGTTGTCGACCATCGTTATCATCGTAGGGGTGCTCCTGATCATGGGAGGCGTCCATTTCTACAGCTCACTCAAGGAAAAAGAGCGACGCGCCTCCTTCAAGCGAGAAGCGGAGGCGATGGGGCTGAGTTGCCATGACCGGTTGCTGCAAACCGATGAGATCGACTTCAACGTCTTTCCGCTGGCCAGTCGTGGCCGTTCCCAGGAATCCACCAATTCGATCGTGGCGGATTCCGGAGAGCTTAGGATGGTGGTGTTCGACTTTAAGTATGTAACCGGCTCGGGGAAAAATAAGTCGGTCCACCGCCAGAGCGTGATGATGGCGAGTTCCGATCGGCTACATCTTCCGGAGTTCACGTTGACCCCCGAGTCGTTTTGGCAGCGATTTGCCGAATTCATGACCGGTAAGGATATTGATTTCGAGGAGGATCCTGAATTCTCCAAGGCCTTCTACCTCCGCAGCCCCAGCGAGCAAAATGTTCGCAACTACATGACTCCCGCGCGTCGCCATGCGCTCCTTAAATATCCTCAGGTGTATCTGGAAGCTCGATTTCAAGGGTTCATCCTCTATCATCCGCGAAGTCGGCTGAAGGTCGAAGAGGTTAAGACCTTTATGGAGGATGCCTTGGGGATCTATGCCGCTTTGTTGGAGGAGTAAGGCGTGGTCGGCGGGGCGACCAGTAAGTTACAATTGGAGGGAGTGTGCGGAATATGTCAGACTTATGCTTCGCGTGAGGAGTAGAGGCGGGGGGCTGCTAGATCCCTTCATTTCAGCAAATTCTTCGCATGGTTGATCGCTTAAGAACCGATCCAACAGGATTACACGCTACCCCTTTCAACTCGCTGGGAGGACTCTAGCCGTGTAGGCAGATCGTGCCGGATGTGTGAATATTCAAAGGGACCTGGAATCAATGAGCGCCAATTCCGATGTGTCAGTGTCTTCCACTCCCGCGGCCGCAGTTGCAGCCCAGGGCCCTCTGAAGCTCGAAGGCATGAAAGCGGCACAGCGGCACAGTGTCGTGCAGGCAGCGGCCAGTTGGGTAGCCGAGGCGACTCTCGGGCAACCGGTTAAATCGGCTCCTGAGATGTTAGGCGATTTGGGGCAACGCATCGTCATGGGGGCCTTTGTTACGCTGAAACGCGGCGAAGTCCTGCGGGGGTGTTGCGGTGTTTTGGGCAAGCCGATGACGTTGGGGGCGGCCATCGTGGCGGCTGCTCAGCGAACTGCCAAAGAAGACAATCGGTTTGCTCCGATTTCACCTTGTGAACTGCCTTTTCTGACAATTGATGTAACCCTCCTTGGGCCCTTCCAGCCCATCGCTGCCGAAGGCGCTGCTCGCGCACAGGCAATCAGCATCGGCAAACAGGGGGTCATGGTCCAACGTGGTCAGCAGAGCGGTTTGCTGCTCCCGAGCGTTGCCGTGGAACGCAAGCTGGATGGCGTTCGCTTTCTACAAGCAGTGTGCCTCAAAGCAGGCTTGCCCATCGGTGCTTGGGAAGAGGATGACGTCAAGGTTATGACCTTCCATGGGGAGCCCATGGGGGGAAGTCTGGCGGAGCTCCTGCCACTAAATCTTCCGACCTCCAATGAGCTACCTATCTCTGAGGAGCAGCTGTCGGCCTACGCTCAGTTGGCGGGCGGAAACATCGTCGCGATGGCCACTGGTGGGACTCCAAGCTATGTAGTGCCCCAGCTCCCAGACATGACGGTCAACGCCATCGTCCTGTCCATGCAGTGGGGCGCTGAAGAGTCGGAAGAGTCTGCTCGGCGCCAGGGGAGTGCCTTGCAAGTCTCCTTGCGACCGGGCATTCCCTTGCAGTCCACTCTGTTTCAGATGTGTCAGCGAGCTGCTGGCATGTTTCAGCAAGATCGTTTCGCAGGGCAGCTACAGATTGGGATTACCCTAGGGTTTGACCCCGCCTTGCACGGCTGGGGACGCAAGGCCGATTTGGACGGTGTCGACTCCAGCCTGCGTGGACTGGTCATCTCCGATGCTCAACATTGCGGATTTGCGTTTGACCCCCGCAAAACGGCTGAGGAGTTGCGAGAGCTCTTGAGAGGCAATCTGCCGATCAGCAGTCGCGATGCAATGCTGCATTCCATGCACGTGGTCTCCACGATGCCGCATTTGATCAGCATCAGTGGCCCCAATGCCGTGGCGGGCAGTGGCATTCGACCACCCGCCGTTGGCGGCAAATTCTATCCCGCCGAAGATGCCGCGCGCCGAGCGGCTGTCGGTGCACTCCTCGATGGGCAGGAATCCGTTCGTCAACAAACTCCTCTCGCTATCCTTGTACCGCATGCGGCCTTGAAATTCAGCGGACAAGTGGCTGCTAACGTGTGGCGCCGCGTAGCCGATTTGGATTCTAAAACGATTATTGTCCTCTCCCCCAAGCACACGCGGAAGGGAGTGCATTGGTCGGTTTGTCCCTTCTCAACCTGGCGACTTAGTCACACCACTGCAATCTCCGGGGACGCCGAACTAGCCAAGCAGCTCGCAGCGGCCGTAGACCCCATCCTGGCCGATGCAGCCGCCCATGAAGAAGAGCACGGGATTGAAGTTCAATTGCCCTTCATCGAACGGTTTGCGCCTAACGCAAAATTGTTGGGGCTGGCATTGAACGGGGGCAGTTGGGACGACATTCAAGCGGCCGCTGTGCAGATGGCCGAGTGGATTAGAACACTCGAAACCCAGCCCCTGCTAGTCATTTCAAGCGACATGAACCACTATGCGCCCGACCCGGAGAACCGTCGCCGCGATCGACTCGCCCTGGATGCCCTGGCCTCGTGCGACCCCGAGCATCTCATTGGAGTTTGCAGCGAGAACGAAATCTCCATGTGCGGCCTCGTCCCGGCTGCCTTCGTGCTCGAAACACTTCGGCAATTAGGGCATGCGCTGCGCGTCGAAGAAGTGGACTACGCCACCAGTGCGGAAGTCAACGCCGACAAATCGCAAGTCGTCGGCTACGCCGGTGCACTGATTCTTTCCGACCCCAGCTAAATCCCTCATCCGGCTGGAGAGGTGCTGGGCAGCTCTTGAGGATGGATGGGAGGAGTGTGGGGACTAGGTGAGTTCGCGGTAGGCCCAGGCGATCGTAAAGATGCCGATGATAATGCGGTAGATGGCGAACGGAGTGAATCCATGCCGGCGGACCCAGGTCATGAACCAGGCAATGACGACCCAGGCAACGAGGAAGCTCACGACAAAACCCACGGCCAGTACGGCCCATTGATGCGTGCTGACCGCGGTTTCTTCCTTGAGGATGAATTGCAGCAGTTTGAAACTGGTGGCTGCGACCATCACCGGGATCGACAGGAAGAAGCTGAATTCTAGTGCGGCAGAGCGTGAGAGGCCCATGATTTGGCCACCCGCGATCGTGGACATGGAGCGACTGGTGCCAGGAAAGGCGGCTGCCAGAATTTGGGTTAGTCCAATGACGATGGCTTGGCGAAGCGTCATGTCTTCCATCTTCTCGGTAGTCGCTCGCGGGCTGTAGGTTCGATCCACGTACCACATCACCAGGCCGCCCAGCAGCAATGCCCAGCCGATCGCCATCTTGTTCTCGAGCATGTCGCCAATGAACTTGTCCATGATGAAGCACGGAATGGCGGTCACCACAAAGCTGAGGATGACCAGTGCGATGGGGTGATTCCACCACGTTCGCAGACCTGATCGTCCCGTCGGGTAACTCTGCACGAACTCCACGATGCGAGTGCGGAAGTAGACCAAGACAGACAGGATGGCCCCCAGCTGAATCACGATCGCGAACATTTTCCAGTAGGAATCGTCGAGTGGGAGCTGGAGTAGGTCTTGGGTCAAGCGGATGTGGGCAGTCGAACTGACCGGCAGGAATTCGGTGAGGCCTTCGATAATGCCGATAATGATGGCGGAAATGTAGTCGTTCAACGGGCAGCTCTAGGTTAGTGGGGAGCTATAGTATCTGAGTGGAATGTTCATTATGGTTTGCTTTCCACCCCTAGGCTAAGCCTCTTGCTGTGGAAAAGCTTTCCAGCCCAAACTCGAGTTCGAATTTGCTATGCGTGACAATAATAGTGGTTTTGCCGGTGATGCGATCAGTTGGCTACGTGGGGTCTGTATGGGGGCGGCCGATATTGTGCCAGGGGTCTCCGGAGGGACCATGGCGCTGATCCTCGGGCACTATCAGCGCTTGGTAACGGCGATCAGTCGCATTGACGGCAAAATGCTGGGAATGCTGCGGCACGGGCAGGTGCGGCAGGCGGTCGAGTATACCGATTTTCGATTTCTTATGGCATTGGCGCTCGGCATGGCCAGCGGGATTGTTGCCCTAGCTTCGCTGTTGACCCATTTATTGGAGACGCAGTTGCCCTACACCTACGCTGTCTTTACCGGCCTGATATTGGCTTCGACGGTTTTGGTGGCCCACAGGATCAAACGCTGGTCGCTGTCCGCCGTAGTGAACCTTGGGCTGGGTGCGGTATTGGCATGGCAATTGAGCTTGCAGCAGCCCCTCCACGGCGATCTGACTCCGCTCACCGCATTCCTGTGCGCCACGGTGGCCATCTGCGCGATGATCCTACCGGGAATTAGCGGCGCCTTTGTGCTGCTGCTGCTGGGCATCTACCACCCGATTACCGATCTCATCAAGGGGTTGCCCAAGGGGGACATCACCCTAGAGGGGTTGATCGTCATGGCAGCCTTTGTCGCCGGCTGCTTGGTCGGATTGCTAGCATTCAGTCGAATATTGAAATGGCTGTTGCAGCACTATTACGATCGAACCTTGGCCTTTCTGGTCGGGCTAATGTTTGGATCGCTGTACAAGATATGGCCATTTCAGAGAGCCACGTCTGAATCTGCTGAATTGCCGTTCAAGGAGCAGCGGTTTGAGCATCTGTGGCCGTCGGCAAGTCCGGCGAGTGTTGCTGGAGTGGTCGGGTGTGCGATGCTAGCGGCGGCGGCCACGTTGCTGCTGGAGTGGTGCGGTAAGCGTTTTGCGGTAAAGGAAGCGGAATCGTCGAATCAATAGCGGTGAGGGTGCCCGCTTCGCCAAGCCATGAGGCAAAAAAAACGGGCGTGTGACTCAGAGTGAGAAACACGCCCGCTATTAATGACTCGTGCAATTTCTTGTTCGCAACCACGAAGGGTTACCGCGAACAAGTATTTAGGTGATCTGCACGAGGGGATGACTGCCATGGGCAGCCCGCCGGCTACCTATGGGGACGCACCCCAATGGCTGGAATAACTTCTACTCACGCGATCACCTCCTTTCACAACAGTGTTCACTCTAACACGCAAACCACCAGATTCAGCCTAGAGGGTTTTGCGGAGAGTCTGAAACGTGTCCGTCGCGATGCGTTCTCGCGACACGCGGAAAGTTCATCAGATAGTTAAGCAACGCTCGACTACCCAACTTTCAGTCTGCCACGTAAAAGACTTCTTTGCAAGAAAAAAGTTCACAAAAATTATCTCCTTCCGCCGAGAAATAACAGAATCCTTTGCCTAGTTTGCCAGTCCCGCATAGCCTTCTTGGTCGGATTGATCCGTTGCTGGCGGAAAACGTCGAGTTTAGGGGCGTTCCAATCCGATTTTTCCCTTCAGCAACAGCTGATGCTGCTCGCGCCCATTGCGTCAGTGTCCTGTGCACTCCAGTTGAAAACGTTCTACCGCCGCTGACGACCAAGGAAGGTCCATGACAGTCGCAATGATCGCCGTGGTGCCGCTCCTCTCGATACTGGCCATTAACAAGCCATCTAGGAGGACTGTTCTGTGCCAAACGTCTCGATAATTATTCCGCACCGACAGGATGATAGTCGGTTGGAGGCCACGCTGGTCTCTGTGTTAGAGAATCGACCGGATGACTGCGAGGTGATCGTCGTGCATGACGGTTGCTATCGCGATCCCTATTCATTGCGCGATGAAGTGATCTTCGTGGAGGAAGAAAGTGGCAGCGGAAGTGTCCGGCTCCTCAATGCTGGACTGCGAGCAGCTTGTGCACCCGTGGTCAACGTGTTGTTGGACGGAGTCGTCGTCGCTGAAGGTTGGACCGAGGGTGCTTCAGCTCTCTTGTCCGATCCCAAGCATACGACCGCATCGGTGAATCTGGTGGATGGCAAACTCGTGTCGACAGGAATCGTTCCCTTGACTCGAGTTCGCGCCAGTGGCCTGATGCGAGGGGAGGTGGAGCAGACGCGGTCCAACAATCTGGTTTCAGGTCCCACCTTGGCATGCGGTTTCTACCGTCGCAAACAGCTGTTGGCGCTCGACGGCTGGAATGAGCGACTGGACCTGTCGGTCGTCGACGTTGAATTGGCATGGATTATGCAAACGTTGGGACTAAATTGCGTTGCTGCAGAGGGTGCTGCCGTTCATTTGACGGGCGCATCGCATCACCAGGCATCTCCGGTCATGCTGCAGCAAACGGCCGAGTTGGCGGTGGCATTCGGAATCTCCGGTGGCGGAGCTGGCGCGGCGATGGGGGACTTCGCCAAGGGCTTGTTGTCTGGACGCATGGCCGGGGCAACGGCTTGGGCAAAAGGCTTGATGAACCAACGCTTCACGCGTTCGATCTTGGCTCGGCTCGAAGCAGCCAAGGAGCAATTGGCTGTTCAAGCTGAAGAAGCTCCCGATCTGAGATTCTACGAAGGTGAAGCGAGCACGGCGTGGAGACGAGCTGCCTAAACGTTCGCTACGTCGCAAACATCATCGGCCTGCGCAAGTGGCGCATGCTCGAGCAAACGGTCGGCGCCCGTCGCCGGCCGGCTTGCGATGCGACACTCCGCTAAGCAGCGTCGTGTCGCACCCTAGGGCCCGCATCCTAGGCACAGTGCACCTCACTTCAATCGTTAAATCCTGATTTCTAGTCTGCCGCGTCATCTCCGGCATTGAAGCGATTGGCGGGGGGCAACTTGCTCGTGTTGCGGTTTACCACTGCAGGGCTTCAGTGATGCGAGTGTAGCTCCACCACATCACGGCACCAAAGCCCCATAGGATGAGTGCCGTGTAAATCGAAATAACTACAGTCCAAAATTTCTTTTCTGGTTTGCTAAACCCGCGGCTTTTCCAGAGCCAGGGCAGGCCGAGCGCGGCGGTTACGAAAAACAGTATGGCCAGCATGATCCATTTTTCGTCGCACAACTGCTGAAGCATGCCGTCCGACGGCGCAACCGGAGGTGGCTCCTGGGGACGCGACTGCCGTTCCGCAGCCACGCGCGGTGGCTGATCATCGGTCAGAGATGCGAGGATCGTTGGCTCGTCTGGCATGGGGGCAATGGTCTTTAGTGAGTTGAATTGTTGGAATCGCAAGCGAGGGCGGGCAGCTGTTTACGGTAGGTTCCATTCAACGGGAGAGTTTGGACGTAAGAGATTGCTCTAGGGGGACAGTTTGGTGCGAACTCCGGCGCCGGTTAAAGGTTGCTCGCATACCGAATCGCGACAGACGTACAGCGTCGGTTGGCCCTTGATTGCCGAGCGAAAGGCGAGCAGTGGACACAGCGCTTGATGGCTCTCACTGGGGAGGGGCTCGCCCAAGGAGAGCGTAATCGACAACGGGTCGAACCGTCGCAGCAGTAGTGCTTCCAATTCCGCACTTTCGGTCGTGGTTGGGCCAGTGAACAGCACCAGTTCGAACGAGGGCTTCAGGCTGCGTCGCAAGGTGCGCAGGGATTGGCCGCCCGCCTGCGGGGATATTGCCAGAACGCCCGACGCAGCGGCTAAAGCGCTTTCAGCTGCTTGCCGAAAGTCATTCCTTCCGGTGAGTCGAGAGAGCGTAAGCAGGCCGCTGGCCGCCATCGCATTTCCACTGGGAACGCTCGTGTCTGCCAAGTCTTTGGTTCTGGCGATGAGCGTCTCATGGGTGTCGGAGGTGAAGTAGAAGCCGCCGGCCGGATCACTAAAGTGTTGCATTAGCTGTTCAGCCAATTGACAGGCGAGTTGCAGATCCGCTTCCTGAGGTGCAATTTGATAGAGTTCGCAGAGTGCGTCGATAAAGTAGCCGTAGTCGTCCAGGTAGGCATCGAGTGAGGCTTGACCCTCGCGCCAGGTATGCCACAAGGTGCCGTCATCGCGGAGCATGTGCTGGCGAATGAATTGAGTGGCTTTGACTGCCGCCTCAAGATATCGAGGGTCTCTCACGGCGCGGTAGCCTCGGGTCATGGCGGTGATCATCAACGCATTCCAGCTCAGCAGGACTTTGTCATCCAGTCCTGGGCGGACGCGTTGTCCGCGGCGCGCGAGGAGTTTGTCGCGATCCTCTTTCAATTCCGCTTGCAATTGCTCGATGGGAATTTTGAGATCACTGGCCCGGTCGGCAAGCGGTTGCTTGAGGTTGAGAATATTCTCGCCTTCGAAATTGCCCCCTGCGGTGACATCGTAGATGTTGCAGAAGCGGGAGGCTCGTGATTCCCCTAGGACCTCTTGGACTTCGGCCAGCGTCCACACATAGAATTTGCCTTCAACGCCTTCACTGTCTGCATCCTCTGAGGAATAGAAGGCGCCGAGCGGGTTGGTCATGTCATTAAGGATGTAGTCGAGTGTTTCCCGCACGACTTGCGCGTAGGTTGGCGTTCCCCACAGGCGAAAGGCATCCGCGTAGGTAACCGCTAAGAGCGCGTTGTCGTAGAGCATCTTTTCGAAGTGGGGGACCAGCCACTGCGCATCGACGCTGTAGCGGGCAAACCCGCCCGCTAAGTGGTCGTAGATTCCGCCTTGCGCCATTTTGTCGAGGGTGAGTTGAACGGCCTGCTGACGATCGAGACTGGGAGATTCGGCTTCGAGCTCGATAAGCAGGGACAGGTCCATTGCGTGTGGAAATTTGGGCGCGCTCCCAAGACCGCCATATTGGGGGTCGTGGTTTTCGACTAGCCATTTTTCGGCTTGGCTAATCCAAGCGGGGTTCACCCCGCCTTCGACCGCCTCGGGACCTCGTGCGGCCGCCTGCAGGTGGTCGGTGATTTGCGCGCTTTGCTCTGTAATCTGCGCTCGCTTATTGATCCATGCATCATGGATGGCCATTAAGACTTGCCCAAACCCTGGATGACCACCGCGGGCTTCGGGGGGCCAGTACGTTCCTCCGTAGAACGGTTGTCCGTCGGGCGACAGAAACACGCTCATCGGCCAGCCACCGCTGCCGGTCAGCATTTGAACGGCTTGCATGTAGATTTGGTCGACGTCGGGACGCTCTTCGCGGTCTACCTTAATGCAAATGAAGTGTTCATTGAGGATGGCGGCGAGTTGTTCGTTCTCAAAACTCTCATGTTCCATCACGTGGCACCAGTGACAGGCGGAATAGCCAACCGACAGAAAAATTGGCTTGTCCTGTTCCTTGGCCGCCGTAAAGGCTTCGTCCCCCCAGGGGTACCAGTCGACGGGGTTGTCCTGATGCTGGCGTAGGTAGGGGCTGGAGCTGTTGGCGAGGCGATTGGGCATGGGATTGAAGCGGTTTGAGTTGAATGGCTTGAAATCAGGCAACTGGCTCACTGCAATGACGTTGGCACCGGAGAGGCTTGTTTCATTCTATCAATCCAGTCCATCTAGGCGTTCACCAACAGGGCTTTTCCGCGAATAGGCCCCCGAGTGGCTGGTTCTGCCGTAGTAGACACCCGGTTGCGGGTTTCAACCTGGGTAAGTTCCACTACAATCGCCATTCCTGGCATCATAATCTGTAGTAGTGTGGGAATTGGCTACGATCGATCTACGAGCCTTCCCAGTTCAACTTGGTTTTATACGACGAAGAAAAACATGAAAGTTTTGGTCATTGGCGGCGGCGGTCGCGAGCATGCTTTGGCTTGGAAAATCAAACAGAGTCCACGAGTGGACGAGGTTTTCGTAGCTCCGGGCAATGCGGGGACCGCTTTGGATGCGGTGAATGTGTCCATTGGCGCCAATGATATTGCCGAGCTGGTGAAGTTCGCCAAAACTGAGAACATCGGCCTGACAGTCGTGGGGCCTGAAGCGCCACTCGCCCTGGGGATCGTCGATGCCTTTGAGTCTGAAAAACTGCGCGTGTTTGGGCCTACGCAAGTTGCCGCCCAATTGGAGAGCAGCAAGGCATTTTGCAAGAATCTGTTACGGCAAGCGGACGTTCCTACGGCTGATTTTCAAGTATTTCGCGATCCAGATGACGCCATGCGTTTTATCAAGGGACGCTTTCCAGGGGAGCGCGACCGTTGCCCTGTCGTGGTTAAGGCGGACGGATTGGCAGCGGGCAAAGGCGTGATCGTCTGCAAACGCCGCAATGATGCCTTGGAGGCCATCGACCGCATTTCTCGCCGCAAGGAATTTGGTGCTGCCGGGATGCAGATGCTCATCGAGGAACGCTTGGATGGTCAAGAGGCGTCCGTGTTGGCCATTACTGACGGGCGAACCATTCTGCCATTGCCTGCAGCCCAGGATCATAAGCCCGCCTTCGATGGCGATACAGGACCCAACACCGGTGGAATGGGAGCGTACAGCCCCACCCCCATCGTAGACGATGCCCTAATGGCTTGGATTGAAGAGCATGTACTGGTCCCGACGGTGCATACCATGAAACGCAATCGCAAGCCGTTTCGCGGAGTGCTGTACGCTGGCTTAATGTTGACTCCACAAGCTGGCCCTAAAGTGCTGGAGTACAATTGCCGCTTCGGTGATCCCGAATGCCAGCCGCTTTTGATGCGTCTTAAGAGTGACATCATGGACATTCTGGAGGGGACGGTCGATCAGACTCTCGATCAGATCGATACACCGCAGTGGGACCCGCGTCCAGGAATTTGCGTTGTCATGGCCAGTCAAGGCTATCCCGGCGACTACGAAAAAGGACGTCCCATTACAGGCATCGATGCTGCCGACGCACTTGAGGATGTGAAGGTCTTTCATGCTGGCACGCGACTGGACGGCGATACCATCGTCAATGACGGTGGACGCGTTCTGGGAGTCACCGCGCTTGGGGATACGATCTCCAAGGCCAAGCTAAATGCCTATACAGCGGTCCAAAAGATTCGCTGGGCAGGTGCTTGGTGTCGGAAGGATATCAGCGATAAGGCGTTGCAGTATTTGGCGGATCAAGCCAAGGTGCTTTAAGTAGAGACGCTCGCAGTAAAAGTGCGCTAGGCCAGGGGGGCTTGCCGCTAGTGGGCTTGCCACCCTAGTGGTCCGAAAGATTTTGGACCATTTGCTTCGCGAACTCATAGAGCTCTTCCTCGGATTGAAGCTTGTGGAGCTTTCCCTGTTCGTTGAGGGCTGGCGCGAAGGTGTCGATCAGTAGGGATCTGTGATCGTCGTGCGTTAGGTCCCAGCCACCGCGCGAGGCGTGTTCGACCTGTCGCATTTGCTCGACTCGCAGCTGAGTGACAGCCGACTCGCTTAAGGGGATCAAATCCACGCAGTTGTGTGCAGCGAGCGGCCAGGCGGCATAGCGCTCTGGATGTTCGAGCAAATCAAAGAAGCTTCGCAGCGCACCTGAGAGGGGACGATCCCCGTTCCAGCGGTATTGCGTGAGGGTTCCCAGGATTTGAGATGATCCCGGCTCGGTGCTGAAGTCGAGCACTGCCTCTCCCCCGTTGATGGCGATTCGGCGAATGCGTCTCTCGGATTGCCTTCCGAGATTGATCTGGCAGGGGATTTCTGCTTGCAGCTCCACGGCGATTTGCACCCCCGAACTGGGATGGTAGCGAACGTGGTTGATCTCTTGAGGGGAGTGCTGCGGCGAAAGGCAACGCAATAGCGACCAGCAGTGCGGGAAAATATCGTGGATGATATTGACTGAAAAATTGGCATGTTTCATCTCACCATGCCGCTGTTCGATTCGTGGGTCATGCCATTCGATATCAATGCGTTTGATGGGAATGTCAACGATCGCCGCCGCAAATTCCTGCACATAGTTTGCATAGAAGAACTCAAGGTCGATGCCGAGCAAGGTGCCTTGGTCGGTCGCTTGTTGCACTAGCTCCAAGGCATGCTGGCGGTTGAGTGCCAGCGGTTTTTCGCAGAGTGTGGGCACCCCGCACTCGAGGCTGCGGCGGGCATCGGAAAAGTGTGAATGCGAGGCGGTCGCAATCACCACTGCATCGAGGTTTCCAAATGGGAATTGCTGGCTATCGACGACGGTGATATGGGAGAGATTTCCCGCGTTCCGAAATGAGACAGCAGCGTCGTATCCATGCGTTGTACCCCAGAAGATGCGAGTCTCTAAGGGGAGTAGGTGCCGCGCAACATTCAGCAACACGCGAGCCCATCTTCCGCCGCCCATAATCCCTAGCGTCTTCAATCGTTCGCTCCGCTGTTGTGCGTGGGAAGCTGAGGCCATGCGGTGGTTCACTATATGTTTTGGACTTGAGGTAGAGGCACGATCAGATTGGATTGCAGTCCGCGTTCTCTGAGTTGTTCAGCGATTGGGGTGGCGTAGTGCCACGCCAGCAGCATGACGTGTTCGGGTTGCTCGTCGATGATGCGTTGGTTGCTAACGATGGGGATGTGCATGCCAGGTAGGAATTTCCCAAGCTTGAGCGAAGCTGGTTGCTCGCCAATGTAGGGCATGAGGTCTGGCCCCACACCGAGGAAGTTTAACAGAGTACTGCATCGACCTGGGCACGAGTTGCCAACGATAGGGGTGTCTGCCTGAGCACACTGGACAAACAGGGCGAGTAGTTGGTTCTTTAAGTTGATGGATTGCTTGCGGAATTCAAGGTAGTACTGCGGGTCCTTGAAACCGGCCTGCAGCTCTTCGGCCAGGAGTTCCGACACGCGGCGGTGAGGAGTCGCCCCCCGCCCTTTGGCAACGTAGACACGGATATTACCACCGTAGCGACTGACTTTGTGCGCATCGACGACGGTGAAATTGTAGTAGTTGAAGAGCGTCACGAGCGACAGCAACGTGTAAGTCTTGAGGTGTTCGTGGTAGATCGTATCGAATTGCAAACGGTCCATGACTGGGCGCAGGTAGTGGTTTTCAAGGACGAAGAAACCGTCGTCCGCAACCAGGATTTCGAGAGCTTCGATCACGTCCCCGAGACTGGCAATATGTGCAAAGACATTGGTGGCAGACACCACTTTCGCAGGTCCGTGCACGTCGACAATGTCGCGCGCGATCTGCGGTGTAAATGGGGCCTGCAGCGTCTCGATCCCAGCTTCAACCGCGAATTGCGCGATGTTGGTTGGTTCGACTCCCACCACACGCTGTCCCTGATCTCTGAAGCTAGTGAGCAGCGTTCCATCATTGCAGCCAATGTCAACCACCAAGCTGTCGGCAGGGACTTCCAGATCGGCGAGTACCGCTTGAGCAAGCTCTACCTGATAGGCAGCCAACTCGCGAGTAACGCCGGTGCGATAGGGATATGCTGGATGGAAGACGACGTCGCTCGGTACCACGTAATCCAGTTGCGATAGAGTGCATTCAGGGCACCACATCTGCCGCAGCGGGTAACTTGTTTCGGGACGTCCGAGATCTTCGCCGCTCAGTAGGGTGTCGCACAGGGGTTGATGCCCCAGATCCAGCACCAAATGCAAGTCTTGGCATCCGCAGATCTGGCAGGCGGTAACCGTACCGCTAGGGATATTGTGCTCGGGGCGAGGGTGCATTGCGTTCATTTCTCGAATCGGTGGATGAGGAGCGAGCGACGGTAGCTCAGTGACTAGAAAGCGATTTTCTGGTAGGAGCGAATTTGTTGTTGAGTAATCTCAACAGGTGAATGTCGTTGATGGGTCAGTGCATACCATTCGACCGTGTGTTGGATCGTCTGTTCGAAATTCCATTTTCCACTCCATTCCAGTAATTGCGCAGCCTTGTCGCTGGCCAGGGCGAGCAGCGTGGCTTCGTGGGGGGCAGAATGGTTCGAAGCGTTGTACCATTCTCCCGGCCAGTGAACTAACACCTGTTGGACAACCTCCAGCACCGTTCGGTTGGAGGCTGGCGCGGGGCCAAAATTGAAAGCTGAGCAGTAGGGGTTGCCGGGCTCGTCAACCACTCCATCTAGCTTCAGGGCGAGTCGTAGGTAGCCGGCCAGTGGTTCCAGGACATGTTGCCATGGGCGACGGGCATGCGGGTTGCGAACTTGGATGGCGGCGTTGCTCAGGAGAGCCCGAATGCAGTCGGGCAAGATCCGGTCGACTGCCCAGTCTCCACCGCCAATCACGTTTCCAGCTCGTGCACTGGCCACGCGAATCGGGCTGGCTGCAAAGAAGGACTGGCGGAACGATTCTGTCGCCAACTCTGCCATGGCCTTGCTGCAGCTGTATGGGTCAAAGCCTCCCAAGGGGTCCGCTTCACGATAGCTGTAGATCCATTCCTTGTTCTGGTAGCACTTGTCGCTGGTGACGATCACTGCCGCGCAGCGGGTATCTGCCAAGCGGAGTGCGTTTAAAAGGTTTACCGTTCCCATGACGTTGGTCGAGAACGTTTCCTCCGGCGCGGCATAGGAGGGGCGTACCAGCGACTGGGCCGCCAAGTGGAATACAAACTCAGGCTTCCAATCACGAACCACGGCCGAGAGTCGATCGGAATCGCGCACATCGGCCTCGATCGATTCAATGCGATCTTCGAGGTTCAATTGTTGGTACAGGGCAGGGGAGGTCGGGGACGCTAAAGAATACCCCCAGACTTGCGCACCGAGATCGGTCAACCACTGAGTCAGCCAGGCACCCTTGAAGCCGGTGTGTCCGGTCACCAAGACGCGTCGGTTTTTGAAGGAGGCCAGTGGCACTACCATACCTTCCAAGCTGCAGTGCCATCGTCCCAGATCTTATTCAACGCTTGATACTCGCGGTACGTGTCCATGGCATAGAAGAAGCCGTCGTGTCGAAAGGCTGCCATTTGACCTTCTGCCGCCAAGCGTTCTAGTGGTTCTTGTTCGAAGACGCAGGAATCATCGGTCAAGTACGAGAGGACTCGGTGATTGAGCACGAAGAAGCCCGCACTGGCCCAGGTGCTGCTCACCGGCTTCTCGACGAAGCGGAGCACACTGCCATCGGTGTCGACATCCATCATACCAAAACGCGAAACGGACCGCACGACCGTCACCGTGGCTAGTCGTCCGTGTTGGCGATGGAATCGCAGCAGTGCGTCGATGTCGACGTTGGAGACACCATCTCCATAAGTCAGCATAAAGGTGTCATCGTCCAAGTATTGGGCAGCGCGGAGAATGCGTCCGCCAGTCATGGTCGACAGCCCCGTCTCGGCCAAAGTGACCTTGAAGGGGTCTTCGTTCAGCGATTTGTGGTATTCGATCTGGGGTTCTTGGCCCATGGTGATCGTGAAATCATTGTTCATCGCCTCGTATTGCAAGAAGTAATTCCGGATCATCTGCCCGCGATATCCCAGGCACAAGACAAACTCGTGCATTCCATAATGGGCGTACATCTTCATGATGTGCCATAGGATGGGGCGTCCGCCAATCTCCACCAGGGGCTTGGGGCGATATTCGGTTTCCTCGCGCATCCGCGTCCCTTGGCCACCGCATAGAATTAGGGTTTTCAACGCATCTCATCCAATCAAACTTAGGAATGCCGTTAATACAACGGACCATGACAAGTATAGTAGTACTTTACTTCATGCGCGACACTTGGGGCGAGTCGCTGGCTTCATCCAGGCGATGCACGTTCCTCGAACTGGAGAGGATGCTCCCCTCTCCGCCCTGGTAGGCTGCCTCTGCCGGTAATCGGGAGCGTAATTGGGAAACCTTCCTAGCCAGCTTGTCGCAATCGTAGCCCGCTGCGTGGCAAGGTAAGGGTGGTTGTCCAACCACGCACGATTTCAACCCATTTTGAATCTGTTCGCTGCGAATCTGCAATCTTCATGTCACCAGTGCTTTCGATCTGTATTCCGACTTTCTCTCGCGCCCATTTGTTGGAAGTCTGTTTGGCCAGTCTTCTGCCTCAAGTTCAAGCGCTGACGCCAGTGGTGGAGTGTGTCGTTTGCGATAATGACTCGACCGACTCTACGCGCCAAGTGCTGGATAAGTTCAGCGACGAGTTCTCCATGCGAGTCTATCGCAACGATTCGAATATCGGCGTCATTGGTAACATTACGCGCGTCGTAGCCGAGCATGCCCGGGGCGATTATGTGTGGGTGATTGGCGATGATGACGTGGTTACGGCGGGGGCCGTTGGACGCATTGTTGAGTTTCTGCAGGCTGAGACACGGCTGAACCTGCTGGCCTTAAATGTAGGGTATTTGCCGGGCGATGCGGCCCCTAATGCGAGCGCGGCGCTAGGTGGGGTCACCGAGAAATTCTCTAAGTTGCTATGCCACCATGACCAGACGGGTGTCCTGTTATTTGATGAGTTGTTGGAGGGGCCGTGCGTCGATTTCACCGCTTCCTACGCGTCGATTCTTCGCCGCAGCCTATGGCTTGAACACTTTCCTGAAACCTACACGGGCTCTCCATTCAGCTCGGTTCATTCGACCTATCTCCATGCCTCGATTGTCTCCAGCGAAATGCCCGGAGAAATCGTAGGCTATATCGCTGAACCCTCGATCGTGATTTATGAACAACCCGCCAGTCAGTTTAGTTGGGCAAAATATCACGCGCTCAATACGTTGGTGCATGCCACCGAGCTATTGAGGATTTACGAGCGGCACGGGATCTCGCGTAAACGCCTGCACCCCTACTACGTTCATCAGTTGACGCGGCAGGGCGACTCGCTGGGAGAGTTGTTTTGGAATCGCGCAGCCGCAGGTGGCATGGTCGATGGATTCAAGTACTTGTGGTCGGCCAAGCGGTATCCGTGGCTGTGCTTAAAAACATTGGGCAATGCCCTGACGCATCCGGCAGCGCCGACCGTGATTTCCGCACCACTACGAGCCGTCCGCAAGCTTTGGAAAGTGCTGCGGCCAAGTTCATGATGGGGCCAGGAAACGAGTTCCTGAGACACTACGGTTCTACGGTTGCGGTGCGCGGCAGGGCAGGTGCTGGTGAGTTTTATCCCACTGCACACCGTCAGTCTTTGCCGTAGTGTTTGATTTGGTCCCAGTACTCTTCGAAGGGAGCGGTGTGGAAGTCGGGACTGTTGTCGAGGTCGTGGCACTCCAGACACTTTTCTCGCGCCTGGGCTAGGGGGAGTACCATTTGGCGGCGGAGTTCCAGAAGTAGTTCGTTGTCGGTTTCGATGTCGCCATACTCAGCGTCTACGTGCGACTTGCCAGGGCCGTGGCAGTTCTCGCATCCACTACCCACCAAAAGAGGCGTTTTTTCCGCACTGATAAAGCCGGTTTGGTAGGGATAGAACTTTTGGGGATTCCAGCCGGTAGCATGGCAGCTGATACACTCAGGGTCGTGTTGGCGGGTAATCCCACCACGATCGTTGCTGGCCGCGATGATGGAATCGGTCGCATGCACGTGCGGGGAATTTTCCCAGATCTCGTAGGCTTGAGTGTGGCATTCTCCACAAACCTCTGAGCCGACATATTGCCGTCCCGTGGGATGGGCGATCGGTGCCACGCCCAGTCCGTCGAAGCCAGCGTCTTTGAGTCGCTGCTGGTATCTTTCGAATTCGAGCAGCATCCGATCGGAATCTTTGAACTGCGAGGAGATGGCGATCTTTTGATAACGGATGGGAGTCGTGGCATCCTCAAATAGTCCAATGATTCCTCCGTACATCCCTTTGGTACCCACTTGAACCATGACCGCCTCAGAACCTGGAATCTCCTCGGGGTGCAAGGTGGGTTCACCGTAGCCGCCGGCGGTGACTACCAGGTCAAAGCCGGGAACTTGGCGGGCGATTTCTGCCGATTCTTCCACCGGGGCGTGGGCCAAGAGGACGAGGAAGTCGCAGCCCTGTTTTTGCAGAAGTTCTACTACGGGCTTGAGGCTCTCGGCCGCATCGGAGAGTTCGATGTCGGAGCTTTGGATTTCCTCTTTGAGCGAATTGCCGATAGCCCCCGTGATGCCAATTTTTCGTCCACCGACTTCGACGATTCGATGGCTGGGGAAAAACGAGGAGTCGATCACGCTGGCGTTGGCAGAAATGAAGGGGGTGGCATTGAGGCCATCGGAGCCCGCCAATTGGATCAATTCAATACTCGAAAGTTTCAAATCGTCGATTCCTAAGGTTACCGCTTGGTAGCCCATGGTTTTGAAAGCCTCGACCGTCGACTGAAATTTGAGCTCAGGCTGGCGACCGGTGCGCCGCACCTGATTGCCAACGTCTACGGGGACCAAATCCCAGCCGCGTCCACGCAGTTCGGTGAGTAGCGTATCGCGGCGGATTAAGCCCCCTTTTTGATTCTCCAAGCCAGTGCAACCGCAGGGTTCAATGTAGCCGTGCTGTTGCCCTGAGACGTAGAGTACCGCTTGGGGCTGTGGCCAATCGGCAGCAATGCGTTGATCCCGTTCGCTGGCCGAAGTGACGTTGGCCTCTGCGGGGAATGGAGCTGGTGCGGCCACCTTAGCTGGCAGCTCGGCCACCTCCGCCTCCTCCTCTGCAGGCTGTTCCACCTCGGTGGCTACCGCTGGGGTGTCGGGGCTGCTGGCAGAGATTTCTGCTACTTCTACTTCCACCACGGGGGCCCCTTCGGCCATGTCGGATTCAAGGGCTTCGGCCTGGGGGGCTGCGGGGCTGCTTGATGCCACGATCTTGGCGCTTGCTTCGGCCGAATCCGCAGCGTTGGCAGTGGCCGCTTCCACGGTTACGGGATCCGGCTCGGGAACTGATAACGGGGGACGCGTGCTTTCGAGCACAATGCGGCCACTCTCATCCAAAGCTTCCTGGTCGACAATTTCGGGGGCCGCAGGCGGGGCGGCCTGAGACGACGTCTCGGGTTCCAAGCCACCCGTCTGAGCCGGGCTCGTGGCCGTGGCAGCAGCGCTTTTTTGGGCGGTTGAGCCCGAATCGGGCTGACAGCCAGCGATCGAAAAGGTGAGGCCTAAGGACGCGAGGAGTGACGCAGAGCGGTAGGGGAATCGAAGCCATTCGGATTGACGCGTACTTACAGGCACTACAGACTCCCTACGGTCGATAAACAGGTCCATCAATTCATTCGATCTCCGGATTGCCGTCATTCTGACACAATCACTTGGACGTATATCGGAATTTCTGGGCTCGAGTCGTGGTTTGTTTTCAGAACTACTTTAGCGAAACTACCCGAGGTTGTGCCTGGGTAGTTTGCGGGGGGTGCGCCCTTAGGGACCTCAATAGTGATCGGGAAGAACTGCCTTGCGCCTCTTATTTTGGGTTCACCCACGGACGCGGTCAGGGAGTTGGCGGGAATGACCTCGCCTACACTAACTTCCGTACCTTCGGAATTGGCGCCTTGGACCACCAATTGAATGCCCACCGTGGCCCCCTCGCTCGATTTCACATTGCCCAGCGTCACGCGACTGCGCGCAACATCGAGGGATGCTCCGCCGATCAGGGTGAATTCACCCGTTACGCGTCCGGTGAACGGAATCTCGAGCGTTCCGATGTCTTCCTCTTGATCGGTGAGGAATTGAACGCGTCCGGAAATCGGCCCAAAACGCAAGCCGGGGAGGAAAGTCACGCTGACTTCATGGGCCACCAGGGCCGTTTTGTGTTGCGGAAAGCGAGCTTCATCAATGTCGACAACCTGGGATTCGATTTTCACTAGGCCCGAAGTCTTGGTGTCGGTCCACATGAAATCTTTCAACTCCTTAGAACCGGGGAGATAGGTAAAGACATTAAAGGTGCGAGTCGTGGGCTCATTGTCTGGGATGCTGTTGAGTGAAATTTCACTCGGCTCAATCACAAAGCTGCTACTAATCTTGCCTTTAACCACCAGCTTGATTTCGGTCTGGTTTGGATCGTTGGTGTGCAGCGTCGCCGATTGTCCGAAATCGGGCATGATCGATTGTGCTTTCCAAGTCAGTTTGACCAGCGTTTCTTCACCAGGTTGTAGGACGGAGGCGTCCAAGTCTCCGACGGTGCATTTGCACGTCGATCCCCCCATGTTGAGGTGCAGAGGGCCGTCACCAATATTCCTCAACGTGAATTCATGGCTGCGGGACTCCCCGTGTTGCATGGTGCCAAAGTTAAAACTGGTCCCACCCACTACTTCGGCTTTGGGAGTTCCTTTGCTAGCAAGAATCTCCTCCTTGGTCATTTCCCCGCGCTGCTCGGTGAGCGTTGTAGGGGAACCCGACAACTGTTCCGTATACCCACTAGTAGCCATAGAGGACTGGAGGCGACCGAGCCCAAGGCCAGCTACTGCGGCGATACAAGCGGTTAAAAGTATCCGAAGCATGGAGTTTTCCTAGGGTTTGTAAATTGAAGGATGGAAGCAGTGTACACCGGGGGCTCGCTTGGGGCCCCTACCGCGTGAACGCGAGGGAGGAAGCGGTTCGGCGCTTAGCGGCCTGTTGAATAGTAACCTGTCGTGCACTGGATTGTCGATTTAATTGCATTTTGAGTTTTACCGCGAGGGTAGCCCCCCCATCTCGCTGTAGCCGCAACTCATCCGGGCTTGCTTGCGCGGCGGTTGGGAATAGCAACCAGCCATCACGCTGTGGGCACCGTTTTTACCAGCTGCTATCGGCTGGTAAAGGTATGCCGCAACCGATTCAACCAAACGGCGGTATCGCGGTGCGCGGCGATGCTCCCTACGGCAGGCGACTCGATGAACAGGCTGGCAGTAGGTGGTTCAGCCTACGCAGCAATCATTGGGTTGGTTCCACCATAGTTTTACGAAGCCAATTGGCAACGGGTTCTGCCGGAATATGGTCCGCAACTTGCGCTGGAAACGGAGGGAAATCGCTTGACAGGGGGGGGCGGAGCAGGTCGCCTAGCTGTAATGGAAGCCAGATTGTTTGCGTTTCGAGTTTTTTGTCATCATGGGGTGACTGCTCGCTGAGGCGGTAGGCTTCCTCGAGCCCTAGGCGATAGATTTCTCTATCCCCAGTTAAGTAGGCCGTGAGGGCGACCTGCAATTGTAGTTCAACGTCGCTTGGGAAGCGGCTGGCCGCTTGGGTGTAGAAATGCAGGGAGCGCTCCAACAGTGCGTGGGGATCTTGGCCTTGGGCGTGAGCCTGTGCGGCGAGCTCCAGCAGCCGTTCTCCTGCATATTTCCAGTTGAGGAATGAGGCAAAGTCGACGGACAACCACTCGTCCATCGCGTCTTCAGCTTGGGAGGTTGCTACTGCCAAGCGATCACTTGGACCCAGCAGGGCACGCCGAACTAGGATGTCGACCCGCCACTGAAGCGGTTCGGTGTTGAAGGGATCGTCCTGGAGTGCCTGCGTGGTGATCGCTAGAGCTTGCTCGTCATCCTGGGCGGACTGCAACTCTTGTTCGGCTGTCCAGACTCCCACCGCGGGCAACCAGCTCAAGTAGACGAAGCTCGCGAATCCCACAGTGGCAACAACCGCGCTGAATCGTCGCCCACGTTGTGGGTTGCTCGAGCCTACTCCCGCAGTGGCCGGCTGGCTGTTGGCGAGTAGAACCAGAAGTGGAATGGCAATTCCCGACGCTTGCCACGAGCCGCTAGCGAGAAGGCAAACGACCATTGCCGTGGCAGCGGCGACGATTGTCGGCGAGGCGCGCGAATCGTCTCGAGTCATCGCAATTGCGGCGGGCCAGAGTTGCCAAGCTACGATTCCGCCGCCGGTCCAGGCAACGAGTGTCACCAGCAAATCAAAACCGCTCAACAGTGCTAAAGCGAGGACGCAGGCAGCGCCTCCGACCGCGGCGCCCCACACCGTGAACTGGGCAAGTTGCCGATCGAGTGCGTCGGGCAGTGGGGCGGAGTGGAGGTTGTCCGTGGTGTGTGATGATGCGGTAGGTGGTGGTGCCGCCTCAAGGCGAATGGCTTGCGCGCCGGACTTGGGGGTTAGCCGCCTCACGATCCAAACGAGTGTCAGCAGCGCGATGGGGACCGAGAGGGTTGCGGCAATATCGAGAAATGCGTTATGCGGATCGGCGATCGTCTCACTGGCTCGTTCCAGCTTGTACTGTGGGTAGTAGGCCTGGAAATTTCCCAAACCCACTCCGAACAAACCGTGCTCCTTGAGGAGCTGGAGTGTCGCGTACCAGTATTCCAGGCGGAATGTGAAGCTGTTCGCCGACTCGCTGAGGACCAGACGGTCATTGAGAAACAGCCAGAGTCCAGCGAGGCCGACGATTGCTAAGCAAACTCCGACCAGCCACTGTACATGGCGTGGCGCGAGGAATCCGGGGCGCTCCAGGCGATTTAGTAGGAACCAATATCCCAAAGAGACCAGGACGGCGATGTAGGCGGTTCGGCTCCTTGTTAAGAACCAAATGAGGAACACGAGGCATAGCCCCACTCCAACGATGCCCCAGCGAGCGATCCGCGGCCACAGAGTCGGCTGCGATGGATGGGGCGTTTGTGGTGTGTTTGGGAGGGAAGCTCCACGCGCGAGGTACGGTGCAAGTCCTGTGAATCCCAAGCCGAGCATCAACAGCAGGCCACCGCTGAGCGAAGTGGCAAGTGAATTGGCTAAGGCGTAGGTGGCAAAGGGTTCGGGGCTATTGAGTCGATTCTCTAAGCGCATGCGTTCGGGAGAGCCCGGTGGGGCAAAAACGCCCATTTCGCGCATCGTTCCTTCGGGATCATTTTGGTAGCTGGCGCGCATGCGCGTGAAGTCAAAGGTGACTTGATGGAGGCCGATCGTCGCGACGGCCACACAGCTGGCGACGCAGAGGGTGACCAACGCCGCTCGCGTCCGTCCGCCTAGTGACAGACAGCGCGCGATGGAATAGCAACCCGCTAACGCCACGACTTGCCAGAAACCATTCCAAGCGGTTCGCGGATTGCATTCGCGTCCGGCCAGCAATGTGACTGCCACCAACCACAAGAGGGCGAGGCCGCCCAGGGCATAGTCCCATCGTGAAAATTGTATTCCACGATTGGTGCAGATGGCTGCGCAAGCAGCCAGTAACCCAGCCAGCAACCAACCCAGATTTTGTGGTTGCGCACCGCCACTGAAAACGCTCGTTGAATCGTGGGGAGACAGAAAGGCCCAGACCAACAGCATTCCGAATAGCGCAGCCGCCGCACTCCACAGACGATGTCCGAGAATCTGCACCCCCGTCTGGTCTGTTTGCGTCGCGCGCGGTGGAGGCGCAGTTCGCGCAGGAGCCGACGCACCTTGATGTCTGGTTGCGGTGCGTTGCTTATTCATGGGAGGCTGCCGCTGGAAAAGTCAGTGGGAGGAGTCAACGCAAATCGACGTGTGGGACTCCGAGGGAAGCTAGGGGTCACTGTTGATCGCCAGCTGGCGGACGACCGACAGATTCAAGGATACGTACCAGGCTGAGTGTTAAGCAGGTACTGATCACAATCAGCATCGCGCCCCAGGCATCGACGCGTGGTAGGAGCAGGGCGCTCAATGCGCAAGTCGTGGTAGCAACGTAAATCGTCAGCACTGCTTGTTTTTTGGTCATGCCGAGGTCTGTCAAGCGATGCGAGAAATGCCGTTTGTCGGCTTCAAACGGACTGCGTCCCTCTCGCAAGCGAATCAAGATGACGCTGGTCATGTCGTACAAGGGGATGGCCATGACGATCAGCGGAGCCACAACGGCATGCGGCGTCGCACCCTGGTAGCCCGCATAGGTTGCTAACAAAGTTGCCACAGCAATCCAAAATCCAATGAAATAGCTTCCCGCATCACCCATGAAGATTGTTGCTGGAGCCCAATTGTGTCGCAGGAAGCCTAGGAGGGCCCCGACCAGCACGAGTAGCATTGCGGCCACAAAAATTTGTGGCTGACCGCTGCTCGAAGTTGACGTTGAAAGCAGCATCATGGCCAACATGGTGGACGAGATGGCGGCCACGCCACCACTGAGTCCGTCCATATTGTCGAGCATATTGAAGGAGTTGATCAGCGCCACTATCCATAGAACGCTCAGCGCGCTGGTGAGCCAGGGGAGCTCGATAAAGGCGGTCAACTGCAGGCCTTGCCAGTAGACGCAGAAGCTTGCCACCGCGAACTCGATTCCCAAGCGAATCCACCAAGGTACGCCACGGCGATCGTCGAGCAATCCCAGGAAGGCCAGCACGGTGCCGCAGGCAGCAATCATCCATATCTCGGCGACTTTGCCCCACAAGCCGTCGAGATGTGCGGTGATCCCCTCGGGTAGGAGACTGGCCAAACTCGGAAAATGCGTAGCCAAATAGACGGCCAGCGTTCCGAGTGCGAGCGTGCCCATAACGCCCGCCCAGATTCCTAGCCCGCCACCGAGAGGGATCGGGACAGAGTGAACCTTGCGCGCCCCTGGTTTGTCGACTAAGCCCAGTTGTTCGGCCGCGCCACGCACCCACCCGACAGTGAAGTACGCGATGAGCAGACTCGGTAGTACTGCAGCACCTAAAAGAATAAGCAAAGCCCAGGTAGTCAAACTAGATCCCCATCTCTTTGGACTGTGGTGCACTGTTTTGTTGGGTCAGAACGCGTCGCAACTCAGCCATCCGCTGCTTCAAGAGTTCCCGAGCTTCGACAAAAAAGACTTGGAAGTCTGAGCGTTGGTAATCGGGGTAGGTCCAGGGCCGCGCCCGCCAGCCTTGGTCGAGGTAGTACAAGCACTCTTCGGCGTAAATGCCATCCGCTAAGTAGATTCGGTGTGCGCGATCTTTGGCACTGGCGAGCACGAGCTTCGTGAGAGTCAGGTAGCCTGGATCGATATTCAATGGACGCTGATCAGCGTGGTCTGATTGCTCTGCAAATTCTGCCTCCCAGCCGTTGCTCTCCAGCTTGGAAGCAGCCAATCGACTCGGGTCATAGTCGCCCTCGACGACCAAGAATTGCTTCTTGAGTCCGGTTCCCATTTCTGCTTGGTAGTAATTGGTTTCGCTGTGATCGAAGCGAGGGCTAATGAGAGCCAATGCTCCCCAGCAATCGCTGATCTGCTTGATCGCCCAGTCCAACGCAGCGCCATGTCGGCTGAAAATGGCGACCAACTGCAGCGTTGGCGGGTGGGGCTTGGGAGTGGCCACTTCAATACATCCTTGGACTCTCTGGCACGGACGAGCGGTCATGCACGGATCGTTCGGTGCGCGCTAGGGGGGCGTTCTGGTATTCCATTACAACACACCTTTAGTGCTGGGGACGTCGGTTTGACGGGGGTCGACGGCAATGGCTGTTCGCAGAGCTCGAGCACTCCCCTTAAAGATTCCCTCGGCAATGTGGTGCGTGTTTCGACCGTAGTTCAATTGAACGTGGAAGTTGCATAGCGCGTTGCTGGCAAATGCGTACCAAAAATCCTCTACCAATTCGCTGTCGAAATCGCCGATTTTTGGGGAGGGCATGGGAGCTTGGAATACCACATAATTGCGACCACTCAAATCGACGGCGATCGTAACCAACGTTTCTTCCATTGGCAGGATGATGTGTCCGTACCGCGTGATGCCGCGTTTGTCTCCCAGAGCTTGTGCAAAAGCTTGCCCCAGGCAGATGCCAATGTCCTCGGTCGTGTGGTGCGCATCGACTTGCACATCGCCATCGCAGGTGACTTCCAGATCAAACAATCCATGCTTGGCAAACAGCGTCAGCATATGATCCAGAAAGCCGACGCCGGAAGCGATCTTGCTCTTGCCGGAGCCGTCGAGGTTGAGCTTCAGGGAGATCTTGGTTTCCGCTGTCTGGCGGTCGATCTGTGCGGTGCGTTGGGTCATGATGGCGTAGGGGATAATGGGAGTAAGCGACTAGTGGTAAACGTTGTGCGGAGTTGGAGGGGGCCAACAGGCGGAGGGGAGAAGCGGTGTTGCTGCACTGTATATTCAGGTATTCAGGATCTTTCCCGGTTCCTTTTGTCGTGGTGCCACGACAACATGGATTTCGGTTAAAGGTAGCTGGCTAGCAACGCGAGGCAGGCATCGATTTGGTCATCCGTGCCGACACTGATACGTAGTCCATCCCCCCATCCAGCATAGTTCATGTATCGCACCAAGACTTTGTCTTTCTTCAAGGCTTCGTAAAGTGGTTGGACTGGCCGGTCGCGGCGCGTGCACCACACAAAGTTGGCTTGACTATCGGCGACCTCGAACCCGAGTTCGCGCAGTCGGAGGGTCATCCGCCCCCGAGTCGCGATCACCTTCTGCAGATTGCTCGCTAGCCATTTCTGATCATCAATGGCAGCGGTTGCGCCGGCCAAGCTCAGTGAATCACAATTGTAGCTATCCTTTACCTTCCGGAGCATCGAGATGATTTCTGGTTGTGCGATCAGAAAACCGAATCGCAATCCGGCTAGACCGTACGATTTGCTGAGGGTTCGCGAGACCATCAGGCGTGGATTCTGGCGGACCAATTCAATGCAGTTGGTATCGGCGAAATCGGCGTAGGCTTCATCGATAAGCAGAGGACAGGTCAAGCGCTCCGCCACAGCCGCAATTTTAGCTGGGGGAAGCATGGTTCCGCTGGGGCTATTGGGATTGGGAAGAAAGATCAAGCGAAGCTCATCGCTCATCTCAGCGAACCGCGCGTCCAGCGTGAAGTCGGGCTGAAAGGGGACTTCTTCAGAGCTCGCTCCCTGCAGCTGTGCCAACGTGCGATAGAGGATGTAGCTGGGATACGGCAAGCGGAGTTTTTGGCCTTGCCCCACAAAGCTGCGCGTGAGAATCGTCAGAATGTCATCGCTGCCATTGCCGCATAGGATCCAGTCCGGCTCGACCCCCAGGACTTCAGCGGCGCGCGTTCGGAAGGCGTTCCCCAGTGGATCGGGGTAGCGTTCAAGCCGCGCCGCAGCAGCTTCTTGGATCGCCGTGATGACCTTCTGGGAAGGAGGGTAGGGATTCTCGTTCGTGTTGAGCTTGATGAACTTTCCACCCTGCGGCTGCTCCCCCGGAACATAGGGGCTCAACTGCTGGATTTCGGGCCGAAACAGGGATTCGATGTCGGACGCGGGATGGGTCATCGTGGTCGTAGTTGTAAGTTGGAAAGGAAAAAAGAGAATGCGCTCAGCGACTTGCCAAATATTGCCTTCCCGCACGAGCAAGGCAAACAGCGACAATGAGTCGCTTCTTGATTGTTTAGATCGCAACCCGCCGCGTAACGGCTTGTTGAAATAGCAACCAGCTGCATGACGGGCTGTTGAAATAGTAACCCGCCGCGTGAGCAAGGAAAGATAACCTCCGCTACAAGGCAATTAAGGATGCTACCTCCGCATTAAAATTCAAATTGCGATTAAATCAACAGCCCGGTGAGCAAGGGAAGGTGGTTGCCGCTACAGGTAAACTAGGGGAACGACCTCCACGTGAAAACTTAACTCACTCTTAAATCAACAAGCCGGTAAGGACTGTCGGAACAATAAGTGTCGCCAAATCGCTCGGCCGATCAGCATTTTCCCGAACCAACCGGCGAAGCGGTTCGGCGGCTATCCGCCAATAGTTGTTCCGAAGGCCCTAAGCAACGCTGGAGTCGTCGCTGCTTCGGTGTGATTCTGCTTCGGTGTGATTTTGGGGTACGATTTTAGTATTGGAATTCAAAAGGTATTTATAAAGCAATCAGCCGTATCGGCAATTCAAAACGAACGCTGCTCGACGACGCGGCAGGCTGTGAATCTGCTGCAAATCTGCTGTGCCGCCGCACGCTTAAGGGGCTTGGCTTTCTGTAGGAGTGAGTTGGGGCAAGGCGATTTAGTGCTCGGCCGCAGCAGGCGAATGGGTACGAATTTCGACACTGCGGCGGTGGGCCGTGAGCCCCTCTTTGGTTGCCAGATTGGAAATGTCCCCAGCGATGTCTTCCAGCGCAGCTTGCGAGTACTCGATGATGCTCGAGCTCCGCAGGAAGGCATTGGCCGACAAACCCGCAGCCCACCGCGCCGTGCCACCGGTGGGAAGGACGTGAGAGGGGCCAGCCGCGTAGTCGCCGAGCGCTACCGGACTGAATGGCCCCAGGAAGGTGGCGCCAGCGTTGCGGATCTTCTCGGCCAGTTTCCGCGGATGACGGCAAGCGATATGCAAGTGTTCGGGGGCGATCAAATCGGTGACCTCGCAGGCCTGATCGGCATCGCGAACTAAAATGAACGCGCCGAAGGCGTTGAGGCTGTCATGCGTCAGTGCACTGCGACTCAACTGCGCCAGCTGCAGTTCCAGTTCGGATTGGACCCGATCGATGAATTGAGGATCCCAGGTAACTAAGAGGCTGGCGCCGGGAGAATGTTCAGCCTGAGCCAACATGTCGGCGGCAGTATAGGCGGGATGGGTGGAATCATCAGCGACAATAACCACTTCGCTGGGGCCAGCGATAGAGTCGATATCCACCTCGCCATAAACCCGTTTCTTGGCGAGGGCGACGAACAGGTTTCCAGGTCCCACGATCTTATCGACCGCCGGCAATCCCTCCACGCCGTAGGCCATCGCAGCCACGGCCTGGGCACCGCCAACCGGATAAACCTCTCGAACTCCCAGTTCATAGCAGGTTGCTAAAACGTCCGGGTTGTAAGCGCCAAATTGAGTGGGAGGGGCGACCACAGCAATTTGCTCCACGCCAGCAGCTTGGGCTGGCAGGACGGTCATCAGTACGGTCGACGGGTAGGCGGCAGCACCACCGGGAACGCACACGCCAATCCGCCGGAGGGGGACGTAGCGTTGGTCGAGGCGTACCCCATCGCTGGGCCGAATTGTCACATTGGTATGCAGGATGGAGGATTGGAACGCTAGGATGTTGTCCCGAATCCGACGAATGCTGGCGAGAAACTCCGGAGCGGCTGCCCGGTGCGCCTCTTCCAACTTCGAGGTTTCCAAACGAAGTCGTCCAGGGGCCAGTTCGGCGCCATCGAGTTGTTGGGAAAACCGGAGGAGGGCGGGTTGGCCTTCGCTCTGGACCGCATCGCATATCCGTTGCACAACTTGACTCGGCAACAACGGTTCTCCAAACACGCGCTGGGTTAACTCCCGTCCCTTGGGGCTGACGACATCGCCGGAAGGACTTAGTTGCCGGCGCAGTTGCTCGAGTTGTGAGCCAAATTGGCTACTGGAGGCATCCAGGCGTCGAATTTCGAGTGGATTGGGAGTTTCGGTAGCGGTCATCGAACTTGGGGGAGCTTTTTTTGAGGAGCGCGAAGGTTTTAGTTACGAGCTGATCAGCCGAGGGAGTACGGCAGTTTCCAAATAACTTGGGTTTTAAGATACCCGGGAGTGACCGGTCCCGTTAGTGCCAAGCGGCAAATATGTGCGGTGTCATGCCGTAAAGGGCGTGCGATACTCCTAGCGGTTGCCTCCAGGGTAGGCCTGCCGTCGGTACTCGTATGGCAGAGGCATGCCCATGTGACGGTTCTTACGAGCGCTTTGGGTTTGGACAACTCGGGTTCGGGCAACTCGGCGCGGGTATCTGGGGCAGGTATCTGGGGGGCAGGCAACCGGGGCTTGGGCAGTGGAATGTGCCTATTGGGAGGCGGCTACGATCGGGATGCGCTGAGCGGTAATGAACTGGGTGACGAATTCCTCTGCTGGATGTTGGAGGAAGTCCTGGATTTGGCCGCGTTGGACAATCCGTCCGTTGGCCATCAGGATGACATCTTCGCCAAAAAATCCGGCTTCACCCATGTCGTGGGTGACGAGCACGACGGTTTTCTTGAGCTCGCGAAAGATCTGCTTCAAGTCTTCCTGTAGGTCGTACCGCACGAGTGGATCGAGCGCCCCCATCGGTTCATCGAGCAAGAGCAGAGGTGGGTCGAGCATTAGGGCGCGCATGATTGCGACGCGTTGGCGTTGCCCACCCGAGATTTGGCTAGGGAAGCGGTTCAGCGTCTCTACCGGAAGCTTAGTCAAATCGGCCAATTCCTGGACCCGTTGTTGCATCGCCTCGGCGTTCATCGATTTCAAGAATCGGGCCAGGAGTGTTACGTTGTCGGTTACCGAGAGGTGCGGGAAGAGGCCACCATCCTGCAAGACGTAGCCCATGAGATGCCGTATCTCGAGGACGTTGTCTGGTGTGATGGTGGTTCCTTGAAAGCGCACGCAGCCGGTGTTTGGTGGGATCAGCCCGATCAGGATGCGTAGGAGCGTTGATTTTCCGCAGCCACTCGGTCCGATCAGGACGACGGTTTTTCCCGCTCCCACCTGCAAATTCGTCGGCTGTAGCACGACCGTCGCATCGTACTGTTTCGAAACGTTGTCGAGTTCGATCATCAGACGCATCCCAATGGGGGTGGAGGGGAGGAGTTCCGGTGGGCCGATAGCGGACCCGGGGCGGAATCAGATAGGGGTGATCAGTTTACGGAGTTCCTTGTAGTCGGTTTTCCCAGTTCCCAGCACGGGAATGGATTCGACTTCGACAACTTCGTCCAGCCGCATCACGCCCCTCAATCCGGCTTCCAGCAGGAGGTCGCCTGCGTCGCGCAGTGTCAGGGGAGTGCGGGTGAACAGGACAATGTGTCGTCCCTCTTCCGTTTCGATCCCTTCCACGGCAACCCGCGGTCCCTCTTCGTCGGGAGGGAAGCTCCGGCTGAAGGGCTCTTCCAACGCGGGCAGGGAGATCATCTCGCCACCGGCCTTTAAGAATCGCTTCAGCCGTCCCTGAAAGGTTAGGAAGCCTTCGTCGTCTTGCGACACTAAATCACCCGTCTTGTACCACTGTTTTCCAGCAACTTCGATAAAGGGGGAAGGGCCGTCATGGCGATAGTAGCCCTTGAAAATAGAGGGGCCAGCGACGAGTAGCATGCCGGTCTGGTGCTTGGCGACGGGTTGATCGGTGTCGATATCTACAATGCAAACCTCGACATGTTTTACCGGTTTTCCGACGGAGCCCGCCTTGGAATGGTGGCTGAGATTGGCCGCCACGACGGGTGCGCATTCCGTAATGCCGTAGCCTTCTAGGATCGTAGCCTGCGGTGCCAGCTCACGACACTTTGCGAACACGGCATCTGGGCATTTTTCCGCGCCGGTGACAATGATTCGCAGGCTGTGGAGTTCCTCGCCACGGCAGGCTGCCAGGATGTAGCTCAGGAAGGTGGGGGTGGTGAAGACCATGGTGGGTTGGTAAGCGGCGATGGTTCGCACCAAGCCTGCAGCGTCGGTGGGGTCTGCGTACCGCACGCTGCGCAGGCCCGAGAGGTGGGGCAATAAGAGATTTCCAGTCATGCCGAAACTGTGGAATGGCGGTAGAAAACCGAGCAGCGAGTCGGTGGGACTCGGTTCCAGGATCTCCAAGCCATCCTGCACATTGACCAAGACGTTGCGGTGAGTCAGAGGCACTGTTTTAGGAAGGCTTTCCGAGCCCGAGGTGAAGAGGAACATCGCGGTTTCCTCGGGATCCTGCTGAGCAATCCATTTCAGCCAGCTGTTGGGACGGAGGTAGGTGGCGAGGAGAGTGGCAACCGCTTCCGACTTTTTAATCCCGGCCTTCACCTCTTCGAGGAACACGTACTCGGCACCCTCAACTTCGATACCCAGGCGGTCGATCATTTTCTGGGAGGTGACGATGCGGTCGACATCGGTCGTCGCCACTCCGTGGGCTAGATTGGCGGGGCCCGTGGTCCAGTTCATCATCACCGGAACTTTGCCAGCCAATTGCAAGGCGAAGAAAACCACATCGGCCGCCACGGAGGCGGGCAGCATGATGCCCACATGTTTCTCAGGGTAGGCGGCGAAGCGACGCGCCATGAGGGTCACCCCAACTAGCATGCGTCGATAGGTAAGAACACCGGAGAGGGTATCGGCAGCAGCGACCTGGTTGAGGTTCTGCAACGCGCGCCGTACGAAGGCTTCGCCAATCGTGTCTGCCAAGATGGTGGGCGTGTGGGGGGCCAGTACTGCACTGCGCCACGCTTCGGGGGCTTCCAACGACTCTTCGGCTTGGGCCAGCTGCCCGTCGGCCAATGCCCATAGTTCACCAAGCGTGCCGGAGACAGCATTACTACGGAAGCCGAACTGGTGCTCAATCTTCAGTGCCAGATCCATTCGGTCGAGACTATCGAGCCCGATATCTTCCAGTTTTTGCTCGGCAGCCAAATCTTGCGGGTCGAGTGGACGTCCCAGGTGGGATTGCAGCAGGTCATTGACCAAGGCGATGGTCTTGGGCTTGATCTTCTCCAGGTCGATGTCCACTCCGCTGGTGGCTTTCCCAAACTCAACTTCGCTGGGGCCGAGAAATGGGTGGTAGCGGACGAAGAGTGGCGTTTGCCCTCCATCGGTGTTGTACCACTTCTCCAAATGGGAATTGAATGCTTCCCGCGAATCGGTCGGTAGTTGGTTCGGCTTGACGACTTCCAGATGCAGCGAAACGGGGCGCCGTGGCAGGAAGAGGAAGAGGTTCGCAAGAACCCAGCCGCAGGCGGCGAGTACCCGCTGGGCCAGGTTGGGGGTGGTGCCCGTTTCTGCACAGCTGAACATGCTGCCCCACACCCCGCGGGTGCGGACCAAAACGACATTGATCTCAGGGCATTGGCGGACGATTTCGTGGACGGCACGCGCTGCCCCGACAACTTCTCGATTGCCACGTTGCAAGCGACCTGAGGGGTAGATCAGCATGCAATCGCCTGCCCGCAGTCGCTCCGCTACCGCCTCGATCATCTGCAGGGCTTTGGCTTGGGCATCGCGGCTGTGCGACGATAGATCAGGGACTTCGAATGCGTTCACCATGGACATCATGGGGCGCAAAAGCGTCATGCGATACGTGCCCGAAAAGACCAGCGGCCGGAGCGGCTTATGCAGCCGAAGGTGGCTCGAGACAATGGCCGGATCGATGTAGGCGGGGTGGTTGGGGAGCACCAGGGTTGGTCCCTGGAGGCCTTTCAGCTGGTCCAGCCCCGCAATTCGGACTCGGTAACGGAAGCTTAAGAGGAAGCGACAAATGGCCCAGAAAGTTCGATTCACCCAGTTTTTCACGTCACAAATTCCCGAAGCAAATGGTTGATTCTCAGGCAGTAGATGCCTGCACACTCCAAGAACATGCGCATTTTCACGGTATTTCCATCCTCGGGTTGGAAGTACTCTTCGGCCGGATGACGGCACGGCCTGAACAATTGGCGCGGAACGGAGTAGAATCTAGCGGTGCTCCTCTCTCCAACCCTCGATTCCGTCATATTGTAAGGATTTTCATGCATCGCCAGTTTATCGCAGATTTGCAGGCCCGGGATAATGTCGACGAGATCTACCGCGTGGCCGACAAGCAAGTGCGATCCAATCGGCAAGGTAATGACTACCTGCTGTTGCAGCTCATGGATCGTACTGGACAAATCAGTGGTATGCGCTGGAATGCAGGGCAATCCCTCTACGAAACCTTCCAAAAAGGAGATTTCCTGCGCGTCCTAGGGACCACGCAACTGCATAACGGGATGCTGCAAATTATTGTTCAGGACTTTGAAACGGTGCACCCGTCCAAAGTGACTCACGAGGATTTCACCAAGACCAATCCGGGCGAGGTGGAGCAGCTCTTGGAGGAGCTCCGCGAACGGCTAGGGACAGTGAAGAATGCGCATTTGAAGCGCGTCGTCCAGGCCTACGTGAACGACGAACAATTGATCGACAAACTTCGTCGGGCCCCAGCCGGAATCAAAACACACCATGCCTATGAGGGCGGCTTGCTCCGGCATATTCTCGATTTGCTGCGAATTGCTGAGGCCATCGCGCCCAACTACCCGCAACTCGATCGCGAAATGCTACTCGTCGGCGTGTTCCTCCATGATCTCGGCAAGCTGGATGAGCTGAGTTTTGATGGTGACCTATCCTATAGCGATTCAGGGCAAATGTTGGGACATCTGGTCCAAGGAACCATCGACCTGGACCGGCGTGCCACGCAGATTGCCAAAGAGACAGGGCTGCCGCTGCCCGACCCCATTCTATGGCGGTTGCAGCACATGATCCTCTCGCACCATGGCCAGCTCGACCACGGTAGCCCCAAGATTCCGATGACCATCGAAGCCATCGTGCTGGCGCACATCGATGACTTGGACGCCAAGGTCAACGCAGCCACGGAGCTGATTGAGTCGGATCGCAATACCGATAGCGACTGGACTGCGTACTCACCCATCATGGGGCGCAAGTTCTTCAAACCCTCGGCAAATAAGGCGACTGGCAGCTAGCAGGGGGGCTCTTCCTCCAGCTGGGGATTCTCCCACAGGAAAAGCCCCAGGTGATCTCCAAGGCGGATGCGCGGAACTCTGGTGCGCGGAATACTGATGGTGGGGAGTGCTTGGGGCTAGCCCCTCACTCCCGTGCGGCGGGGGCTGGCCCGTGTGGCTAGCTATTTTTCTTGGGAGCTTGCAATTTGCTCGGCTGGGCTGCCGGGGAGGCGTGTAGTGCTTCGGCAGTCGCCGTCGGTGTTTGCGCTACCACGGCCAACCCTTGGAAGCTCTCCGACGAGCCATTGCCACACGGCGGAGGTGGCACTCCTGGTTGGCGAGCTATGGCCTAACTGGGAACTAGGGTCCGAATTCGATGGACAATTGAGAGCTTGGTTTCACCATCTTCACAACTGGCTTGCGTTTCGCAGCCTTTTTCTTGGTCGGCTTTTTCTTCACGGCTCTTTTCTTTGCCGGCTTCTTCTCTACGGGCTTCTTCTCTGCGGACTTCTTCTCTGCGGACTTCTTCTCTGCGGACTTCTTCTCTACGGACTTCTTCGCCGCCTTCTTCTTTACGGCTTTTTTCTTCACGGCCTTTGGGCTTGGATCGGCCAAGCGTCTCGCCTTTTGGGAATGGGTAGCAGGCGCACTCACGTTGGGCTCCTCGGCCCCTTCGAGGCGGTCTCCTGCGTTAGCCGCCTCGAGCCGTCGGGTCCCCAGCTTGACGTAGTCGTCTGAGAGTTCGTAACCAAAGTATTGGCGACCGAGCTTCTTGGCCACGGTCAAGGTCGTCGAACTGCCGGAAAACGGATCTAAGACGATCTCGCCTTCACAGGAGCAAGCTCGAATGATACGCCCCAGTAGCTGTTCCGGCATTTGGCAACCGTGGAAGCCCGAGCGTTCTTTGAACGTGCCAGCGACGCGAGGGAAGTACCAAGTATCCTCTTCCTTCGAAAAGCCTTCCGGAAGATCCTGGGGACGAAGAACCCAGGTGTCGTCAGGTGTTCTTCCCTTGGCGTTGGCGCGTTTGTCGCCATAAACCAACTGGCGTGCCGACGGGACAGCGATGGCGTCGCGGTTGAACGTGAATTGAGCTGGATTTTTTACGAAGTAAAACAGATGCGCATGCGAACGTGTGAATTTGGTTTTGCAGTGAACTCCGAAGGTGTAGTACCACACGACCCAATTGCGAGTGCTGAATCCCAGCTTGGTGGCGGCTACCTTGAGTTCCGCTGCGTATTCGTCCCCAATTGCCAACCAGAATGTGCCCGCCGGCTTGAGGACTCGGTAGATCTCCTGCATCCACTCGTTGGACCAGTCAAGGTATTTTTCGCTACCGAGGCGATCGTCGTACTGATCGTACTTGTAGCCGATGTTAAACGGCGGATCGGCGAAGGCCAGATCGATAGAGTCGCTGGGGAGCTGCTTGAGACCTGCGACGCAGTCACCCTGGTGAATCTTTCCTAGCAAGGAATCGATTTCGGTTGCCATCTTGGTCTGTCCTCATGCGGCGGCAATTCAGGGCAACTAGGTGGCCCTGAGTTTTGGAGATCTGAATTCTAGCGACCGAAGGGACTTAGTGCATCGTGCACATCTCTTTATCGACCGCCACTGCGACGCGAGCGCAGCGAGCCATCGTCTCGTCAAACTGCGGGAAGGTGAGCGACTGGTAGCCGTCGGAGGCGGCTGTTTCAGGAGTCGGGTGAACCTCAATGATCAGTCCATCGGCACCGGCAGCCACTGCGGCGACCGACATGTCGGGAACTAGGTACGCATGTCCTGTTCCGTGGCTGGGGTCGATGATGACCGGCAAGTGGGTCTTGCGGTGGAGGTAGGGGACGGTGGCCAGTGGCAGAGTGAAGCGGGTGTGGGTTTCGAAGGTGCGGATTCCACGTTCGCACAACATGACGTTGGGATTGCCCTCGTTTAAAATGTACTCGGCCGCCAGCAGGAATTCTTCGATTGTCGCGCTGGCTCCACGTTTCAGAAGGACGGCGCGGTCGCTGTTGCCCACGGCTTCCAGCAGGCGATAGTTTTGCATGTTGCGGGCGCCGATTTGCAACACGTCCGAATATTTAGCTACCAGGTCGACCTCTTCGGTACTCATGACTTCCGTGACAATTGCCAGTCCCGTTTCCTCTCGCGCCAGGGCCAACAGCTTGAGGCCCTCTTCCTTCATGCCCTGGAAGCTGTAGGGGCTCGTTCGCGGCTTGAACGCACCGCCGCGAAGTGCGGTTGCGCCCGCTTTTTTGACCGCGTGAGCTGACGAAACGATTTGCTCTTCGCTCTCCACTGAGCAGGGACCGGCCATTACGCCGACCACACCCGCCCCGGCCTTGAACTGCCCAACCTGGATTTGAGTTGGATCGGGTTTGAGTTCGCGGCTGGCCACTTTGTAGGGAGCCAGGATCGGCACGACTTCGGAAACGCCAGGTCCGCTGGCCAGCGATTCCTTACTGCTGCCACGGTCGTCTCCGACGGCGGCGATCACGGTCCGCTCGGTACCCTGGATGACGTGTGCCTTGAGTCCTAGCTCTTGGACGCGTCCGATCATGTGCTCGATTTGCGCTTGGGTCGCGCTCTTTTCCATAACGACGATCATGGTTTCTTCTCGCTGTGCTGTGTGTGGGAGTGCTTAGAGATGGGGTAGGTTGTAAGCTGGGGACGAGACAAGGCCGCTTGCCTCGAACTGCCGGGCATCTGAACAATTGGGGACAAAAAAAGCCCCGAGGATCGCGAAGATCATCGGGGCTGTGAGTTGTTCGATTTCGGGTGTTCCCGCTCTACGTACTTCCCTCAGCCCCAGTCGTAAACTGGGGTGCAAAGCTAAAGGAATAGGTGGAGCTATAATTGTTCATGGCGATTATTATGACGCCCGCTGGAGTGAATGCAAGTCCTGTCCGCATGTTAGGTGGCCTGGGAGTCGCATGGGAGCGGGAATGCTTTAACGAATTCACTGCTTCCGGGCTAACTCAACGTCCCTTCATGGCTTAAAATCTCGACGCTTTCTCCGCTAGTTTTAGTTTTCGCCAATTTCGTTTCCAAATTCAAACTCCTTCAACCTCTTCCGCAAACATCCAATACCGATGAACAAAGCCTCTAAAACTGCCATCTCGCCGACTCGCGCTGAAGACTATCCCGAGTGGTACCAACAGGTGATTCGGCATGCGGACTTGGCTGAAAATTCGCCGGTGCGGGGTTGCATGGTGATCAAGCCTTGGGGGTATGCCTTATGGGAGAACATGCAACGGGTCCTAGACAAAAAGTTTAAGGAGACTGGTCACCAAAACGCCTATTTTCCGCTGTTCATTCCGATGAGCTACCTGGAGAAGGAGGCGGAGCATGTGGAGGGATTTGCAAAGGAATGTGCGGTGGTTACGCACCATCGCCTGGAGGCCGATCCCGAAACCGGGGGCCTGCGCCCCGCCGGACCGCTGGAAGAGCCTCTGATTGTTCGGCCCACCAGCGAGACGATCATCGGAGCCATGTACGCCAAGTGGGTGCAGTCGTACCGCGACCTCCCCATCTTGATTAACCAGTGGGCCAACGTGGTGCGTTGGGAGATGAGAACGCGCTTGTTCCTACGCACTGCGGAATTCCTGTGGCAGGAGGGGCATACGGTCCATGCGACCAAGGAAGAAGCCATCGAAGAGACCTACAAAATGCTCGATGTCTATGCGGATTTCGCCGAGAACTACATGGCAGTACCGGTGATTAAAGGGGAGAAAACCGCTGGCGAACGCTTTCCTGGAGCTGATATTACCGTTTCGATCGAGGCCATGATGCAAGATCGCAAGGCGTTGCAGGCAGGCACGAGCCACTTCCTGGGGCAGAATTTCTCACGTGCCCAAGAGATCAAATTCCAGGATCAGAATAGTGAAATCTCTTACGCCTGGACTACGTCATGGGGTGTCAGCACACGCCTAATTGGGGCGTTGATCATGACCCACTCCGACGACGACGGAATGGTGATACCACCCAAAATCGCTCCGGCACACGCAGTCATTCTACCTATTTACCGGGATGAGACGCAGCGGGCAGAGGTGCTCGCATACTGCCAAGAGCTGAAGCAGGAATTGTCGAAGCAAGCCTACGCGGGCCGCGCCATTGAAGTCGAATTGGATGATCGAGACCTGCGAGGTGGTGAAAAGAAATGGTACCACGTCAAGCGAGGTGTGCCGCTTAGGATTGAGGTCGGCCCCAAGGATATGGCCAAAGATGCGGTCTTCTTGGCTCGCCGGGATACTGGCAAGCAAGAGAGTATGGGAAGAGCCGATCTGCTCGCCAACCTGCTGTCGATTCTAGACGATATGCAAGCCAACCTGTTGACGCGGGCAAAGGCCATGCGCGAGGAGTTTACGCAGGAAATCAACAGCGAAGCCGAGTTTCGCAAGTACTTCACGCCCAAGAATGCAGACAATCCCGAGTTCCATGGCGGCTTTGCCATGTGCTACTTCTCCTCCGAAGAAGAGGTCCAGCCACTGTTGGATGAGTTGAAGGTGACCATCCGCTGCATCCCCATCGATGACAACGACACTCCCGGCATCTGCTTCCTAACCGGTAAACCTGCCGAGAAGAAGGGTGTGTTTGCCAAGGCGTATTAAGGTTGAGCGGATTTCGTGTCCGTAGGGGCCGGCTAAGGGGATATGCACGGCCACGCATCGCCACGTATCAAAGCAGGGCGGGGCCATTCACGCAGGGCAGGGCAGGCTGGTGTGGCACGCGCCGACTGAGTCGAGGAACCGTTGACGCTCAGCAGCGGAGAGGCCCCGGGGGGCAACTGTCTGCAGTTGCCATAACCTTTGCTCCCGTTTGGGGGGGGCTTGCAGTCGATTTTAAACTCCTGGCTGTGTATAATGGACGCACTGTGACAAATCCTGGGCCGCAATCGTGTTTTAGGGGAGTCCAGCGCCCACCTAACCGCCTTCCTGGCACAATCCGAGTCCTTGACTTGCAACTGCTGGCAGGGGACTATATCTTTCGACGAGCGCGACCGGTAGAAACTGATGTGCTACCAACAAGCATCCTGCCGAACCTCGTAGTTTCTGGAGAAAATAAATGAAGAAAACACTAAGTGTCCTAGCACTTTCCTGTATGTTGTCGGCTGCCCCCCTTGTCGCTCAGGCGCAAGAATGGGCCACCTTGAAGGCAAAGATTGTTTATGACGGACCTATCCCAACACGGATGAAAGTCGATTCGTCCAAGGATGCGTTTTGCGCCAAACTGGACATCGTTTCAGAAGCGATGGTGGTGGGTAAGGGTGGCGAGCTCGCCAATTTGGCTTTGATCATGGACCCTCGGAAGAGCAAGGTCGATGCGATCCATCCCGATCTAGCGGAGCCTTCGGCAGAACCTGTCGTGCTCGACAATGATGGCTGCATCTTTAAGCCACACGTGTTTGTCGCTCGAGCGGGCCAGACCGTGAAGGTCAAGAACAGCGATCAAACTGGGCACAACGCCAAGTTTGATTTTTTCTCCAATGAATCTCGCAATGATCTCATCCCGGTTGGTGGTTCGATCGAGTTCAAGCTCGAGTCCGCAGAGCGCGCAAGTGCCAATCCTGTGGAATGCAATATTCACCCCTGGATGAAGTCGTACATCATCGTTCGAGACCATCCCTACGTCGGGGTGAGTGGTGAGGATGGAGTGATTGAAATCAAGAACTTGCCAGCTGGTGAAGTCACTTTCCGCCTGTGGCATGAAAACCAAGATGGTGCAATTGACAAAGGCGAAGTTGGCGGCAAGGCGCAAAAATGGAGTCGTGGTTACATGGAAGTCGATCTCAAGCCTGGTATGAATGACTTGGGAACGATCAAGATTCCAGCTGCTGCTTTCAATAAGTAAACTTGCTGAGTTCCACTGAAGCAACCGATTGATAGGCATCCAACGCCCGGCATTTGCCGGGCGTTTTTCGTGTGCGTCGCGAAGTTCTCTGCATCATGTTGGGGGACGCGTCTACTACCTCTCCCTCCAATAATCCACCTTGTCGAAACTCCACGTAGTCAAACTGCTAGGGGTGGCGGAGCGATTCAAACTCGGAAGTCATGCGTTCCCATTCGGCTTGAAGTGCTGCCGCCTTCTGCGGCAACCCACTGATCAGATCGTGTGATTCGGCGCGATCGTTGGCCAAGTTGTACAATTGCCACGGCTCTCCCTTGGCGGCTACCAATTTGAATTCACCACGCCGCAAAGCGCGATTCCCTTCGTGCAGCCACCACACGGCTCGCTCTTCGTCGGTATCCGACTGGAAGGACCGGATTAGGCTGTGCCCTGGCGCGGGGGGAAGAGTGTGCCCCTGGAAGCTCGTTGGCCACTCCCCGCCGGCCAGTTCGACCAGCGTGGGAGCAATGTCGATGACGTGTCCGACCTGATGGCGGAGAGCTCCGTGTTGGGAGATGCCGTTGGGCCAATGCGCGATGAGCGGGGTAGAGGTGCCCCCCTCGTGGACCCACGTCTTATGTCGGCGGAATGGGGTGTTGCTGGCGCTGGACCAGCCAGGTCCCAGGCAGAGGTAAGATTCGGCAGATCCCAGCGGTGCCGCTGGATTGTGTCCGTCGGATCGAATCATTATCTCGGCACTGGCGCCGTTGTCGGACAGGAATAGGATGAGCGTATCGTTGTAGACCTCCATCGATTTCAGCTGGGCAAGGATCCGGCCGATTTCTTGATCCATGCGATCGACCATCGCGGCATGGATCTCCATCTTGGCTGCCTGGAAGGCACGTTGGTCGTCGGTAAGAGAATCCCAGGGCAATTCTCGGTTGACCTCTTTGTCACCTAACTCCGCGATGGCTGCGGGGAAATCATAGGGAGGACCGATCTCGGGTTCTAGTTCCGAGAGGGAACCGCTCACCAATCCGAGCTCTTGGATTCGCTCCCATCGCGATTGTCGAGCTGCGTCCCAACCTGCATCGTAACGTCCCTTGTACTTTACGATGTCTGCGGCAGGCGCATGCAGGGGGAAGTGGGGACATGTGTAGGCGACGTAGTGGAAGAAGGGTTGAGTCTGGTACTTTGCTGCATGTTCTTGGAGGCATTCCAAGGCATGGTCGGTAATAGCCGTGGTTTGGTAGTAGTCGGTGCCGCGTGGTATCGGAGGTTGCACGACGTCATCCTTCGTCGTTTTCTCAGGGTAGAAAAAACGTCCGTGATCATCCATGGTGAGGGAGTGGTCAAAGCCCGATTGGATGGGGGTGCCATCAACGTGCCATTTTCCCGAAAGGTACGAGCGATAGCCTAGAGGCCTCAGGAGTTTGGGGAGGAGACGCGCCCACGCGGGACGCCCGCCCCGCGCACCTCCTGGGAGGTTCGGCAGCGCATCGCGGCCAACCTGCTGGGGATAGTATCCGGTCAACAAGGCTGCACGCGTGGGCCAGCAACGAGCCGTGTTGTAGAACTGGGTGTAGCGCAAGCCATCCGCGGCCAGGGCATCTAAGTTGGGAGTTTCAATTTCGCTGCCGTAGCATCCGATATCAGAATACCCCAGATCGTCCGCTAGGATCACGACAACGTTGGGTCGGTCGGCGGCTAGGGTGTCTTGGGACGTGAATCCGATCAGGCTCAGTAGCAGGCAGCATGCGGTAGACATTCGCATCGGAGGAATCCTCTTGGATCGAGCGGTTGGGTTGAGGTGGTCTAGCGGAACGATTCCTGTTCACTCGGGAACGTACCATCGCGCACCGATTGATTGTAGGTGCCGACAGCCAGTCGAACGTGGTCGGCCAGTTGCCCGGTTTGTCGCACAAATTTGGGAACGTGGCTAACGGTCAAGCCTAGCATGTCGTGCGTGACCAAGACTTGTCCATCGCAACCTGCTCCGGCCCCAATTCCAATGGTTGGGACCCTAAGCTTGTCGGTAATGGACTTGGCTACTTCGGAGGGAACGCATTCCATCAAGACGCAAAACGCACCTGCTTGTTGAGCGGCTACAGCATCCTGTTCGATACGTTCCGCGTCACGCTGCACGCGGTAGCCACCTAGTGCATGCACACTCTGGGGCCGCAAGCCGACGTGAGCGATGACTGGGATACCTGCCGAGACCAAAGCGGAGATCGTATCTGCTTGTTCGGCTCCGCCCTCAAGTTTGATGGCGGCACAGCCAGTCTTCTTCATGACCCGTGCGGCCACTTGTAGCGTCTTCCGAACCCCGAGTTGGCCGTGCGGGAAAGGCAGGTCGACCACCACCATGGCCCGCTTGGTACCGCGGACGACACATTGTCCATGATAAATCATCTGCCGCAGCGTGACAGGAATCGTGGTGTCGTTCCCTTGGATCACCATTCCCAGACTATCCCCCACCAGCAGCATATCGACGCCCGCCTCATCGAGTAGCGAAGCGAAAGTGAAGTCGTAGGCGGTCAACATCGAAATCCGCTCACCTTGTTGCTTCATTTTCAGCAAGGAAGCGGTGGTTACTTGCTTCGGTTCAGTTGCCATATTAGCCCGATCGCTGTGATTTCTTCGTCAGTTGTGGAAATGAGTTATAATCGGAGGCGAGAATCGTTATCCGTGGATGCGCCTCCTCCGACCCTCAGTTAGCCCTATAGCGTATGGCAGGCGATCCTTGGTCCCAAGTCCCCACTTTCGATATGGGTATTTCCAAGCAATGAACAGCATCAATCTTCTTCAGGGAGTGGCAGGGTATCGAGCGGCTCCTGGCGGTTGTTTCCATCGAAGGCTCGTTGCTTCTCAGACCGCACGTTGGGTGAAGACGATCGCTGTGTGTTGGATTGCCTTGGGCTCCGCCACGGACGCCTGGGCCCAGTTGCCTGGCGCGGTTCAAGGAGGATTGGATGCTGTGCAGGTCAGCGGCACTTTACAAGCGATTTCGGGCAATCAAGTCAAAATTGAGGATGAGCAGTCTCACCAATCCTTTGGGGTGTTGGGGAATGAAACCCAGGTGACCTATCTAGGGGAGGCCGACAAGTCCGTGTTGCAGCCTGGGGTATTTGTTCGCTTTACCGCTCCCTTCGACGCGGCCGGAAAGCCGCAAGCAGAACTGCAGGAAATCGAGATTTTCCAAGCTACGCAGCGCCGGAGGATGTCGCGGCAGGAACGCCAAGACCAGATGCCAGGCATCTATCCGGTCGAAGAACCTGAGGCCAACCAGTCGAGGCAACCAGCCAAAAAGGCACCCGATCCAGCTTCCGAGAGGTCCCCTGCAATTAAGACGGTCCGCGTTGTGGGGCAGCTGAAATTTGCCAAGCAGGGAAAATTGCAAGTGATGGTTGGCGCGCGTTCGATCGTAGTCACACTCGCCGAGGACGGGATCGTTAAGGTCGCTTCTTCCGATCTGAGCTTGGCTGTGCAGGGGGATGCCGTGGAGATTTCCGGATTGCGAAATGCTGCACAACCCGATTGGATTCAAGTGCAGAAGATGACCGTGACGGGTGTGCAACCACTTGGCGCCACACCCAACGCGAAGCAAGACCTGGAGGCGACCAAGGAGGAGCAACCCAAGAAGAGGGTAAGGCGGTCGCGCAGTCGGCTAGCTGAACCTGCTCAATCTCCCACTAGCAAACCCCAATAGGTCGCGCACCAGTGACTCGCAGGACTGGCTCTTGAGCGAATCGAGAAGCACGAGCCTAGGAGCGGGCGGGGCAGAGAGCAAACCTCCCCGGCTTCTTCTGGCAGGAGGTTGGCTCGCGTTGTATCGCGGTCGCGGTCCAGGTTTCAGGTTTCAGGTTTCTAGGCTGGTTCCCGCGGCCCGCAGAGGGACTGCGGTGATGTGCAAGTCCGTTGTGCATCGGCCGTTGTGCAGGTTCAACCTGTTATGTTTGGCTGCCTAACAGACGCAGCCCTGATTGCAGTTCGCTACCGGACTAAGCCTGGCAACGAGCTGCAAATGCTTTCGATCGGCGGAAAACCTCCGAGAGATCGTTTACTGAGGGACTACCAAATACGCACTCGGTTCTCGGGCGCGATATACATTTTGTCTCCGGGTTTAATCCCGAATGCTTCGTAGAAGGCATCCATATTGGAGACGATACCGTTGCAACGATACTGGCTCGGTGAGTGCGGATCTTGCACGAGTCGCTTGCGCAGCTCTGGCTCGCGGTAGAGTCGACGCCAGATTTGTGCCCACCCTAGGAAGAAGCGTTGATCGCCGGTTAGCTCATCCATCACGGGAGCTTCCTTGCCATCGAGTGAGATGCGGTACGCTTCGTAGGATACGGCCATGCCGCCTAGATCGCCAATGTTTTCCCCCAAGGTGAACTCGCCGTTTACATGCATGTCATCGAACGGCTTGTATTCGTTGTATTGGTCGACCAGCTGCCCGGCGCGATATTCGAACTCGGAGCGGTCTTTCTCGCTCCACCACTTGCGCAGGTTGCCGTCGCCATCGTACTGGCTGCCCTTGTCGTCAAAGCCATGGCTGATCTCATGCCCGATGACCCCACCGATTCCGCCGTAGTTGACCGCATCGTCGGCTTCCAGATTGAAGAAAGGTGGTTGAAGAATCGCGGCGGGAAAGACGATTTCGTTCATCGTGGGATTGTAATATGCATTGATGGTCTGTGGGGTCATGAACCATTCGTTGCGATCAATGGGCCCACCCAACTTGTTGAGCTCACGCTCGTATTCGACTTCGGCAGCCCGCATGTAGTTGCCGACGAGGTCATCGCTACGAATGACCAGCTTCGAGTAGTCTTTCCATTTGTCGGGATAACCAATTTTAGTCGTGAACTTGGACAGTTTCTCGTGGGCGGCCTGCTTGGTCACAGGGCTCATCCAATCCAGTGCGTCAATCCGCTTGCCGAAGGCCTTTTTGAGGTTTTTGACCAATTCGTCCATGCGAACTTTGGCAGCTGGAGGGAAATGTTTGTCGACATACAACTTGCCAACCATTTCTCCCAAAATCCCATTGCAGGCCTCTACACCTCTCCGCCAGAGTGGTTTTTGCTCTTCGACTCCGCTAAGCGCCGTATCATGGAATTGGAAGTGGCGGGTTTCGAGCGACTGGTTGAGGTCCATGGCTGTGGCGTCAATCACGCGGAAAGTGTAGTAGTCTTTCCAAGTCGCCAAAGGAGTCTCGGCCAGCAACGTGTTGAGACCTTCCACATAGCTTGGTTGCCGCACTACAAAGGCAGCCTGCTTCTCGAGCCCGCTATCGCGCAAGAAGGTTGGAATGGCAAAATTGCTAAGGGCCGAAGCTAGTTCTTCGGGCGTGAAGCTGTTGTAGGTCTTGATGGGATCACGGTTTTCAACGCGGTCCCAAAAGATGGTTGCCAGCTCTTTTTCAAGAGCCACAATGCGCTTTGCCGCCTCTTGGGGCTCTGCATGCCCAAATGCCGTCAGCATATCGCTGATGTAGACTTCGAAGTCTTCCAATGCTTGCTTGTATTGAGGTTTGTCCTCCAGGTAGTAATCGCGATCGGGCAAGGTCGTCCCGGTTTGAGTTAGGTAGACCGTGTATTGATCGCTCTGCTTGGCATCGGGCGAGATGTAGCAGGCGAAAGGCCCCGCAATTCCCTTGCGAAAGAGACTGGCTGCCAGCTTGCCCAGCCCCTCGGAATCGCTGACCGCAGCAACTTCGTCGAGCAGGGGCTGCACGGGGGCAGTCCCCAACTCATCGCGTCGCTCGATATTCGTATAGCTCTTAAAGAAGTCTCCCACTTTTTGAGCGTCACTTCCCGCGGGCGCGTCCTGCTTGGCGGCCTCTTCAATAATGGTGCGAATCGCTGCTTTGACCCCATCATCCAACACGGAGAATGAACCATAATTCGATTGATCTGGAGGGATCTCGGTATTCTTTAGCCATCCTTCGTTGACGTATTCGTAGAAGTCATCACCCGCTGAAACCGAGGAGCTAAAGTGCTGCAGCTCAATGCCGGAGACTTGCTTGGTTGGAGCGGGTTCTACGGCTGGGGACGAAACGCAGACAGCGCCGCTGAGCAGTAGGGCGGCTAGTGAAACTCGCATGGCAATCCTTTGTGTGTAAGTTTTGATTGTTTAGTGGTGTGGAGATTTCCAGCAGCAGGACTACAACCGAGAGTAGGATTTGGGAGTCCAGTAGCTCTTGTTGTTCTTGCTGACGGTATTGGCATAACGTGGATTCTTACTGAGGACCTTCCAGTCGGCATGGGCGACAAATTTCGGCCAGGCGGCTTTCATGCCTGCTTCGTCGTCGAAGACGACCATATAGGTCAGGTTGGGCTGCATGTCGCCGATCAACGCTTGTCCCATAAATACCGGATTAATTCCAGCATCAAGAAAGATCGGGACCTCACCTTCATTGAACATTTCAACTTTTAGAGCGGCGAGATGCTCGGTAGCGCTTTCGTAGGTCCGCAGTTCAAAAAACCTAGCTTGGCCGTCTTGCTTCTGCTGAGGCACGGTGACTTGAGGCCAGCACTCGAAGGCGAGCAGCAGTTCGCTTCGAATGCGTTTCAGTACCGGTTTTTTGGCATCGGTTGCTAGGTAATCCTTCGCAGCTTCCAAGTACTCAGAATCGTCGGCCAGCTTATTGCCAGCCAAGGTGACTGCTTCCAGACTCGGACCAGCAATAATTAGTTTGACTTCGACCCCCTGGCTATCGTCGACTTGATCGAGTGCTCCAATGGGACCAAGCCCCTGGCGCTCCAAGGCCGGAATGAGGGCGTTCTCAAGATACGCGTCCAGCTTGGCTTCTGCCTCGGCATCGACTACCGAATAGGTGCGGACTTCAATGAATTGTTTGGCGTCTGGCTTTGCAGATTGAGCCTGGGCGAGCAATTGGCTACCCAACAGTGCAGAGCACATTAGGACCGTGGTAAGGCAGAGTTTCATGATGGACTTTCAGGCAAGGTAGGGAGGATATCTGAAGGATGCTACGATTTGGGTAGCAATAGCGGTTCAACCCCTAGTATCATACACTTTTCGAGGGAAGCGGGAGCCTCCGTTGAGGGTTCAGGCCATGCTCGCGCTGGGGCTGCAGCTTGCCGATGCAATCACTTTGGGACTTTCAGAGGGAATGTGGAGAGCCGGAAGCACCAGGCCGGAACCCGTGAGTTGTGCCTGGCTGACTAGCTAGCAGATTTGAGAGCATGGGGGACCTAATGCGCCCAACGCCCCAAATCTGCCGATCGTGCTAACCACCCCTGTTTGCTTTCGCAACTGTCGATGGAATTGAAATGATCGGTCCCATGCCTTTCGCTCCGCGAAAATAGCATTCCGCCCGCCCGCCTTCGCAGCGCGAGAGGCGGCACGGATGACATCGACAACCCGTTACCCGGCACGTGCGACTGCAACCGTCCGTTGCTTGGCGGGTTACTATATAGGCAAGCCGCTTGCAGCGCACGACTGCTGATGAGGCGCAAGCGTCTTCTCTTTTGCAACTTCATCTTATCTTGATACTGAGCCAACGTGTCCCCCAGCACTCCCCAACAACCAGACTCCTCACGCCGCGCACAGTGGCGAAACGATCTGTATGTCGTTATTTTTGAAGCCGACACCCGAGCTGGACAGTTCTTCGATGTCATCCTGCTGGTCGGAATCATTCTCAGCGTGAGCGCAATCGCTCTGGAAACGGTACAGTACTTCGAGGACCGTACTGCGTGGATGTCTGCGTTTTGGGCCTTGGAGTGGGGGCTCACCTTGCTATTTACTGGCGAGTACGTAGCCCGCTTGCTGTGCGTGCATCGACCGCTACGGTATGCCTTTAGTTTCTTTGGAATCATCGATCTGCTGGCCTGTCTGCCAATGTACGTCACCCTATTCACGGGGGTCAAGTCCGGGTCGCTGATGATCGTTCGCAGTATTCGTTTGCTGCGAGTTTTTCGCATCTTGAAAATGATGCGCATGCTCCGCGAAGCAGAGGATCTTAAGCAAGCGGTGTGGCGCTCTCGCGAGAAGATCTTCGTGTTCCTCTCGGTGGTCATGGTAGCCGTCACCATCAGTGGTACTCTCATGTACCATGTTGAACATGTGGTGATGCGTGCTGAGGGGGAATTAACCCCTAAACGCGTGGACCAGTTCACTTCGATTCCACAGTCCATGTATTGGGCCATCGTGACCATGACGACGGTCGGCTACGGAGACATCGTCCCACGCACCACGATCGGGAAGGTGATTTCTGCGGCACTTATTCTCTTGGGCTACAGCCTAATTATTGTGCCGACGGGCTTTGTGTCTGCAGAGGTGCAGGCACGGCGGCAGGTGCAGAATCGCGATCTGACTTCCCGAACCTGTCCCCATTGCTTTCGCGAGGGGCATTCCATCGATGCCAATTTTTGCGATATGTGCGGCAATTCGCTGGTGCAGAATCAAGACGGAGACGGCGGGGATGCGAGGCGGTCACACGTTACTCAAACCAGCGGAGCGTAGGCAATGTAGCCAACGCAGTGGGTAGAGTGCCACTGACAGAAAAAAGACCAATCGCAGTGACGTGTCGAAATGAACGATTGCTTGCGGCTGGCCAAGACTCTGATGGTCGCGACTCGGAGCTGTTATAGAAGCGGTTGCGGGCAAGTTTTCTTCAAGTAGCGTGGTGTTGGGATGGAGGTGGAATGTATGGTTTCCCGCCACCGCTATTCTGCCGCGAAAGTGAGAGACAAAGAACCCCCGTCGCCAGAAGCCCTGGTCTAGTTCAGGAAGTTGATTCTGCGTTTGCCACTGTTGCGGAGAGTATTGATCGGGCGCCAGCCATGGTACTGCAGCGGATTCATGCTCCACCAGTACCGTCCGACTGGCTAGGTCGACGGTGTGCAGTGAAGTCAGCGTCTGCTCCCCAATCGCCGACTCCGGTTGCGAGTATTGCGACTCGAGCGGATGGAGGTAGGAGGGGCGGAAGCAAGCTGGGCGGTACTGGAGGAGTAGGGAATTGTTGGGGCCGTTCCAGGGCTCATCCCAGCGGTAGGCTGCTGCTAGTTGGTGTTCACCCAGCTCGGGCAGGATGAGTGCTCGCCAACTGTGGACGGGAGTACCGCTGGAGTCGCAGAGGATCGCTGGGAGGGATGTGCCATGTTTCGCTTCGTACTCTGCAATGGCTTGAGCCACCAGCTTCATTGAATTCTCAGCGGCTTGCATTGGATCGGAGCCGTGGCGAGCCGGCATGAGTAACCCGAGTACCAATAGGGCAAAGAACAGGATGGCGATTAACTCGGCTTTGGTCGCGATGCGCCCCACCCCGGTTCTCAATGAACGGTCTTGCACCGGTGCTGTGGTGCTGGGCGAAGGGGAGAGCATTTCGGTCGAGCGGACAGCCGCCGCTGCAGAGTTCGCAGAAGCCTCTCGCAGGACACCCGCCAGCACCTGCCACCAAATGAGCAGAATGAAAGCGGCGATGGCCGGTCCGGCCATTCCAAAGAGACTGGTCGTGGCTGCCGAGAGGGTGATTGCATAGAACAAGTGCGCAGCGCTGAACCGAATTTTTGAGGCTTGCATAGAGCGCCTCCCGCGAGCTGCAAATCGTCAAGTTTGAGAGTTCGTACGTCGGGCAACGACTAGGCGGCTGGCAATAGGTCGCGCGGTGGATGCCTGGATTACGTTAGCCGCATCTACTGGCTTGGCACGTTCCGTTCCAATCTATTCTAATCGCATGCGCCGCGCCTCGCAGCAAAAGCTCCGAATTTTCTCCATCTCCAGCGTAGAAGGCGGATTCTAACCCCCTTATCGGTGTGGCTCGCGGAGGGCTGACAAGGGGCTGCTTAGTTCGAATTGGCGAAAGGGGGCGGCGCTGACAGTCTGAGCAGGCTAGTTAGAATGGCGTCCTGTGGAAAAGCGCGAACTCGTTGGCTTAGGAAGTTGTCGCGGTTCGTTGACAGGCTCGGGGTTTTCGAAGAGCCCGCTGGCCCTCACGAGCGTTCATCGCAAGTTCATTTCACTGTAGATTCGTATGCTAAGTCGATAGTCTTGGATTCATCACAAAGCCTTCATCGTTCCACCAGCCGTCGTTTTGCCGACGCAATCCTGTTTTCGACCGCGATGATGTGGGGGATCAACATCATTGTGTTTAAACACGCAATTGGTGATTTCAATCCCTGGGTTTTTAATGCGCTCCGCTTAGTCTTTGCAACCATCACCCTAGGAATTCTGGCTTGGCTGGAAGCGAAGTTTTGGCCAAAGCCCGTGGGCAAAGTCGATTGGCGCCGCGTGCTGGCGTTTTGCTTTCTGAGTGGTTTTTTCTACCTGCTGTTGTTTGTCAAGGGAATTGAGTTAACAACCGCTGGCAATACCGCTTTGATCTTGGCGTCGATGCCGATGTGGACCGCAGCCTTGTCCTTCTTCTTCCTGCATGAACGTCTTCCCTGGATTACCTGGTTGGGGTTGTTCATCACCTTTGTAGGAACGGTGATCGTCACGACGCAGAGTAGTGGCCCGGTCAACTTGGCAGGCGAGTTCGTCGTGGGCAATTTGCTGATGTTATGCGCCGCCATTACCTGGGCATCCGGTACGGTAGTTAGCAAATCGATCCTCGAATCGTTCTCGCCGCTTCGCTTGGCATTTATCAGCGCGATGCTGACCACACCGTTGCACTTAGCGCTGGTTGCCAGGGAATTGCCGGGCGCATTGGCCGCGGCGCTCGAACCTCGGACACTGTTGGCGATTGTCTATTCAGGCGTCTTCTCGACCGGTGTCGCCTATGCGACCTGGCACGCAGGTGTGCGCGCTGTGGGTGGTTCGCATGCGGCTGTTTATCAGAACGTCGTAACGCTGGTCGCGGTGATCGGTGGTTGGCTATTCTTGAAAGAACAACCGCTGCTTGCCCAAGTTTTAGGGGGGTGTTTAACGGTCGCAGGACTCTTACTCATGCGGCGAGGGCGGCGCTAGGTGGAGCTCCCCGGAGCAGCGGCCATCCGTCTCCTGCTATTTTCCCAGCCAAGCTTTCAAAAGCAATTGAGGAGGGCCGAATGTCATGGTGAGCGCTTCATCGAAGGATGTTCCCGCTTGCAGTTGCTCCAGCAGCTTGTCAAACCGACGACGCGTACTGGGGCTCATCAAGTAGTTGGCAAAACTCATGCCAACTAAGCCCGCAGACTCCTCGTCCAGTTTTCCATTCAAGAGCGATTTTGCGTTGGGAACTCGCTGCAGTGCGCTGGGCAGGGCTTGTTGCCAAGCCTGAACGCGAGGGTTTTTACGACGGAAGTTGTTGAACACCAAGGCGCGAGCGGTGCCTTCGGCAAACCAGGCGGGTACATCGGAAAGACTGCCGATGTACGCTCCGGCTAGGATCTGTACGGCGAGTGACTCCGCTGCGTTTGAGTCACTTTCCTGGTCGTCCGCGACGACCCCATAAGTATCGATAATGCTGGTTTGCCAATGCCCCAGCCAGTCTTTGGGGAGCTCGCGGTTCTCTGTCATGCGACCAAACTCGCTATAGTCGTAGCGACTTCTGAGTACGTATACGACGGCACCACCGTGAATCAGCGGTTTGTCGGACGGAAGTCGGAGGAGTTTCTGAACCTCTGAGGCGGCGGCGGTGAGTTGCTGGAGTAGTTCGTCGAGCCGATCTGTAGGAACATTTCCGAGCACATAAATCGCGTCGTTGCTGGCGGTTGCAGGCTCGTCATTGGGCAGTACTTTGCGCCAACGCTCCAGGGCGCGCTGCTGGCGCTGTTGGAATAGCTCGGCATGGTCGGCATTGGCAACCCATGCGCCGCTCACGACATCGGCCAGCGGGGCACCGGGATCCTTACCATCGTAGGTGGATCCTTCGCTGATCCATTTCGAAATCAAATCAATTTGGGTTGAGGAGAGTGCGGGCCGCCCACCGGCGGGCATCCGCTGCCCCGCTTCGCCTTTGAGCTTCTTGATGAGCAAGCTTTCGGGCGCGTTGCGGCCCACGATGAGCGGGCCAGAATCACCGCCTCGCAAAATTTGGTTGAAATTGTTCATCCGCAGATTGCCAGAAGCCTGTCGTCCATTGATGTGACAACCCTGGCAATTTTCGAGCAGGATCGGGGCAACATCGGATGCAAAGCTGACGGTTTCCTTGCCCGTGGGATTCTGCAGCATCGGGCCAGGGAGCGTCATCTCTGCCGGAGGCGGAGTGGCAGTGAGTTGAGTCAATTCGGCTAGATTCTGCTCGGGATCTTGCCCGTCGAATTTCGCTCCTTGGGCAATCCATTGAATCAGCAGTTTCAGATCCTCCGGTGCGACCTTGCCACCGCCACGTGGCATGTCGCCACTTTCAATCACTTCGACAATTCGGTTGCCGGAGGCGCTACCTGCGAACAGAACGACACCCGCCGGCGTCCCTCGCATTAGAGCGCTGTAGCTGGCCATGGAGAATTTTCCGCGCGAGTTTTTCACGTGACAGTTGCCACATTGCTTTTGGATCCAAGGCGCAATGGTTGATTGAAAGCTCACCAAACCACTGCTGGGGGTATTGGGCGGTGCTCCGGTCCCGGGCATGGGAGCCTCGCTGGTGACTTCCTGCCATGAGGGCAGGGCTTGCATCTCAAATCCCTCAAGTTCGAGGAGAGCGTGCGCTCGCGCGACGTTATCGTAGAGTGGTTTGGCAGAACGCCAGAGCGCTTTATCTTTTGTCTCAAGCAGCTTCAGTAGCTGCGTTTGAATGGCCTGCACACGCTCCGCCGATTGCTCGAGATCGCCAGCGGCAAAGAGTTTGCCTGCTGCTTGAGTGCGATCTCTCAAATCTTGGAGTTGCGCACGCTGTTCCGGCGTGATGGCTCCCCAGGCGTGGGAGACGGGCAATAGCAGTAGTCCAGCTAGTAGGCACCATTTCCAACAGTTAACTTTGAAGAAACTGGAGTTGGCTGATGGAGGTGCGGCGCGACTTCTACGAGCGACAGCCCAGGAGGCTGCGGAAGCGGAAATGCTACGCCAGAGTTGGGACGGCATCCTAGAGTTCATGTGTGCGAACCGTGACAAGTGCGGGCGGAACAGGAAGCTGGGTAGGTGGTCCCTCGACTCTGCCTGGAGCCCACCGACTCGCAAGCTTCTGCTGCGAGAACTGGCGGTCGAGGTGGAATCTGTGGTGCAGTGCATTCCCTGGCTGAGCCTGGGAACGAGGATTACCGGAGCGGACGCAATCTAAGCGATTGACACTCCGACGATGTACTCAGCCAGCCGGGGCGCCGCTGGTGTTAGGGTACTGGTGGATTGAATGCCGGGGGTGGTCGCCGGGGAAGTGAGTCGAGCAATCACTATCCCCAATAGGACCGCTAGGGCAAACATGACTATGAGACCTAAAATCCATGCCCAGCGAGGGCCTTTGGCAGCCGCGATCGGGCTGGCTACGGGGGCATGTGCGCCTGGAGCTAAGCCGGTGCGGGCTGGGGCTACGCTACGGGCGTGGATGGCGCTGCCGCGGGGTGCATTGCCATGAGCCGAACTGCCCGCGTGCGACTGGCTACGCCTAGCGATTTCAGAAGCAAGATCGATTTGGCTGCTGGTGTCCGACGCTCCAGCTCGTTTGGCGACTCGGACCAAAACGCCACTATCGGAGGCCGACAAGCTAGAGATTGCACTCGATTTGCCAGCCATCGTATCGCTCCCGCGATTGCTGACCGTATCCACGGAACTGAGCGCTTGGGAGCTGGAGCCACGCGAGTCACCGGAACTGGATTCCTCGCCTAACCTCAGTGAACTTCCTCCGCCACCCACTCGGGCAGGCAACTGGGCACGGTACTTTACAAGCCACTGCTCCAGGACTTCGGCGGCCTGCGCGGAGGTCGCGTAGCGGAACTTTGCATCCTTCTGCATCAGCTTCCAACAAATCCCCTCGAGTTCGCCCGGGCAGTCACTGCGGAGTTTGCGGATTTCTTTAGGCATTTCCTTTTGGTGTTTGGCAATGCGTTGGGCGATGGTTCCATCGGGAAAGGGTGGATGGCCGACGAGCAGGAAGTACATCGTGCACCCCAGGCCGTATTGATCTGCACGATGATCCACTTTGTGACTATTGAGCGCTTGTTCGGGGGCTAAGTAGTCGGCAGTGCCCAAAACCTTGTCGTTGAAATCCATGGTCAACGAAGCTTCAGCATCGTCGGTGAATAGGGCCAGTCCCAGGTCCAGTAGCTTGACCTGTCCGTCGGAATTGATCAGCACGTTCGCAGGTTTAACGTCGCGGTGAATCAAGCCCATGTCGTGGGCATGCTGCAATCCTCGCGCGGCTTGAGCGATATAGGTGGCGACCTTCTCAAAGGATAGCGGGCCTTTTTTCTTGACGATCGTTTGCAAATCATCGCCATTGACATACTCCATGACGATGTAGTGCGTGTCGCCCTGATTGTCGATGTCGTGTGCCCGCACAATGTTGGGGTGATTGAGCGATGCGATGGCTTTGGCTTCTTGCTGAAAGCGAGCCAAGTAGGAGGACTTGCCCAGTTTGCTTTGCGGTAGGACTTTGATGGCTCGCAAGTCATGCATCTTCATGTGCTCGGCCAGGTAGACGCTGCTCATCCCGCCACTGCCGATGTGCCCCAACAACTTGTGCTTGCCGAGAAAGAATCCCTTGTATTTACCGAGCAACAGTTTTTCGCAATGCCATCGCGTCACAATCTTCTTGCGCTGAAGCAGTTTTGCGAGGGCTACCGCTTCCGTCGGTAGGGAGCCTCCCTGTTCGGACCGGATTTGTTCGAGCGCTGCGTCGAGCGTCTCCGGTTCTGCAAGCTGGCTTTTTCGGACCAGCTCAACAAGCTTCTCTGCAGTGACTGTGGCCATAAGGGGCTCTTACGGGTCCGGTTTTAGACGACGGTGCTCGCGTGGGGCGGATTCGAGCCTAGTGATGAGGCTATTGCTGATGTCTTCTGGTGCGGTACGATTGCCAAGATGATGAGGTGAATTAGAACAAATGTTCAACCACGAGGTGATTCTCAGAAGCCTTGAATTGGGGAAAATAGCCTATCTTAATTGCAACACGTCCCCTTTCGGTCCTCAAGCTTGCCCTTCATTCTACTCCTGAGCATTCGTAGAATCATGGGATTGTAGAAAAAACCTGGAGGAAACTACGTACCGCTTCGCCGATTTCTCTTGTTGGAAAACTTGCCATGTCCGCCCCACCTACCACTGATGTCTTAATAGTCGGCAGTGGTGTTATCGGGCTCTCCCTCGCTTGGGAATTGGCTCAGCGTGGTTTGAGGGTCCGTGTCTTGGAGAGTGGGCAGGTTGGACGGGCTACCTCCTGGGCCGGAGCGGGGATTTTGCCCCCGGCAGCCAAGTATGGTGCCAACGATGCTTACGATCAACTCAAGAGCCTCAGCCACGCATTGCATCCCGATTGGGCCGCCCGCTTGCAGGAGGAAACCGGGATCGATACCGGCTTTCAAAAGTGTGGTGGTCTCTACCTTGCACGCACTAGGGCTGAAGCGGCCACGTTGGTGGCTAGCCAATTTTGGTGGCAGGAGCACGGGATTGAATTTCACCGCTGGTCGCCAGAAGAGCTGATGCGGCATGAGCCTGCTCTGGCGGCTTTGGTCCCCCAGCTCAAGAGCGCTTGGTTCCTCCCCGAGGAGTATCAGCTCCGCAATCCCCGTCACCTCAAGGCGTTGGCAGCCGCCTGCTCGCTGGCCGGTGTAGAGTTGATCGAAGAGACACCGGTGGACGAGGTGCTCATTGGCCCCTCGGGAGTCGCCAGTCTGCGGGCCGGTGACGAGGTGTTCCAAGCGGACCAGCTCTGCCTCTGTTCAGGGCCTTGGGCACGGATGACGCTGGAGCAGATGGGCATATCGACTGGCATGATGCCCGTCCGCGGCCAGATCGTTATGTACCGCTGCCAGACTCCTCCCATCTCGCGTGTCGTCAACGAGGGGAATCGCTACTTGGTAGCGCGGAGCGATGGACGCATCTTAGCAGGCAGCATTGAGGAAGAAGTTGGCTTTCGCATTGAAACCACCTCCGAGGGGATTCGGCAAATTCGCGACTGGGCCGAAGGGGTTTTGCCACTCCTGCAGCAGACGCCGGTGGAAAAGAGCTGGGCCGGCTTGCGCCCCGGCTCCTTCGACGGCTGGCCTTACATGGGGAAAATCGGGACAACCGAAAACCTATTTGTCGCCGCAGGACACTATCGGGCTGGCATTCACCTCTCCTGTGGGACCGCCGTATTGATGGCGGACCTCATGCTGGGGCACCCCACCTCCATCGATCTCAACCCCTTCCGCCCCGGTCGTGGTTAAGTTGTGCTGAAGGTTCGACTCGGCCCAAGACCCGCTTAGCGTTGATAGATGGGGAGCAGGCCACGGTCCAGTTGGAGGATGATCAAGTTGCAGGCCGTTATGTAAACTGGACTAATCTGACCTGTCCAGGAGCCGTCGCTTGCCTGCTCACTGACGATTTTGTCGTAGAGGCGGTCGCGAAAGGGAAGCCATTGTTCATCGCCTTGGCGGTAGACGACTTGGCTGTAGTATAAATAGGTGTAATGCCAATGTCCAAAAGCGGTCCCGTCATCGGCAATGTTGGTATGCAGTTTTTCGCGCGAGTACTTCAGCATCTCCGGGACGTGTTGTCCGTCATAGTCGCCCGCATTGTACAGGGCGGCTAAGGCAGCGGCCGTAATCGCTGGCCGTGAAGTCCCCATCTGCTTGCTCGAATAACTGATGCCTCCATCGTCATTCTTGCATTCGTAGATGTAGTTCTTGGCCTTTTCGATCGCTTCAGCGGGGACGGCAATGCCAGCGTTTCGACATCCGCGCAGCCCCTGCACCTGGGTGATCGTCGTCGAGCCCTCGTCGTAGTTGGCACCATCTTTGGCGCTCACATATCCCCAACCCCCTGCATCCGTTTGGGCATTGCAACAGAAATCGACCGCTTGTCGCAGCACCTCAAGCAACTCCAGTCGACGATCTTCGTATCCCTCTTCTCCCAACACTTGGCTCAATAGCAGCATCGAGAATCCATGCCCGTAGGTGTAACGATTGTCAGTCGTTGGATCGCCGATCAGTCCGTTTCCCCGGCACTTGCTAATCAGGAAATCGGTGCACCGGGCAATCTGTTGAGCGTAGGGGCCCTGCGTGGTGGTGGAACCGGAGCAGAGCAGGGCGGTGCCAGCCAAAGCGGCCAAGGCGGTGGGGTAGGAGGGGGTATTCCACTGCCCGCGAGCGGTCTGCGTGCGTGCTAAGTAGTCCAACCCCGACCGAATCGACTGTTCCCAGGCTGGGTTGGTCCGACCGGGCGATTGAGCGAGGCTCGACCGGCCGTTCAGTCCCAGGCTGGCCGCGGCTAGCGTGGAGGTGCCCAGCCATTGGCGGCGACTGAGAAGTGTCACTGGACGAGGCTCCAAATAAGCAATTGGGGGAAAGTGACTGTAGCGGCTGATTATACGCATTCCCACCTAGCCTAGCTACCAAGCCAATTCGCCCGGGAAGTACTCTGAGATCAGCGCTTCGTAGTAAGGGCGAAGCGCGGCCACGTCCATCCGCTCATCGCGCTTGGTGTAGAGGTCGTATTGGTTGAAATCAGTGACCCACCGCATCATCTCGTGATCCTCATCGACCAATAGGTGCTGGTAGGCCTGCTCGCGATGAATGGGGTAGCAGGAATGATAGCGAATCATGGCCAGTGCTGGCGGTGGCAAGTAGTCTTTCACGACATGGTACAGATACTCGTCGTGCCCCCAGGAGAGGAGTACGTTGTCAAGTCCGCAGTGGGGTTGGTAGATACCCAGCTCGGTCTGGTATTCGGAGTTGTTCCAATCGGGGTTCTCTCGAAAGGCTTCGTGGTAGACGATGCGTTCTGAGTAGCGGCAGCCGACCGGGAAGGTGTCGCCCACAACGGCCCACTGCGGTTCATCCCACAGGCACAGAATCTTGCCGAGATCGTGAATGAGACCAGCCAGGATGAACCAATCGGGTCTGCCGTCTGCACGAATCGCTTCAGCGGTTTGCAACAAGTGCTCGATTTGCGGTAGGTCGATATCGGGATCGCTGTCGTCTACCAATTGATTTAAGTACTCCATGCCTTCCCAAATACTCATTCTTCGCCGGTTGAGCGAAAGGTACTCAGCTCGTTTGCTGCGGACAAATTCGAGAGTCTGGTGGCGATGATTGAGGCGATAGAACTCGCGAACGCTGGGCCGCGCCTCGGCGGCATAATTCCGGAAATTTGCGGTGGTGCTATCCCCTGTATCCACGGTCACCGAACGCTTTGACTTGGTGCTCTCTTGGGGATAGCGTCGCAATAGATCTTCTTCCCACTCGTCAAGATTCTTAAGCGGCTGGTTCGATTTCGTTGACATGCTTGGGAGCTACCTACCTAATTGTTCTGATTGCGGGAGCGAAACTGATCTAATGTGACAGCTGCGATAATGATGACGCCAATCATGATGTCTTGCGTTGAATTTTGGATTTCCAGTTGCGAACAACCGCTGGCGATAACTCCCATGATGGCAGCTCCCGCCAGGGTACCAAGCACCGAGCCGCGACCGCCACTCAAGCTTCCACCCCCGATGACTACCGCCGCAATGTATTTTAGTTCACGACCGATGCCTTCGATCGGACTGGCCACTTTTACGAGTGAAAACGAGTAGATACCCGCGATGCCAATCAGCAAGCCACCTAGCACGTACACAATGACCTTGGTTCCCAGAATGTTGACCCCGCACAGCCGCGCCGTCGATTCATTAGAACCCAAGGCGAACAAGTGCCGGCCAAAGACGGTGTAACGCAGCACGATCGAAACTAGAATTGCAATCCCGATCGCGAGCCACACTCCCGTGGCGATCCGCGGAAAACCTCCTTGCCAATCGGGCGGCATCGTTGAGCTGAGTGTCGATAGCCAATCGGGCAACAGTCGTCGCTCCACAAAAACCGTAGAACCTCCCGCCAATCGCTTGGCAATTCCCAGGAAGATGGTCATCGTCCCGAGTGTGACAATGAACGGAGGGATGCGTAGCAAGCCGATCAACAAGCCATTGATCATGCCGCAAGCGGCGCCGGCGGCTAGCGTCAAGAGAACCGCTTCCGCCGCAGATCGCTCGGCACTCAGGCTGATGGCTAGCACCGTCGCGCATAGAGTGGAGGCGGTCCCGGCTGAGAGGTCAATTCCGCCAGAAATTATGATCAACGTCATTCCCAGCGCTGCGACAGCGACCGGTGCTGCTTGCACCAATACGACGCGGAAATTTCGCAGTTCACTAAAGTGTCCGGCACCCCACACCTGATCCGCGACCGCAAACCCTAGAGTGACAACGACCAGAGCGAGCAGCGGTCCAAACGCTTGCAGCCAGCTCCAAAGTCGGGCGGAAGTCTGAGACGAAGTGGTCTTGTTGGACATGCGGTCAATTTTCAAGCGTGTTTCAGATTTGGGTGGAACTGTGTCGAGAAGCCTCACACCACGTAGGTCCGTCTCGCCTAGGCCGGCAAGACGGCATCGCACTGAGTATCCTAGCAACTGACTCTACAATCAATGGTGATCGCCTCAGGAAAACTTACCTGGAGCAAACAAATTCCTGTGCTCCGAGTCTCAAGGTCATTGCATGAACGATTAGGCCACAGGCGGGCCAATCTTTTGCGTTAGAAATTCTCTCAGTCGCGAGTCGTCAACTTTGGAGAGTGCTCCGCGAGGTATGACTGACATATCGCGTAAACTCGCAGCCAGCCCGTTCTGCGAGCTGACTCGCTGTGCGCGTGGCACTCCTCGGCGAGAGCCGCGTGTGGTGTGATTGATGGCGTCAAGAGCTGATGGCGACCGACAAAATTTCGTTTTCCGTCCAGTGGTCGACCGAGCGCGTTTCTAGCAATCGCCCTTTGGACATAACGCCCAGTGTGTCGCAGACGGCCAGTAGTTCCGGGAGGTAGGAGCTGACGAAGAGAATGGTTTTTCCTGCAGCAGCCAATTCGCCGATCAAGCGATAGATTTCCGCTTTGGTACCAACATCGATGCCGCGGGTCGGTTCATCGAGTAGAAGGATTTCTGCGTCTTGATGCAAAACTCTGGCTATGGCGACCTTCTGTTGGTTGCCACCCGAGAGATTTCCAATCGTCTGCTCGGGGCCTTGCGCCTTGACATTGAGTTGCTGCATCCAATCTCGCGTGGCGGCACGCCGTGCGCCGAGTCGCATGATGCCTGCCGTTGAATAGGTCTGTAGCTTGCTGAGCGTTAGGTTGTCGGCGATCGATAGACTCTGTGCCAACCCTTCACCCTTGCGGTCTTCCGACACGAACCCCAGCCCGGCACGAATGCGTGCGTTGGGAGAGCAAGCTGGGTAGGCATTGCCAATTTGCACGGTACCTTGGGCCGCTCGATCCAATCCAAAGAGTTGCCGCAACGTTTCGGTGCGCCCAGCGCCGACCAGCCCAAACAGTCCAAAGATTTCCCCCCGGCGGATTTTGAGCGAAACTCGCTGCGGCAACTTCTTGCCCGACAGCTCTTTGACCTGCAAAATAGGCTCACCAAGCTGGTGTGGGACATGCGGAAATAGGGTTTCCACGCTGCGGCCCACCATGAGCGAGACGATGGCGTCGTTGGAGGTATCGGTGAGTAGGCCACTGCCGGCCGGCTCTCCGTCGCGGAGCACAACGTATCGATTCGCAACCTCCCGAATCTCTTCCAGAAAGTGGCTGATGTAGATAATTGCCAAGCCTTGGTCTTGGAGTCGACGTATGACATCGAAGAGTCTTTGGACGTCTTGTTGCGTCAGGGAGCTGGTCGGTTCGTCGAAAACTACCACCCGCGCTTCGGCAACAAGAGCTCTGGCGATTTCGACCAATTGCTGAGCACCAATCGAGAGGGTCCCAACAATGCGATCGGGAGTGAGATCTGGGTGCCCCAGTAGACTCAATGCTTCACGAACTCGCCGTCGTTGCTCGGATCGGCGAAGGAATCCCCCTCGCTGTTGCTCGATGCCGAGCATGATGTTGTCTTCAACCGATAAGTGGGGAGCTAGGTTGAGTTCTTGATAGACAATGGCCACGCCGGCGCTGCGCGAGTCTTGCGGGCGTTTGGGGGTGAGTGGCTGTCCCGAGATCTCCATGGTTCCCTCGTCAGGGACGTGGGCCCCGCTGAGAACTTTCATGAGTGTGCTCTTACCTGCACCATTCTCACCAATCAACGCAACCACTTGGCCAGCGTACGCGTCGAGTGCTACGTTCTTTAGCGCTTGCGTGGCTCCGAATCGTTTGGAGATTCCACGCATTGACAGGAGAGGTTGTTCCACGTTAGATCCATTGCAGGAAAGCCGGAAAAGCAATGCAGCCTTAGTGTTCGACGGCGCCTGGCTTCAGGAGGCGGTCGTAGGGAGCCGTATGCTGGTTCTCACCCGTGGCAACGTATTCTCCAGTAGATGTCTTGGGTTCGACCGTTTCGCCACGCAAATGAGCCGCGATGGCTAACACCGATTGACGTCCCATTTCAAAGGGATCCTGGAGAACGATGCCCGACACGCTGTCGTCACTCAGGCCGGCGATCAAGCGGTCGCTGGAATCGAAGGCAATGAACTTGACCTTGCCCGCAGAGCCGGTTTGAACGAGCGCTTCGAGCGTCCCGTTACAGTTGGGTTCGCACACGGCGAAGATGCCGTTGACTTCTCCATCGTACTTGTTGAGCAATTGTGTCGCCATGGCGAGGGCTGATTCGGTGGTCGTGCCGGCATATTGGTCGGAGGAAAGGATCTTGATTTCGGGCATTTTATTCAGCGTTTCCAAAAATCCTTCTTCGCGTTGCTCTGTACTTTCGCTCCCTTCCTTGTAACGCAGCAGGATAACATTTCCCTGGCCTCCCATTGCCTCGGCTAGCTTTTCTGCCGCCAAGACTCCTCCATGGTAGTTGTCGGTAGCTACGTAGCTGACCAGCTCGGCGCCATCGGCCAACCCGCTGTCAAATACCACGACGGGGATATTTTCCGCATTAGCTTCGAGGACAACGTCGAGCAATGCTTGAGAATGGTTTGGGGCGAGGCAGATTCCATCGACTTGTCCCGTAATGAAATTTTTGACTACGGAGATTTGCCCCATGGTGTCAGCTTCGGTTTCCGGGCCCTTCCACAGCACTTCGACATTTCCCAATTCCTCAGCGGCCGCTTCGGCGCCCGACTTGACCGCCATCCAGAACTGATGGCTGGTCCCCTTGGGGATAACGGCAATCCGCAGCTTGCCGTCGGCACTGGCTGCACCCGATTTGCTGGCAGAGGATTCGCTCCCCGGTTCGCATGCGGTCAATAAGAGGCATAGAGTCAAACAAAATACGACAGAAAACATTCGTTGCATGGGAAAATAGCCTTTGGCTCAGAGAAGACGAGGGGGTGGGAGGCGTTCGTGGTCTTGGTTTGGGAGCTTTACTGGGGCAATCGATGAAGGGACGACAGTCCACCACTGACCACTGTGTTTCCAGGCTGTGACTGGGACAGAGTCTGGGGTGAGCGATGAATAGCCGCCTTCTCTAAAATGGTGTTAGTGTTTGTTGCCTTCTGTTCCATTGGACAGAGAGCTTCCCGTCGAAATTTGGCTAGGAATTAGCAGTAAGTAATAGGTGCGGATACGCCAATAGGTGCGGACACGGCCCGGGGGGCCATGCTACTGGCCGGTGGGGCACGGACTGGGTGACACGGCCCGGGGGGGCCATGCTACCAGCCGTGCCACGGGTTTGCTGGAACTGCCGTCTAGTGTAGCGGCTTGATCGCGATGCGACGGAATTGGACGGGGTCGTTGTGACCCGCAAAACCAAAATGACCTTGCTTCAGACCAAGTCCGGGATGCTCTGCATTGTCTTTGTATTCCTTGATCTGATTGACATCGGCATCGACGATGATGGTGCCGTTGAGTTCCACGCGGATCTTAGAGCCGCTGACGGTAACCTCTTGATAATTCCATTCACCCGTTGGCCGCAAATAGCCGCGGTGTGCTGGTGCGACGCCGTAGACTGAGCCGTGATATTGGCGCGGGTCTAGCGTCGCGTACTTCTCAGCATCGTCATCCAGTATCTGCAACTCACACATTCCATCGTAGGAGGCTCTGCCTTCTCCGGGATAGCGGATTGCCAAGCCGTTATTTCCTCCGGCTGGCAGTTTGAATTCAAGTCGGACGGCGAAGTCGGCGTACTGGTCCTTGGTAAAGAGCACACCACCCTTTCCTGGCTTGCACTGCAACGTGCCATCGACGACTTCGTAATCGTCCGTGGCACCTTCCCAGCCAGTGAGATCTTTTCCGTTAAACAGGGAGGTGAATCCGAACCGGGCATCATCTCCGCGCAGACGGCTGATCGCCTCGTCCGCATCGATGGTTCGCAGGTTAATATTGCGCCAGCGGATTTCTCCACCGTGTGTCTGGAGATGGATTGGGCCTTGGGCGGGGAGTGGCGTGAGACGATCTTTGTCCCAGTAGTTTTCCATGATCGCTCCGTCGACGACCAGCTTGTGATTCAGTTCCACCCAGGTCCGACTACCGATTTGCACAATGTGAAAATGATTCCACTCGCCGAACGGCTTGTCGGCAAATACTAGCGGCAGTTGTCCTGGCAGGTCGGCTCGATTGTTGAACAGCCCTCCGGAGCCTTTATCTGCATTGCGGTTCCATTTTCCGCCAGCTTTGGTGGTGTCCCAAATTTGAACTTGAGGTGTTCCGCGGAGGTAGATGCCGCTGTCGGCCAGCGCCACGGTTTTGTAATCGAGTTCCAGTTCGATATCACCATACTCTTGGTCGGTGGTTGCGTAGGGGCCATGTCCATCGTTGACCAATTCTTGGTTGTCCACACTCCAGTGTTTCACAAACTCTGGCTGTTGATCCGCAATGGCCTTTTCTCGCTGCCCCGCTTCCGCCTTGACGGTATTGTGAGGATTGTCGCCGTGCCAACCGCTCAAATCTTTCCCATTGAACAAGGAGACCGAATCGTTGGGACTTTGAGCAAAAGTGTTCGTCAACGCGATGGACGAAAGGCTTAATAGGAGCAGACGTCGAAATAATGGCAGTTTCATGGCGGGCTGGCAATCTCGGTGAGGGATTGTGAGGGATGTAATTGGCGGGCGGGTTGGTCGAGTAACAATTGAAATGCAGTGCCTATTGTAAACAAAAAAGAGTCTCGGCGTGCGATACCGTCTGAATCCAGTTCCTATTGGTGCCCACGGGCGAATCGGACTAGTCCGCGACTTTGGGGAACTTCAGTTCAATCTTGAATCAACTACGCAAGCACGTGTCTAGTAAGTCAGTCTGGTCTTAGTAGGCAAGTCGCATCAAAGGCACCTGACCTATTTGTCCTATTATTTCCAACGCTGCTGCGCTTCGAACGTTTTGAGTGGACCCGGCGAATGCCCTCCCCGGCCGCATCGCATCCAGCCTCCCGCAAGTGCGAGGTGTGGTGTCGTGTGATCTTGGTGCCTTGGTAGCGTCTCCCGATGATTTGGGGCTGCAGTATTTGCTATTTTGCCACTACGAAAGTGCCGGCGCACCGGTCACTGAATAGCCGCTGGCGGCTGCGGTAGGCGACGACGGCAAAGCAGGCAACTAGGACGAGAAACGCAGCCACGAATTGCTGATGTGTTACCGGCGATAAACGGTTGGACTGGAACGATCCGTATACTACGAAAGCAGCCATGGGAATGAGTCCGCTGAACACCATGCGGATGAACACGCGCAGCCCAGATGCTGGCTGTCCACGACGGTTCGCAAACGTCAAGCCAAACAAGCGCACTAACGCTCCACCGCGAAACAGCAAGCCTGTGATCAGGCTGGGGAACCAGATAAGCTGCAGCCATGTGAGCGCGCCCCAGAAAATAGCTGATTCGCTACTAAAAAACGCATTGACCAGTGGCCGAGGCAAAGTCTGCTCAGCCGCGATCGCCTCAAAGAGTCGGGCAGCTTCTGTCGCCTCGTCGTTCGTTGGGCGTGGAGTTGCGAAGATGCGATCTAAGGTGCTACGATATCTCATCAACTGAGTTTGGCCATAAAGCGAACTCATGCGATATGTATCTCGGTACACCTCTTCAAATTCGGCACGAATGTGCTTGACGATAACGTTGCGACGCTCCAGTTGGCTGAGGCCCAAACCGCGGTTGCTGTGCTCGCGTAAATACATGGCGTCGGCCAGCTCGCGTACTTCCGGCATCGATGCTTCCTGCCGATCATAGAGAACGGATGTCGCTAGAAGGGAGATGATACAGAAGCACGGGAGTATGAACGATGCAGCCAGCATGCCCGCGACTCTCGATTGCACTTGAACGCTGCGGCGGCGTGCCAATTCGTTTGCGATGGGAGACGCGTCGGAGAGGCTTGAAGCGGCATTCAGTTGGTTCAGGTCTCCTTGCTCGCTCAGCGACATGCTTTGCGACGTCCCTCCTACCAATGCAAACTTTTTTTCTAGTATTGCCGTGATTTGCTGGAGTGTAGTCAAGCGTGTGTCAGTAGCGTCTGAGCCGTGGTGGGGCTCCACGGGCACAGAAACTTCAGCCTGCATGGGGCCAGCGCCTACCGCCGTTGGTTCAGGAAACACGGCAAATGGTAACAGCTTAACTTGACCCGCGTCTGTTATCCAACAATGCTCCAAGGAGACTTGGTCGCTGGCGTCCATGGCATTTAATTCGATGGCCAGCTCCGCTAGGCCGCGTTTGGCATCTTGCCAATCGATCGAAGTCGGTTCGATATCGGAGAGTGGGCCGCCACTGAGTGCTTCGTAGCAGTCCCAACTTTGAACGAGCTCGTTCGACTTCTCGCCGGCCGAGGCATGACTGCCACCGAGCCATCGCAATTGAGTTCTTCGGCGAATGTCTCGAGCGATTTCGTGAGACGACGTATCCACGGATAACTCACTGGAGGCGTCGGCTCGGTGAATCCAAACTCGCCGTAGCAATCGCGCATCGTATCCGAGAAGTAATTTGCCCGAATCGGTTTTCCCAATCGTATTGAGTACGTGATACGGGCCTACGGTCTCGGCGCCGCGAGTGTTGAACGAGTCGCTAGTTGTGATTGCCGACGAGTGAACCGACGGGCTGACAAGTTTGACCACCACACGGGTGCCCGTTAACAAATCGTAAAGGGATGCATTACCGTTTCGGCTGCGCGCGGAAGCAAACATCGCTGCACCGATTAGAAATCGCGACCACCCCAGTAGAGCCATTGTGAGTGCTTGGGGAAATGAGAGCCCAGCTTTCATGGTTTGCCAATAGCCGAGTGAGTTCGCAATGAGCAGTGGTATCAGCGGGACGAGTAAGAAGAGTGCGGACCGCGTCAAGGCGGCTGAGAGTTTGGGTTTCGATTGATCGCTGGTGACTCGCAGTCCCAATAAGTGTTTGCCGAACGTTTTACCAAAGCGCCATTCGCTAAGTGCGAAGTACAACCACTGCAACGCGATTGCCAAGGTCGATAGCAATAGGGTCGATACACCTCGAAGCGGGTCGCTTGCGAGAACCGGTTGACCCTGTGAAAATATGGAAAAGGCGGAGAGTGGTAAGAACGCAATACTTAGCAACGTAAAGTCGATTGCGCCTGCCAGGAAGCGGCTGCCCAGTGGAGCGGCGACCGGCGCGTGCGAACCAAGCGGCAGTAGTGCTTGGCGCAGTTCGTTGTATCCGCCGAAGCGTGCGCCGGGAGATTTTCGCAAGCACCGCGCTACAATCGCGTCCAACTCGGCGGGTACGTTCGGTGCGATCGCCTTCAGTGGCGGTGCCGCGTTGTCGAGGACGCGAGCGAGAAGCTGGACCATGTTTTCCGCTGCGAATGGAACTTTGCCACTCAGTAAGTAATACAGTGTGACGCCAACGGCATATATATCACTACGATGATCGAGCGGCTCGCCACGCAATTGTTCTGGTGATGCATAGGCCGGAGTGCCAAGAAAGGTGCCTGCTCGGGTTACTTCCGTCATCGTGGGCCGTAGCGGATCACTTTCCATTCGTCCCGTGGTGGTGATGGACAGCCCGAAGTCACCGATCTTGACTTGACCATCTTCGTCGACGAAGCAATTGTTGGGTTTGACATCGCGGTGCAGTACACCGGCTTCGTTGGCGGCATCCAGTCCGTCAATAATCTGCAGCACGGCATCGACGGCGCGCTTCGACGAAAGAGGTCCATCGCTTTTGACGCAGTCGCCCAGGGTTCGGCCACGAACCAATTCCATGCTTATCACAGGTCGACCGTTGATTTCCTCGGTGCCATAGACGTAAACACTGTTGGGGTGGTTAATGGACGCCGCCAATCGGCCTTCACGCAGGAACCGGGCTCGCGCCGCTCGGTCGTCCCAGGAATGCGTCATTACTTTCAAAGCAACGCGGCGCGAGGTGGGCAGATGATCGGTCTCGTACACAATGCCCATTCCGCCGCGGCCCAGTCGCCTGACGATTCGGTAGTCGCCAAACGTTTCGCCCGATGTCAATTCACCAAAGTCGTCTGAGGCTTCGGGCCTCGATCCTCCCAGCGGAATCTCCCACGAATGGGATAAATCCAGCGAATGCGGTCCCATGCTCGTCCCGTCGGTCCGAAGTGCATCTCGCAGAGCACATGCAGGACAGTAGATTCGTTGCTGAATTACGGCCAAACGCTCTCCGCACTCGGGGCACTTATCTGGCGAGATATCATCAACGGTCACGGTTGGATTGGTCATGGCTGGATTTCCTGGCTAAGTGTCGGTGTCCAGGAATTAGATAAAGCAAGCACCAGAGATGGTTACTAGATATTTTAGAAAAATTCTTAGAAAGTGCCTAACGGTCTCGCGTCGGCCTGAGTGCTGACAACAGCGTTTCCAATTCGTCCTGAACGTCTCCTGTCGACTCAACCGTGGAAGCCACCGACTCGCGAAGTTGTAATCGATACTCTTTTCTTAACCGGTGCACGGCGACTTTTACCGCTGACTCGGACATGCCAAGCAATGTTGCCGTTTCAGCGTAAGTCCGCTCGGTACCGCTAACGGATAGACTGGCTGACAACAACTGAAATAAATGTGCTTTGCCACGCCGCCTGTAAGTCGCTTCTGTTCGGCTCAGCGCTTCGTCCATCACCGTGATGGCCCACTGTCGTTGAAATTCGTCTTCTGCCGAGGCGAATTGCATTGGCTGGTTGATCAATTCGCCCTCGGCATTGCGAATGTCGAGACTTAACAAACGCACCGCTCCGCCGCGTTTGAGGGCCATGTTGTGATCGCGTTGGTTGTGCAAAAAATTGGTCAAAGAGGTGAGTAAGAAAGTGCGAAATCGCCCCCGCGACGGATCGGCAATTCGTAGCGCCGGTCCGTCAAGCAGCTGAACGAAGAACGCTTGGATCAAGTCCTCGGCAGAATCTGGCGACTTGCCACGATGACAAATAAAGCCGTAAAGCGGTCGCCAGTATCGCTGACAAAGCTCTGCCAATGCATCGCCGTGTCGCGCCGCAGCAACATCCCCCGCCGCGAGCACTGTGCTCCACTGCGTCGTCTCAAACGCATCTGGTTCAGCCGGTGTTCTGCTCATGATTGACAATTTCCAGTGTGCTGCTTCATCGCTTCCACTATATTCTAATCAATCGCGAACGGGGGAGGGGAGCACTGCACGCTACGGTTGCAATGCCATTGGAAAACACTTCTTGATTGTACCGTGGGGCGACAGCCATCCCCGCCCCGATCGTTGACAACGATTCGATGGGGCGATTCGAATCGCTTCGGCGATTGGAAGAATAAGTTGGTGTCAGTCGGGTAACGCTGAGTCACGATTCGTGTTATGGCATGTGGATACAGCCGCCAACCTGCATGAGTTTAGCGCGCCGGGTGCCTATTCCCTGGGCGGAAATCTTGAGCCGGGAAAGTATCGCTTACTTGCAAATTCCGGAGGCAGCGACTTTAACCGGCAGTCGAGCATCGCGACAGATTAGTTGTTCCGGCTGCAAGTCGGAACAAGCGTTCCCGAGTCCTCCGGCAGCTTGATCGTCTGGGGATGCGGATGCTTGGTCTTCACTCGACGAACAGGAGAGTCACCAGCACAACTCTAGCTCCAGCGGGGCGAAGATCGCGGGGGTAAACGAAGAGGACCGAGTCGTGCAGCGCCGTCTCCATCAGTGTGCAGTACTCGCTCGGTCCCCGCCAATCAGGTTGGCAGGATAGGAATAGGGCGACCGCGAACGACGCTAAATATGCGAAAGTTTTAGCGTCCGAGGCCGCCGTTTGCACCGTACCTCGCTCCGTCTTCTTTTCGTTTCTTTGGCATTTTTCGCGGTTGTCATTCTGCTCTGCTTGGGGAGCCACTAGTGTCCGTCTCGGAGAGGCAATCCTACGTGGGGGAGGTGAATTCTTGGCGGGGCTCGCTTAGGTGGGAATGGCTCAGAGGGACAGGGCGGCGCTTTCGACCCTGGGGTCGGAGGCGGCGGTCAGCTCTCCAGTTTCTTCGCGCGTGATGCCTTGGGCGACCGCTGCGGAGGCAATGCGATCTACGTGATGCCCGCGCTCCTCCAAACCGGCGACAATCGCTGCGGGCATGGCGGCTTCGCAGATCGTGGTGTCGGGCGACCACTGATGGTGCACGCGTGGTGATGCAATGGCTTGTGCGATGGGTTGTTGCAGATCCAAGACGCGGACCAGTAGCTGTAGCACCGTGGTGATGATCTTAGGGCCACCCGCCGCACCGCAACTGAGGACGGGCATGCCATTGGTGTCGAGCACCAGAGTGGGGCTCATGCTGGATAGGGGCCGCTTGCCGGGAGCGACGAGATTGGCAGCCGAGCCGACTAGGCCAAAAGCATTGCGAACGCCGGGAGAAATACTGAAGTCGTCCATCTCGTTGTTGAGTACGACGCCGGTGCCTGGAACGATCATTTTGCAACCGAACGAAGTGTTTACGGTTTGCGTGATGGCCACGACGTTACCTTGTGCGTCCGCAGCGGTTAGGTGAGTGGTGTGTTTTTGTTGGCCAAACAGATCGAGATCCGCGCGAGGTGGCATGCCATGGCTGGCGACTTCGGTGACTTGGCTGAGATCGATGGAGCTAGCGCGTTGGCGTAGGTAATCCAGGTCCAACAAACCGCGTGGGACCTTGGCGAAATCCGCATCGCCTAGCCAATAGGCCCGGTCGGCCATCGCCCGCTTCATGACTTCGATTAGCAGGTGCAAGCCTTCGGCTTCGGAGGACTCGAAAATCGACCTCACGTCGTAGCCACTGAGCATTCCCAGCATCTGAGCAATGTGCACACCTCCGGAGCTGGGTGGTGGGAAGCCCAGCACGGAATGGTCACGATATTGCGTCTGGATGGGAGGACGCTGGACGGTATGGTACTTGGCGAAGTCGTCGGCAGTCATCAAGCCTCCAGCCGAGGCGAGGAAGGTGGCTGCCTTGTGGGCAAATTCTCCTTCGTAAAACCATTCGCTGCCCTGTTCAGAAATCGCGCGTAGCGTGCGTGCTAGATCTCTTTGCTGGATCGTCTGTCCCGCGCGCCAGGGCTGACCCGAGCTGTCGAGCAGGATGCTGGCCGACGAGGGGAATTGGCGGAGCCGGCTGGCCGACGACTTCAGCACTCGGGCGTATCCCTGGGAGACGATGAATCCCTCTTCCGCCCGCTCGGCGGCCAGGTGGAGGGCGGTCTTCCAGTCGATTTGGCCATACTGTTGGCTCAAACGCTCCAGGGCTGCGACTAGGCCAGGGACCCCAGCGGCCAGCGGCCCGATTTGACTCAAATTGGGGTCGGGCCTGCCATCTCGGAAGAACATTTCGGGAGAGGCGGCCTGCGGAGCCATCTCCCGGCCATCGATGGCAACGGTCGTGCCATCTGGCTGGCGAACCAGAGCTAGGCAACCACCGCCGAGTCCCGAGTTGTGTCCGTCGACTACGGACAGCATGAGTGATGCGGCCACGATTGCATCGATTGCATTGCCGCCTCGCTCCAACGCCGCGATTCCGGCTTGGCTGGCCAGCGGGTGGACGGTAGCAATCACTCCTCGAGAGCTGTGCGCGACCTGAGCAGGGAGGGCGTCTGTCGTGGTGTGGGTTTGTCCCCTCAAAAGGAGGTTATTCCATCCCGCTGCGGTAGAGAAGGCAGCCGCGCTGCCCACGCTGCGAATCGTAGACTTGCTGAGGAATTCACGACGGCTGAGTTCGGGGCGTATCATCCAAGGTCGCTTTCGTTCGGAGCGGGAGTGTTCACGTAGACGGTAAGGACTACTATAGTTGTAAGCTAGCGACTGCAAAACGTCCGTAGCGTTTGCAGTTCTATTGGAGGTCCGGCTCTTTTTTTGAGTTCTTTTCACGGTAGCGAGAGGATGACGCAATGCGATTCAAGGTATTTCTCCCTGTTACGAAGGTCGTCGAGCGGGGTATCCCGCTGAGTGGTTTGCGAGGTGAACTGCCACGGGGATTGCTCGCGGTACTGTTAGTGTCCAGCTTGCTTGTCAACTTTTCCGCAGTGGTTGTCGCGCAGGATGCGGTCCTCGACGATGGGGCTACCGCTTTGGCAGAAGCTCCAGGGCGTGCGCCGAACTTGCCTGACGGGATCAACGATGCCTTCCTCGATCCAGAAATGAAAGTCGAAGATTATATCAAGCGCTTTGAAACCGAGAGTCGCGAGGTCTTCGCTTGTCGGCATCAAATATTGAAGGCGATCCAACTGCAACCCGGCATGGAGGTTGCCGATGTTGGCTCAGGGACTGGCCTCTATCTGGGACCTCTATCGCAGGGCGTTACTGAGACGGGGAAAGTCTATGCCGTCGATATCGCGCCGCAGTTCGTCAAACACTTGCGGCAGCGCGCCAAGCACGAGGGGCTGGACAATGTGCGCGTAGTCCTGTGTTCGGATCATGACGTAAACTTGAAACCCAACAGCATCGATCGCGTTTTCATCTGCGATGTCTACCATCACTTTGAATACCCCGAAGCGTCTCTCAAGTCGATTTATGAGGCCATGAAAGATGATGCGAAGCTGATATTAGTGGACTTTCACCGCGAGGTGGAAGGCGACCGGAAAGAGTGGTTGATGGGGCACATTCGCGCTCCACAATCGGTTTTCAAGCAAGAGTTTATCGACGCCGGATTTAAGTTCGAAGAAGAAGTGAAGATTGATGGTTTCAAGGAAAACTATTTACTGCGATTTGGAAAATAATTGAGCGAAGTTCAAGCATCCAACGCCACTCCCAAAACTCCGTCACTGGAAACTCCGTCACTGGGCCTCACGACGCTTACCACTCTAGTCGTAGCCAATATGATTGGAGCGGGGGTGTTTACGTCGAGTGGTTTTTCCTTGGCTGCTCTAGGACACCCGGGGCGGGTGATGTTGGCTTGGTGGTTGTGTGGGGCTTGGGCGATTTGTGGCGCAATTTGCTACGGGGGACTGGTCGCTCGGCTACCATTGTCGGGCGGTGAGTATCTATTCTTAAGTCGGTTTGTGCACCCAGCTATCGGATTTCTCGGTGGCTGGGTGTCCATGATCGCCGGCTTCACCGCACCCATCGCAGCTGCTGCCCTAGGTGCGGCCGTTTACGCGATGCCCACTACCGAGGTGGAGCCATGGCAGGTCAAAGCCTTGGCGGCTGGAATTATCATCGTCGCCACCGGATGTCAATTGCTCGGTGCTCATGTGGGTGGCACTGCGCAAAATATTATCGTCTTTGCGAAGCTGGCGCTGCTGGTTGTGATTATCGCTTGGGCGTTTTTATTCGCTCCCAACGAAGTGTGGCAGGGGCGGGGACTCGTTGATGGCCCCAGTAGCTGGTGGCCAGAGAGTTGGTCTGCCTGGGTGGTCCTGGCTGGTTCGATGTCCTGGATTGCATTGAGTTACACCGGTTTCAATGCTGCTATCTACGTCGCTGGCGAAGCGCGTAAGCCGACTCGGAACGTTCCGCGATCGATGATCGTCGGTACGTTAACCGTCACGGTCGTCTACCTATTGCTCAACTATGTGTTCGTCTATGCACCGGCACCGGAGTCCATCGTAGGGCAGGAGCGAGTCGCGGGAATCGCGGGACTTGCGATCGGCGGGGTAAGGCTGCAGAACTGGATACGCGTAACCATCGTGCTATCGATGACAAGCAGTGTTTTTGCGATGCTGCTCACGGGACCGCGGGTGTATCAACGCATGGCGGACGATGGGGTTATGCCAGCACTGTTTCGGTCGACCGGTGGCGTGCCACGCTGGGCAATCTTAGTGCAAGCGGCGCTCAGCCTGGTTGCGGTGTGGATCGCGAGCTTGTTGGAGTTGATGATGTACCTCGGGCTGACCCTGTCCGCCTGCGGTGCCCTAGCGGTCATGTCCCTATGGTGGGCCAAGCGACGTCTGCCCGACACGCGACCGCTGAGTTGGTGGGAGAATCTGGCGATGGTTGTCTATTTGAGTGTCACCGCCTGCATTATTGCCGCTTCCTATTCGACGCACTTTTTTGGCTTTATCGCCATGTTGGCCACCTTCGTTCTTGGTATGGTGGTCTACGGTATCGTTAGGATGATGTCCAATTGGCAGACCAAGGTGTGACCGGCTGACGTCGGTTGGGCCTCAATCGCGCGGCGGTCTGAGTTCGTGATCATTCCGGTTTTACCGCCAGACCCCCTCCCTGAATCGTGCTGTAGCAGCGCCTAATCTTGCCTGGCTTGCGCGGCAGATCAACAGTGTCCACAAGCTGTCACGCGATTGCTGTCACACGGTGGGTGGTAAATTCCTCAGCCCGATGAACGAGCAACGGCTCCTCGCCCCCGTGGCCGCTTCGATTTTTATCCCTCCAACTCCTCCCCAAGAATCAGGTCGGAAACATGTTATCTCAAAAGGCATTTATGCAATTCCCAGCTTCCGCAGTCGCGTTGCTCGTCGGTTGCCTTGTATGGTGTAGTTCAGGCCACGCAGCAGATGCTCCGTTTCGCGCCGGTGCAGCTACCGCGAATATCACGCCGCCCCTGGGCGAGATGGTGGTGGGTGGTTGGGAACCGGTGCCCGCGGACGAGGTGCACGATGAATTGCACGTGCGGGCAATTGTGCTCGACGATGGCGATACCAAGCTAGCGATTGCTATTTGTGACAATGTAGGTATTCCACGAGAAGTGTTTGACGTAGCGAAAGCTCAAGTTGAAGCAACGACGGGAATTCCCGTTAAGAATCAATTGTATGCAGCCACCCACACGCACTCCGCCACGACAGCGCGTGGTAAGAATTCGATGGTCAAGGACGAAGAGCTGTCAGGCTATCAGATTTTTCTAGCGGATCGGATCGTGGATGCAGTACGGATCGCCAATAAGCGTCTGGAACCAGCCCGAATTGGCTGGGGGAGTGTGGAGGAAGCGTCTGAGCTGTTCAATCGTCGCTGGTACGTTGTGGAAGAGGAGCAGCGTCGCAATCCCTTTGGTGGAGTCGACGAGGTGCGAATGAACCCCAGTAGCAGCTCGACGTTGATTCGACCGGCTGGCCCCGTCGATCCCGAAGTCTCGTACCTAGCGCTGCAGGCCCTTGACGGTCGGCCCATTGCGATCCTGGGAAACTATTCGTTGCACTATGTGGGAGGCGTGCCCTCGCGTGTGGTTTCGGCAGACTATTTCGCCGTCTTTGCGGAACATCTCGGAGGATTGCTGGAAACGGAAACGCAGTATCCACCGTTTGTCGGCATTCTCTCCAACGGTACGAGCGGCGATGTCAACAACATCAACTTTCGCGATCGAAGTGCACGGTATGCCCCGTTCGAAAAGATGGCTTTAGTGGGCCAGCTGATCGCGCGTCGCGTTCATGAATCGCTGGGCGAAGTGCAGTATCAAGACTGGGTGAAATTGGGCGCGCAGCAATCCGAGTTAACCTTGAAGGTTCGCAAGCCCGACGCAGAAATGAAGGCTTATCTGGCAGGAGTGGTCCAGCGACCCGAAGAAGAAAAGCCGTACCATCGGCATGAGAAGACCTATGCCGCTCGCACTGCGACGTTGTCGGAATCTCCCGATACCGTCGACGTTCCGTTGCAGACGCTGCGGATTGGCGATCTTGGAATCGCTGCCGTTCCCTTCGAAGTGTTTACGGAAATTGGTCTAGAGATCAAAGATCGCTGCCCTCTGTCGGATAGCTTCACGATTGAGCTAGCGGGTGGTTCCTACGGTTACCTTCCCTCGCCGGCCCAGCACGAGCTGGGAGGCTACGAGACCTGGATGGGTACCAATCGCGTCCAGCTGGATGCGTCGGAAAAAATCGTCGAGCGGCTCATGAGCATGTTTGACGCGATCAAGTAGATCGCGTCACGCCTAGAGGATCTGGCTGCGAACGTTTCGATCGCTGGGGCTCATCCCAGCGATCATGTTGGTTTTCCGTGGACGAAAAAACGTCGCTGTTGGCGTGTATTTCACCGCTACCGCAGCGGTGTGGCTCTGCCAAGAGTCGAAGCTTTGCTCCAAAATCCTCTCAAAACGCTAAGGATAAAGGCTGTTTGAGCCTTTCCGGTGGTACTGGCACGCTTCTTGCGATGCTGGACTTGCAAGAAGCGTCGCCATTGACTCTACTATTGAGACTGAATCTCAGTTGCAGCTACCAAGCAAGCTCGGAAAAGGTGGTTTATGACCGCCTGTATTCCTCCGCCAGCCAGGAACGCGACGACTATCGCTACCTACATGCCTGTTGGAAGAGGAATTACCATGCGTCTATCTTTGCGCAAACGCGCTGCGTTCACTCTAGTTGAATTGTTGGTGGTCATTGCCATTATTGGCATCTTGGTGGGGCTGCTCTTGCCCGCAGTGCAAGCGGCTCGCGAAGCAGCACGACGCATGCAGTGTAGCAATAACGTGCGGCAGATTGGTCTGGCTTGCCACAACTATCATTCCGCCTTGCGAACGTTTCCGCCTGGCCGTTTGGTTTACAACGGCTGGAAATCTGACGGCAATCCCACCAAAGTCGTTACCGGCTTCCTGGCGATGGTATTGCCCTATCTGGAAGGCTCGAACCTGTTCAATACGTACGACCAGAAGTTTGGGTTTGACGATGTGATCAATCAACCAGCGGTGAACGTTCGTGTCGCCGCGTTCCGCTGCCCGTCGTCGCCCGCCGATGAAGTCAGTCCGATTTATTCGGGTTGGAACATGGGGTGGACAAACGACATGAATGCGCTGACCGGATTGACGGGAGAGGTCTCCGATTATCAGGGAGTGCGCGGCTTGCACCACCTCCAGGGGACACCTGGCAGCGGGCAAGTTCACGTGTGGGATGGCGATTGCGGCATCCTGAATGAGTCGGCGACTCGCATTGGCCACATTACCGATGGGACCAGCAATACGATTCTGTTGTTTGAGAACGCGGGCAAGCCGGATCATTGGCGGCTTGGAAAGAAGCAGCCAGCGGTCACACATGCTCAGTTCTACAGCCACGGCCCTTGGGCTGGGAACAACGGCGTCGGAGTTTACAACTGGTCGGAAGATGGCACGGTCAAAGGCTGCGACACCTGCAATCGCTTCATTAACGTCGACAACGAACTTTCGCCCTACAGCTTCCATACTGGGATTGTGGTGATCGTCTTGGCAGACGGTTCCACGCAGACTCTGTCCGATTCCGTGGATTCCCAAGTCTTCGTCAATCTATGCAAAAAGCAGGATGGGAATGTGGTTGGGGAATACTAATTGGCAGCCCCTTTCATTGGTCAGGGAGGCTGTATTTTCCGAGCGGCACTCGGGCGGTGTCGCTCGACCGGTAGGGGATGCTTCCTCAATTCACCACGCTTCATAGTAGGATTTGATCATGGATCTGACTTGGCGATCGAGCTGGAACAAGGTGGCCGCCTGGGGTGCTTTGGCTTTGCTCGCACTGCTGGTGTTGCCATTGTTAGTAAGAGCTCGTGAAACGGCTCGCAAGCTGCAGTGCGAGGATCATCTGCGGCTATTGGCCCGCGGCTGTACCGACTTTGCTACGAATCGTCGCAATTATCTCCCCAGCAATCGCCGTGTTCCGTATACCGGCTGGAATGCACAACTCTTGCCCTTCATCGAAGAGGGGGAACTGTCGGCACGCTACGACGCGAGTCGGAATTGGTGGGACGGGGCGAATTCGGAAAACCAAGTGTTGGCGGCGACACGGCTGAGCAAGCTGCTGTGTCCATCGGCTCCCAATGGTGATCGCGTCTTGGCGTTGCAAGATCCAGAGGGGAATGCTTTTCAAGCGGCTCCGACGGATTACGTTGGCTCGGCGGGAGCCTACTTGCACAACAACGTGATCGATCAGCTCTATCGGGGAGCCATGGCCTCGCCGGGGCGAAAGTATGGAGGCTCCAACGTGCTGGCGGGACAAGCTGTGCGATTGGATGAAATCGTCGATGGTTTGTCGAATTCGTTGCTGTTGGTTGAAATGGCCGACAAGCCCAATCAGTGGCAAGCGGGGAAGTTGCACATCAATCGCACGCAAGATAGGTCGCCCCGGCCGATTGTGGAAGGGTTTGGATTCGGACAATGGATTGCACCGAATTGGAATCACCTGCGCTCGTTTGGCTTCGACGGCACCACGGCGTTTGGCGCCTGTAGCGTCAATTGTTCCAACGAGGGCTCGCTGTACGGATTCCATGACGGATTCGCGAACGTTGCCCTGGCAGATGGCTCGGTGCGTCCACTTCGGTCGGGTTTGGATGAAGAGACGATGGTGGCCTTGGTCAGCATTGCCGATGGGGAACTCGTTCATCCCGCAGACTACCTCCCACGATGAGTTCCCTTATGTTGCAGAGGCGGCCGAATAGGCGAACACGCACGCATCGTCCTAAGCGAACGGACCGTGAAATGGTATGCCGTGCGTTAGCCATTTACCTCGTTGTGGGGTTGGCCGGTGGATGCGGATTGCCGCGTGCCACAGCCTCCGAGTGGGATCGAGAGGATATTCAGAAGCTGACGTCGTTCGTTGATGAGCAGCTTGATTGCATTTGGAATGTGGCAAAAGTAGCACCTCCCAAGCAAGCGTCTCCGGAGGTCTATTGGAGGCGAGTCAATTTGGATGTGGCCGGTCGCATACCTTCCATGGATTCGGCGCGGACCAATTCCCAGTATGAGTCCGCTTCGCAGGCCGAAGACGCACTTCGAGAATTGATCCAAAGTGGCGCGGCTGCACGCTATTGGGGAAGCTTGCTGCGTAGGTTGTGGTTTCCGCAGACGGACGTCCCGCCGTATCAATACCTCCAAGCAGATACTGAGAGTTGGCTGACCGAGCAATTGTTCAATCACCGTTGCATCAACGAGATGGCGCATGAGTTGCTTACCGTTCAGTATGAAGTTCAGCATGAAGTTCAGCATGAAAAAGTGGCCGGCTCGTCCCCCTGGGCAACCCGACAGACGGCGGTCCCAGATGTTTTCATCGCAAGCAATGAGTTTCAGAGTGCTAGGATGGCTAGCAACGCCACGCGGTCGTTCTTAGGGATCGATCTCGAGTGTGCACAGTGTCATGATCATCCCTTCGATCGCTGGACTCAGCAACAGTTTTGGCAAACCGCAGCCTTCTTCGAACTCCCCGACAACCCTTCACTTGAGTTCGCCGAGGTGGGGTCGCTGAAGGTTCTAATCCCCGATTCGCAGAAGATCGTGACTGCTCAACTGTTTGTAGACGCCACGCTAAATCGCCGCGTCTACTCACCAAGTCAAGGAGAGTCGGGACGAACTCTCTTCGCAGACTGGATGTGTGACAAACGCAACCGCTGGATGGCGAGACATACCGTCGACGTCGTGTGGGGCCAGCTATTCGGAGTTCGTCTGAGCGAGTTAGCCCACCGGGCGGAATCCGAAGTGGTGCAGCATTGGGAACGACTGCACGCCGGGTTGGCCGACGAATTCGTTGCGCGAGGATCACCACTATTTCCCCTCGTCGCCGCTCTAGTACAGACCCGAGCATATCGTGCTGAATCGCAGGGAATTGGTCTGGCAGGAGGCGTCCTGAAACGACGCCAGCAGCTACTGGCGGTGTACAACATCAAAGCGTTGTCGGCCACCCAGCTGTTGGATAGCTTGCAGATGGCACAAGGGGAAACAACCGGGTTGGCCGCGGGGCCGGCGGGCATTCGGGAGCGAACGCGGCGCGCGTTTTCCGAGTCGCAACAAGTGGGCGTCGAGGGGGATCAAGCGAGATCCGTAACCCAGTTGTTGTCTTTGATGAATGGTACGGCATGGGGACAGCCTCCTGCAATTGAGGCATTAGCGACCGCCGATTTCCTCTCGGAAGCGGCGTGTATGGACGCACTGTACTGGCTTGCACTAGGACGGCCGCCGACACTCCAGGAGCTGGATCAATTCCGTGAGGCTGGACTCTTCAGTGAAGACCGTAGTTCACGGTGGGAGCGATACGAAGATGTGCATTGGATTCTTACCAACTCGGTGGAGTTCAATACCAATCACTGAAACTAAGTCCATTCGGTTCATCGAGAGTACTGCTAGGATGTCGGGTTTTCTCAATCGAAGAAGTTTATGTCGGAACGCACTCTTGGCCACGATGGCAATTTCGCCTTCGGGATGGTTGAAGTCGCTTGCAGCGGCGGCAAGTGTAATGCCGAGCCCTAAGAAGGTTATTCTGCTATGGCTCAACGGCGGACCGGCTACGATCGATTTGTGGGATTTGAAGCCTGGTCATGTCAACGGCGGGCCTTTTTCAGAGACCGCAACTCGCGTTCCTGGTCTGCGCATCAGCGAGCATCTACCGGAGCTAGCGCGTTGTAGTGATCAACTGGCCGTGGTTCGCTCTATGACTTCCAAGGAGGGGGATCACAGTCGAGCCACGCATTTCGCGCGGACCGGTTACGTGCCACAGGCGGGGATTGATTTTCCCGATTTGGGAGCACTCCTTGTGCACGAGCAGGGAGCATCGGACAGCCCTTTACCCAACTATGTCAGCATCCTTCCGCCCAGGCGAGTGGCCTTTGCGGGCAATGGGTTTCTCGAGTCGCGTTGCGCTCCGCTCTACGTTGGTGAGCAAGCAGATGCCATTGCAGATCTGACGGTGCGGGATCTGCAACCCGATCGAATGCTGCCCTTGGATCGCAGGAACCTCAGGCAGCAGATACTCCAGCAGCTGGATACTGATTTCTCCGGCATGCACCGACAACCTGTTGTGCTTGCGGGGGCAGATGTGCGACGCCGGGCGATACGGATGATGCAGCCTGAAGTGGTGGAGGCCTTCGATTTGGAAGCTGAGCCCGAACGAGCCCGCGATCGTTTGGGGCGCAATCTGTTTGGCCAAGGCTGCGTCATGGCGCGACGGTTGTTGGAGCGAGGTGTCTCTTTTGTCGAAGTGACCCTCGACGGCTGGGACACGCACAACCAGAATTTTCAACAAGTAATTCAGTTGTCAGGGCAACTCGATCGGGCCCTGTCCGGACTGATTGCAGACTTGGCCGAACGTGGAATGCTCGATTCGACCCTGATCGTTTGTCTGGGGGAGTTTGGACGAACCCCCGTTATCAATAGCAACTCCGGAAGGGACCATTGGCCACGCGCATGGTCAACGGTTTTAGCCGGTGGGGGCGTTGGGCGGGGGCAAGTGATTGGCGCGACTTCGGCGGATGGATTGCAAGTTGAGAGCGAGCCTTACCAGGTTCCCGATTTGATCGCTAGTATTTGCCATGCAATCGGCGTGGATCCGATGCAACAGAATGATTCCAACGTCGATCGCCCCATCCGAATTGCCGATCCCTCCGCCCGTTTGATCGAAGGCTTGTTCTAAATGCGATTCCAGCGAATGTGGTGGAGCTCTGTGATTCTGCTGTCTTCCGGCATGCTCTTTGCCAAGGAAGGAGGGCCTGAAGGGGAGGGCAACGCCTCTTCAATATCAAACAGTTGTCTCATGCTTGAGGTGCGGACTCAGAAAGTGGGTGTGACCCCCAATACCCCGCAGTGGTGGAGCGTGTCCTTGACGATTGACGGCATGCCGGCTCGTTCGGTTTCGCAGCAGGCAGTTCAGGCTCTCTTTCATTTTAAGGATGGTGATCGTGATGGTCGGCTTGGAATGGAAGAATGCAGTGCGCTGCCGACTCCCTTCGGCCTGCGACAAATGATGTGGGGCAACCTCTTACCGGCCATCGTCGACAAGCCGAAGGACTGGGATGAAGATCACGATGGTGCACTTTCCCTCAAAGAGTTTGCCAAGCTCTATGCGGAATTGGGGGCTGGAATGCCAGCGGTCTCGTATGGACGATTTCCCAATACCGAGCGATTGGACGCAGGGCTGTTGTCTGCCATGGGATTGGAGGTGGGGCAATCGATCGATGTCGCGAGTTTGTCGGATGCGGTTGACCTGCTGTGGACTCGGGATCTCAATCGAGACGATTTGATCCAGCCGCAGGAACTTGTGCTGCAAATGTCCTTTCCCGGTACGACCGCCACGCACCTGCTCGAGCTTCAGCAGTCGGGCGAGCGGTTGAGGGCCTGTCTGCCGCCGATGGAGTGCCTGGAGGGAGACGATAGAGAGCCTGTCGAAGGTCCGTTCAACACAGCAACCGCGAATTATTCAGGGCAAACCCTGAAATTACTGGAGCTCCAGGTCCTTGACGGTGAAGTGCAGTTGCACGAACCGTTGACGCCAGGCTTGGCTAGCGACTCGAAGGGAGCTCAGAGCGTTGTATGGCAGCACGGTTCGGATCTCCATGCGCGATTCCATACTGTGCAGTCAGCCAAAACGTTAGATCTGATGGCGGCAACCGCGAGTCAATTCAATGAATACCAGGACTGGCATGAGCTCGCAATAGCCGGCCGCCCAGCCAACGGGGTTGGCCAGCCAAGTGGCACGGTCCAGAGAATTGTGCAGTTGGTGGATGTAAACCGTGATGGAGCGATTGCTTTACGCGAGTTCGAGGAGTGGAGAACAGTGCTGTCTCAAATTCACAACGTGCAGTGGATGCTCGCGATCGTTGATCTCGGGCCGAGTTTGTTCGCCGCTCTTGATCAAAATTTCGATGGCGCCCTCGATCGCCGTGAGCTGCAGCAGTGTGGCGCGATGTTTGGAAGCCTGGGGATCTTGGAAGCAAAGCGGATCGAGCTGGGCAGCCTGCCTCTTCAGTTGCGGGGGGTTGTTAGTCATGGTCGCCCCGATTCGCTGCTGGACAATAGGCCAAGTGCGGGGCCGCGATGGTTTCAGGCCATGGACCGCAATCGTGATGGGACGCTCAGCCGCCGAGAGTTTCTAGGGGAAATGGCGCAGTTTGAAAAGCTTGATCGTGACGGAGATGGAAGCCTTACTCTGCAAGACCAACTGCCTTAGCCGCTCCGCAACATGACCGCCATTCGCTGCTGGCCGCGAAGATCAACTAGTGAGCACGCGACGAATATCGACGGCGGCCTGTTCGGGAGCCAAGGCGGTAGTGGCGATCCCCGAAACAACCTTGGTGATATTGTGGTCGATGGCACCGGTTGTCTGCCACTGCTCTCCCGTGGCGGTCGTCAAGTAGGCAGACAGGGTATGATGCCCACTCCCAGGCCGTTCTCCAATAATGTGAATCAGGTTGCGCTCCCCAGCTATGCCAGCGAACAGCGATTGACCGATGCGGTATCCTGCCCGGACGCGACCCGACTTGACCACAATTGTTTCGGGCGCAAGTCGATAACCTGCTGCAGCCAATTCGCTACGGAGTTTGCGGAGCAACGGTTGTAGCTGGCCTTCGTCCATCACAGCCAGAGCGTTCAGGCCTTCCGAGACGACGATCTGCACATTGTATTGTTCAGCCTGCTGCTGGCGTAGCTGCCCGAGCTGTTCCAGCGAGCTGGAGAGGAGCTGCTCGCCACCGGTCGGACGCAGGATGTAGTCAAGCCGTCCCTCAGAGGTGGTTTGGAGTACGACTCTTTGCGGAATCTGCGCGATGAAATCCTCGTTCCACTCAACCCAAAGGCAGCGTTTAGAGTCTTGGTAGATGTGTTCGATTTTATAACGCAGTTGGGGAGCTAGTTGTGAGGGACGTTTCCCAAACCCCTTAGCAATAAACACCCCGCGACCATCAATCTCTTGGAGCGTACGCTTTCCTGCGGCCAATATTTCTGCGTCGCTGCGACCGTCTCCCTGCCGCCGGCAGAACTGCAAATAGACCCAGGCTGGATCACCGAAATGCTTGGTTGGCTGTCCCGCAGCGTCGATCACTCCCAGCTCTTGAAAAAACTGCCACATTCCATCGTTGACGCGGAAGCCAAACTGCTCGCGCAAACGCACATGGTCTTGATAGCCAGTGGTTAAATACCCCAGCATCGGATCGATCTTGGTCGGCAGGGCCATGAGGTAGGCAGGGCAGGCTGGTGCCACTTGTTCAAGACACCAATCGAGGTCATCTAAGGTAACATCCATATGTAGTGTGGAGCAGACGTCCAGCCCGATCGTCAACCCATGGAGCTTGCCCATGACGATGTCTTCCAGGCAGCAACGCACCAACTGCTCGCGCGTGCGGAAGACTTCCGGGCCGATGAAGCCCGCAACATCATTTACATGCACCCAGGAGCGTTGCGTGTCCCAGTCGGTTCCACGGGCAATGGCTACTTGCCGAGCTAGCTGACGGGTGAGGCCATATTTGCGTGATTCATGCAAGACCATGTCGAAACCGTGAGCGTGACCGTTGGTGAAGTCGGCACCTTGGCCTGTTTCAAAGTAGAGCCCAAACCGCCCGCGACGCTGGCGGGCATATTCGACCATCTTGTCGACGCTGACGTCGAAGGTGGCATTGGCTGCATCAGTGCCAGCAATGCTCTGGAACCACAATTCGGTTGATCCTGGCTGCTGCTCTTCCACCTGGGCTTGGACGTCGATGTGGGACAGCACGCAATGCGGTAGCAAGTGGTCAATGCCAAAGGTGAGTAGCACCTCTTGCAACGTCTGCTCAACCGCTAGCACTGAGGCGGGTTCGCTCGATACGGGGTTGGTGCCCAGTAGGACATCTCCGACGGCATATGCAAACGCATCGAAGACTTGCCATCGAATATCATCAACATTGTCGGTGGGGGAATTGGGTTGAACGCGGGCTCCGAGATAACCTCTGGCTCCGATCTGGCTGCCTGGCAACGCATTAAAGATGTTGGCGCCCAATTGGGTCAGTTCGGCATTGGACATCAATTTGACCAAGCACCCGATCACATCGCTGGAGAGGCCTGGGGATATCTGATGGATTTCAGCTTCCGCGGCGGCCAGCAAAAACGCTTTTAGTTCTCCCAGGGTGGCCTGGGCCAGCGGGCCGAGCGCCGCCGGGTCGAGGCCGCTGCGCACGAATTCGCAAAGCTCGTCGCGGTGTGGAGCATGCAGATCAATTGCCGACAGAGGTGTGTTGGCCAGTAGTTGGCGAGCAGCCAGTCGAGCCGTTTCGTCGGCGGCGCTGACTCCGACAATGGCATCTCCCTCTTTGAATTCGTTGGCAGCTCCCAATAGCCGCAGGTAGAGCGCTGGATCGAAGCGACCTGCGACCCGTTCAATGTAAGCGAAAATATCCTCCGAGGGTTCGACGTGGCCGACGATCACCCCTGGTGGTAAGTCCAATTCAGCAGCGGCGCATGGCCCCCATTCGCTCATCGTTCCCGCTCCTGCTAGCATCGAACCTAGAAAGAATCGTCGATTGATCGGAGCCCACATGTGCATCATTCCCAAACGATGGTTGCGTCTTACTTTACATTTTGGAGCACTTGAGCGAGAGGCCAGCAAATTGCGGCCAGCCGCAGTCATGGCAAACAGCAATGCAATACCGAGGTGTGCTCAGCAGCTCCGGCGATGTGCTGCACCTTGAGTCTCCTGCATCTAGGATAGCATAAAAAACTCAACGATCGGTCGCACGCACAAGAGCGGGGGCGTCTAGGTTGGAGTGGTTACTAGGTGGCGTTCCGCCCAGCTGAAGGCGGCTTGAACGAGGAGTGCCAGGATGGCGGCAGGGACAGCTCCCTGGAGGATCAACCCGAGGTCGGCTAGGCGAATTCCGGTAATGATCGGTTGACCGTAGCCCCCCGCACCAATGAAGGCTCCGATCGTGGCGGTTCCGATATTGATCACCGCCGAGGTCTTAATGCCCGACAGAATGGATGGCACGGCAAGTGGGAGTTCGATGAGTCGAAGTCTAGCGGAGCTGGGCAATCCCAATGCGAGAGCCGATTCGTGGATGCTGGCCGGCAGGTTCGCCAGACCCGAGTGCGTACCGCGCACGATAGGTAGAAGACTGTATAGAAACAGGGCAACGATCGCGGGTTTCGCGCCGAGCCCTAGCAGCGGAATCATAAATACGAGCAAGGCCATTGAGGGAATCGTCTGGATAATGCCAACGGTACCGAGTATCCATTCTCCCAATCGTGGCTGTCGATAGGCGAAGATGCCCAGCGGAATTGCACATGCGATAGCCATCGTGAGAGATACCCCCACCAGCACCAAGTGTTCCAGGGAACGGGTGAGGAAGCGAGAGAAACGGCGCTGTAGCCAATCGGCATTGGGATCAGGAACTGGGATGGAGGCATCGATGTGGTCGTGTGCAAATTGGGCTGCAACCACATCTTCGGGAATGTGGTCAATCCGAGCCGACTTGTTGAGAGAGGTCATGGTCGCGTTGTCCATTGTTCCCTCGAGCCGGAGGAACTGTTCGACGACTGCGGGATGGGAGACCTCCAGCTCGGGGCGGTAGAGGATGACCGCTTCGTAGAGTGGGAAGTAAGCGAGGTCGTCTTCCAGCACGCGAAGTTCGTAGCTGATGATTTCGGGGTCGGTCGCATAGAGGTCAATGACATCGATCGAGCCACCCCAGACACCGCGATAGGCCAACGCGTGGTCGAGCCCTCGGGTTTTGGTGTGAGGTAGTTTGTATTTAGCCTTCAACCCCCTCCAGCCGTCTTTGCGATCGACGAATTCATCGGAAAAACCGATTTGCAGCTCCGGGTGCTCACGGAGATCTGAAATCTTGGTGATGTTCCGCTTCTCTGCCTGCGTTTGTTTCATGCCGATCGCATAGGTGTTATTGAATCCCAGTGGCTTGGACATCGCAATGCCTTGGGAGGCGAGTTGCTCAGCGATGCGTTCGAGTCTTGCGAGCTTCGGATCGGCCAAGATCTCTTCGGTGAGAGTACCGCTGTATTCCACATAGGCATCAATGTCTCCTTGCTGAAGGGCTTGCCAGAGAACTTGCGTCCCCCCCAGTTCGCTACGGTGATCGATGGTGGCGCCCGCATGTCTGCCTAGGGTGCTTAGCAATTCACCGAGTACGACCGATTCGGTAAAACTCTTGGAGCCGATACGCACCGCCCGCGGTTCCTCTGCCAAGCACAGGCAGGGGACAACGAAGTGAATGAACAGGAGGCAGCACAGTCGCCGAGTTGGTAGCGGCAATTGGTGAGGCATGGACATGGAGTGCTTTCGTATTCAATAGGCACGACCGAATTCGGCAGACGCGGCAAGCAACAGTGCGTGGAGACTAGCTGCAGTGTAAGGAAAACCGTGCAGCGATTCGATGAGGCAGCATCTTAGGCTTCGTCTGTAGGCGAGTACCACCCCCGACTCGGACGACGTAGCCCTCCTGGCGGACGATATCATCGATGCATGGTAGCAGGCAGGATGCGCTAGGAAGATGCGCTAGGAAACAGTGAAACGAAAGGCGGCTCGGGAGAAAATTGGCCTTACTGAACGCAATTGGAAGTCTGGCGGCAGGCGCGTTGGGCGATCAGGCGAGACGAGTGGAGCGAAAGCGCTGCGTCACCTGGCGGAGCGCCTGACAGGGGGCCCTCGCCTTGGATCAGGCGGAATGGTACTCTGCTACGGACGTAGCAGTCCCTCGTGCCGTATGGTCGCTTTCCCTTGTATTTTTTCGAACAGGACGCCATGTTCCTTTTGTCCCTTACTTTTGTTGCACTTTCAGTTGTGATTGTCGTGGCTGCCATGTTTTTGGCAAAGTTCGGTGACGAAATCTCTGAGCGGACTGGATTGGGTGGGTCGATTACGGGATTGGTCCTGTTAGCCGGTGCCACTAGTTTGCCAGAGTTATCGGTGGGGTATAGCGCGGTGAAGCTCGGGGCCGCCGACTTGACGGCTGGAGGCATTCTGGGGAGCTCGCTGGCTAACCTGATGATCTTAGCGCTGATTGACTTGGTTTCGCGACGCCCGGGCAGCATCTTAACCCGGGCTGCGGCGGCCCATGGATTGAGCGCTACGGTGGGAGTGCTATTGGCGGGAATCATCTTGATTGGCATGCTCGTCGATTCCCCTTGGACGTTGCTCAACGTTGGGCCTGCTAGTTGGGCGGTAATAGGAGCCTACTGTCTGTGTGCGAGGCTGTTGTTTTTGGATGAACGTGAGTCGGCCAAACTCTTGGCCGAAGAATCGACCGCGGAACCGGGGGAGTCCAAGAAGAACGTTCGGGGAGCTATGGTTAGTATCGGGGGGTTCGCGGTGGCTGCTGCAGTCATCTTTTTTGTCGCACCCCGCATGGCCACGACGGCCGATACCCTGGCGGAAGTTACTGGTCTGGGCCGCACTTTTGTAGGGACGCTGCTGCTGGCTGTCGTGACTTCGTTGCCCGAGGCGGTATCGTCGATTGCTGCAGTGCGTTTGGGAGCAGCGGACATGGCGATCGCCAACATTTTTGGAAGCAACGCCTTCAATATGTTGATTCTAGCATCGCTCGATGCGAGTACCACCGATTCGCTCCTGCAGGTCGTTTCGGGGACGCACGCCATCACGGCTGCTGCTGCCATCGTCGTCACCGCGGTGGGGTTGCTAACGCTGCTGTACCGTCCGCGCAAGCGGTATTGGTTGATTGAGCCCGATGCAGCCCTAATTGCCCTATTGGTACTAGGTGCCCTGTATCTCGTTTACATGGCTGGCTAGGCAAGATTGATCACAGGGTGGGGAATATACCGAGCCGGGTAGACCGGAAAGGGCGAACAACACGGTGAAAATGACTACAATGGGAGTCTCGCCTCGCTAGTTGATCGGACTCCCTAATCGTAGTAATCCCCATGGTTTGCGCTCGTCGAATACTCAGAAGTGCTTGTTTGGCTTGGCTGAACCTTGCGCTCCTGGCATTTCATGCAATTCCCGCCCCAGCCACTGAGCCCTCGTTTTCGGCTGAAGACATTGAATGGTTTGAGCGAGAGGTGCGCCCGCTGCTCGCAGCGCAGTGCGGCAGTTGCCACAGTGAGGATCCGACTCGGCGCAAAGGTGGGCTGAGTTTGGAGTCGCGGGAAGCCGTCTTGGCGGGAGGCGATAGTGGGGCAGGGATTGTTCCGGGCGATCCCGATGCAAGCCTACTGGTCGAGGCGATCCGTCGTGAGTCGTTTGAAATGCCACCGGAAAAGTCGCTCAGCCCAAGAGAGCTCGAGATTCTTGAGCAATGGGTCGCCAAGGGGGCACCTTGGTCGGCAGACCAGCCCGCCGGTGAGGGGCAGCGGAATTGGCTGCAACAACGCATTCAGTCGCACTGGGCGTGGGCCCCGGTGGAAGAGGTGGATGTTGCAGCAACGGCTGCCGATGCCTGGTCGCTACGCCCGCTGGACCGTTTGGTCTTGGAGCAAATGCGGGCGCGCGGTGTCTCGCCTGGCTCCGACGCCGAACCGCGAACCTTGCTTCGGCGATTGAGTGTCGATCTTCTGGGCTTGCCCGCTTCCGCCACCCTTGCCGATGACTTCGCGATGAATCCGACCGAGGATCAGTATCGAGCCTTGGTGGATGAGATGCTCGCATCTCCCCAGTTCGGCGCACGGTGGGGGCGACATTGGCTCGATCTCGTCCGCTACTCCGAAACATTGGGGCATGAGTTTGATTACCCTGCCAAGCATGCATGGCGGTATCGTGATGCAGTTATCGATGCGTTCAACACGGACCTGCCGTACGACGACTTTGTATACGAGCATTTGTCAGGAGATCAAGCGGACTCACCACGCTTGCATCCCCTCACTGGGCAAAACGATTCCTTAGCGATGACTGCTTGGTGGTGGCTGGGGGACTCGGTGCATGCGCCGGTCGACGTCTCGAATGATTGGGCGACTCGCACCGACAATCAGATCGATGTCTTTTCTAAAACGTTCTTGGGGATGACGATCGCCTGCGCCCGGTGTCATGACCATAAGTTTGATGCGATCCGCCAGGCGGATTATTTCGGTTTAGCGGGTGTGATTGAGAGTTCACGCCGCTCCTATGCGATCACCGACCCAAAAGAGAAGATTGCCCGGCACTCCGCAATGATTCAGCGAAGAGTGCAAAAAGCAGATGAGGCAGCGGCCCAAGCTTTCCAAGTCCCGGCACTTGCTGCAGGAGAAAGGGAGGCTGGGGAGGTGCGAGAAGTGGTTGAGGAATTGGCCGCCATCGATCCCGAGCCGCAGGCGAGCGAGTGCGCGCCAGTGCCACACGAGGCAGAGGCAGACGTTGATGTTGCTTCAGGCAGTTCCCTGGATCAAGCGATGCGTAGTTGGTTGGAGCAAGTCGTGGAGCATTTGCAGGACGCCCCACCGGAGCGCAAGGTCTCGCTGCTGCCTCTCGATTCACCATGGGTAGTACTGCGGGCTGCGACGGCGAATCGTGCTGGAAAAGATGATCCGCATGCAACGCAAGCGAGTTGCGACGCTTTGCAAACCGAGTTGGAACAGGGAGTTGCTGCGTTTGATGAGTGGGAGCAGTCGAGTGTTCTGTTTGCAGATTTTGCGAATGGGATGCCCCAGGGGTGGAGCGTCAACGGTGTTGAGCCAGCGGCATCGCCACAGGGTTGGGTACCCGAATTCGAGTGGTTTGAGGATGGCGTGGTGTTGCCGAGTCGTCGCGGTATCTTTCGCAGCCATCGATTGGGCCGCAAGCAACAGTTGGTGCTTCGTTCGCCGACATTTGACGTGCAGGGAAAGGCGATTTGCATCAAGATGCGAGGCAAATCAGCCCAGTCGACCGTGCTGGTAAACAACTACTTTATGTTGGAGTTTCATGGACTGCTGTTCGGAGATCTGCGGAAGCCCATCGATCAACCCCGCGATCACGGCTGGGTTATTCATGCGGGGGACTTGAACAAGTACATCGACTATCCAGCCTTCCTCTCCATCGAAGATTTTGGAAAGGATTGGTTTGAGATCGAGGAGGTTCGCTTTGCGGAGCAGGGACCACCCACGGAAGCCTCTTCCGTGGCGGTACGACTGCTCGAGCAGGCCGAAGGGTCGATAGATCGTTTACTGCAATTGGCAGCCAGCCAGTTGGTCGCTAGCTTGAGTAGGCAGGATGCCGAGCAAATCGACGTGCTGCGCTCGGCGCTGCGTCTCGCGGAAGAGTTGCACGTACCGCTCCCGGGAGTTGGTTTGGAACCCCTGAAACGCCTGGCCGTCGAGCTGCAGGAATTGGACAAGAAAACGCCTCAACCGACAATCCTATTGGCAACCTCGGAGGGGACACCACGCAATGCTGCACTCGATATCCGCGGAAATCCTCACACTCCCGGCGAACTCGTGCCGCGAGGTTGTCTGTCGGAGACTCTCGCAGAGATTGAGATAGGCGAAGAATCGACTGGCCGCCGCGAATTGGCTGCCTCACTGACCGACCGGTCGCATCCGTTGACAGCGCGCGTCATGGTCAATCGTGTCTGGCACTATCTGATGGGCCAGGGCTTGGTAGCCACGCCCGATAACTTTGGTGTGCTGGGGGGAGCGCCTTCGCATCCCCATTTGCTGGATCATTTGACGACAGAGTTTGTGCGGCACGACTGGTCGGTCAAGTGGCTGGTACGGGAAATCGTCTTGAGCCGCACCTACCGTTTGACAAGTGTTCCAACTGCCGAGCAAGCAGTCCGAGACGCGGATGGCATTCTCTTGAGTCATCGCCGCGTTCGGCGACTCAGTGCAGAAGCCATGCGTGACGCAATGCTTTCGGCGGCAGATTCATTGGATGCGCAATTGGCCGGTCCGAGTGTGCCGGTTTATTTGAACGATCAAATGACAGGCCGCGGGCGTCCAGCGCAATCGGGACCGCTCGATGGTGACAACCGCCGCACGGTTTACATTGAAGTGCGCCGAAATTTTCTCAATCCGTTTTTAGTTGCATTTGACTTCCCTTTGCCTTCAACGACCGTCGGGGCTCGAAATGATTCGAACGTCCCGGCTCAAGCGCTTGGTTTGTTGAACGATCCGTTTGGTGCCGAGATTGCGCGTCGCGTGGCCCTGCGCAGCGAGGGGGCAGCGACTCCGGAGATGCGCGTGCAGGCGATGGTGAGAGCGGTGCTTGGTCGTGATGCGAACTCTGAAGAATCGAGACAGGCATTGCAGCTCGTAGAATTGGCAGACGATCAGACGGGGTGGGTAGATCTTGCCCACGTGTTGCTCAACAGTAAAGAGTTCTTATATGTCCGTTGAAACATGGCGTTATCCTTGTCAATCGCAACATGCTTGTACCTCGCGTCGCGGTTTCCTCAGTCGCTGGGGAATGGGATTTGGCACTGTCGCGCTTGCTCAAATGTTACATCGTGGGCAAGTGGCATCCGGCGCATCCTCTGGTGTGATCCAACGCTTGCATCATCCCGCTTCGGCCAAGCATGTGATCTTTCTGTATATGGATGGTGGTCCATCCCAGATGGATACCTTTGATCCCAAGCCTGAATTGACGCGATTGAACGGCCAGCCCTTTCCGGTGAAAAAGGAGCCTACCCAGTTCGACAATGCAGGGACAACCTTCGGGTCTCCTTGGCCCTTTCATCAATATGGCGAGAGCGGCTTGTGGGTCAGCGATCTCTTCCCGCACATTGCGCGGCAGGCAGATAAATTGTGCGTGGTCCGGTCGATGACGAGCCAGTTTTCGGAACACACTGCCGCCAACTATTTTCTCCATACAGGATTGGGGATAGCTGGGCGACCGAGCATGGGGGCCTGGACCGTGTATGGACTTGGTACGGAGTCGGAGGACTTGCCTGGTTTTGTGGTGATCAACGGTGGGCTGACTCCCCCGGGTGGTCTTGATAACTTTGCCAGCGGATTTCTCCCGGCCACCTACCAAGGATCGACCTTTGCACCCCAGGGTGATCCTGTCGCCAATCTGCGCCCGCTAGCCGGTGACTCCAATCGCCTGGCTGCGAAACGTAAGTTGCTGCAACAATTGGATCAAGCGTACAGTCTTCAAGCGGGCCAGCCCGATCCGATTGAGAGCGCCATCGAGAATTATCAGTTGGCTTACAAAATGCAGCAATCGGTTCCTGAGGCGAGCGATTTAGATGCCGAAACGCAGGCGACTCGGGAGTTGTATGGGGTGGATCATCCGAACAAAAATACCGATATCTTTGCACGCGAGTGCTTGTTGGCACGTCGCCTAGTGGAGCGTGGCGTGCGGTTTATCGAATTGACGTGCCCGGCGAGTAGCGGGGATCGATGGGACCAACACAGCAAATTGAAGCAGGGGCATACGGACAACGCACTGGCGGTCGATCAGCCCATTGCCGGCTTGTTGCAGGATCTGCAGGAACGCGGCCTACTCGACGAAACATTGGTTGTGTGGGCGGGAGAATTCGGCCGAACGCCATTCGCGCAGGGGTCGAATGGACGCGACCACAATCCCTATGCATTCTCGATTTGGATGGCCGGAGGCGGAGTTCAAGGTGGCCGCGTGTATGGGGAAACGGACGAGTTTGGCTATAAAGTCATCGACCGGCCGGTCGAAATCCATGACCTGCATGCTACGATCTTGCACACTCTGGGAATTGATCATGAACGGCTCACTTTTCGTTTTGGAGGTCGGGACCATCGCCTGACCGATGTCCACGGCCACGTCCTGCATGACATACTCGCTTAGGTCGTAAGAGAAGAACATTATTTTATGAGCAGGGAATACCCTACGAAGTGCGGCGCTGCGGGATTGGATTTTGCACGGGTGACGGCGGCAAGTCACCAGACTCACATCGCGGACCCTTTCGCCAATGTCGGTGCAGCACTGGAAGTGTTAAGGGAGTGTGACACCAGCGATGTTGTGGTTTTTGGCGAGCTGTCCTTGACGGGATACTCTTGCGGAGATCTGTTCGCTCAGGATGCGCTGCTGGAGTCGGCTGCGGATGCCTTGGCCCACTTGACCCTGTCCGTCAACCCTCAGCAAATGGTCGTCGTGGGCCTGCCCGTTCGCGTGGGAGGCAAACTCTACAATTCAGCAGCGGTCGTCTATGGACGTCGCGTGGTGGGGGTGGTTCCCAAGCAATACCTACCGAATTACCAAGAGTTCTACGAAGCACGCTGGTTTGCCGCTGCCGATGGAAACGAACCCGAGTTTTGTGACTTAGGTACTTACGAATCACTCGACTTGAGTCAGGTTCCCTTTGGCATTGATCTCCTCTTCCGTCGTGATGAGTTGGTCGTAGGGATCGAATTGTGCGAAGATCTCTGGATGCCAGTCCCTCCGAGTAGTTTATTGGCGGCCGGAGGAGCTAATCTATTGCTCAATTTGTCAGCTAGCAACGAGTTGATTGGCAAGGCGGCGTGGCGCGAGGTCTTGGTGCGCAGCCAATCAGGACGATGTTTGGCGGCCTATGCCTACGCCAGTGCTGGTCCGACTGAGTCGACGACCGATGTTGTTTTTGGCGGTCAGTGTTTAGTTGCGGAGAATGGGCAACTCCTGGCGCAATCGCAGCGTGTGGGTGATCACGGATGCAGTTGGTTCACCTCGTCCATGGCGACCGCCGATATTGATCTGCAGAAATTGCGACACGATCGACAGATCACTGGCAGCTGGCAACAGTGCGCTCAGCGAATAGTTCTGTCCTTGAGAACCTTAGACGTCGATGCCCAGCCAGCTGGTTCCAATCTGCCCGTCCCGCCACTTCGCGGTGACGGAGCATGCCGATCGGTCAGTGGCCATCCGTTTGTACCGCGAGTCGATGCGGAATTGCATCGACGCTGTGCAGAGGTATTTGGTATTCAGTGCGCAGCGCTTGCGAAACGCGTGAGTAGGTTACCCGCGTCACTGCCGCTTAACATCGGTGTGTCGGGCGGGCTTGATAGTACCCTGGCGCTACTGGTGGCGGCAAAGACATGTCGTGAGCAGGAGTGGCCGAGCTCGCGGATCGCGGGCATTACCATGCCTGGGTTTGGAACCACGAATCGCACGCTGACAGCGGCTCGGGACTTGATGCAGTATCTGGAGATAACCTCCGATGAAATCGATATTCGCCAGCTCTGCCTCGACACGTTTATCGGACTCGGGCACTCGCCGTTCGGCATCGATCTGGCGGGGGCAACTTTGGAGAAGTTTGCAGAGCGCCTCCAGCAAGTGCCCGCTGAGGATTTGCATGACCTTACGTTTGAGAATGTGCAAGCTCGAATTCGAACGATGCTGTTGATGAATCGCGGTTTTGTGCTAGGGACGGGAGATCTGTCCGAACAGGCATTGGGCTGGAGTACCTATAACGGCGACCATATGTCGATGTACAACGTCAACACCTCCATCCCCAAAACGCTGGTGAAATTCTTGGTCAAGTACATCGCTGAGCATGAGTTTGATGGTAAGGTGCGCGATTGTTTGCTGGGGGTCGTCGATACTCCGATTTCACCCGAGTTGCTGCCTGCCGATCAAGATGGTGCGATAACGCAGCTGACCGAAGGAACGATTGGAGCCTACGAGTTGCATGACTTTTTCTTGTATCACATGGTGCGCTACGGAGCGCGGCCCAGACGCATTGTGCAGTTAGCCAAGTTGGCGGATTTTTCACGCGAATACCCGCTCGAAGAGATTGTTCAAACACTCAAGCTGTTTCTAACACGCTTTTTCAGCAATCAGTTCAAGCGATCCTGCGTTCCAGATGGTCCGAAGGTTGGAAGCGTGAGCCTTTCGCCGCGAGGAGATTGGCGAATGCCCAGCGACGGGGAAGCAGCCGCTTGGCTGCGAGAACTTGAGGACTTCAGGTGAAGTCACCACGACACGTCATGACGGAGGAGGAGCGGCGTATCCAGCGAATGCGGTGGAATATGCGCACCGCCACGCTGCAATCGATGGCACCCACACGACGAATTCTGTTCGGAATTTGTGTCACCGTTACGATCATGTTTACCGCCTGCTTGGGCTATGTGCTCCATGGATGGGATTGGCTCGATAGTTTCTACATGGTCATCATCACTATTTTCGGCGTGGGGTATGGTGAGGTCCATCCGCTGGATAGTGTTTCTTTGCGTTGGGTTACGATTGGCTTGATCGTGCTTGGTTACGCTGCAGCGGTCTATACCGTGGGAGGCTTGGCTCAGCTGGTTTTGGATGGCGAATTGCGACGAGAATTGGGAGAGCGGAGGATGCAGCGGCAAATTGAAGAGCTGACGGGACACGTGGTCATTTGCGGTTTCGGGCGGATGGGGACTAAGTTGGCCGCCACGCTGGCCGCACGTGGCCGTTCGCTGATCGTCATCGACGAGGATAGCACCAGTATCGAAGCGGCGCGTCGGCAAGGTTGCCTGGGAATTCAAGGCAATGCGACCGAAGAGGAGGTCTTGAAGCGGGCCGGTGTTGAGCGGGCCGCCACGTTGGCGACTGTTTTGAGCGATGATGTCGCCAATTTATTTATTACTATCACAGCGCATGAGTTGAATCCGGAGCTCGAAATCTTAGCCAGGGCGGAGCATAGCAGTTCCATCAAAAAGCTTCGGCAAGTGGGCGCCACTCAAGTCGTATTGCCTGCTGCCATCGGCGCCGATCGCTTGGCACAGATGATTCTCCGTCCCTCCGCAGAATCCCTTATGGAGAGAGCCCATTTTCCAATCGCGATGAACACGGAATTGGAGCTGCTTGGATTGCAGCTCGACGAGCTCGAAGTGCTGCCTGGCTCCTCACTGGTAAACGCTCCAGTGGCAAGTTGTGCGTTGACAGGCGATGCACCACTCATCGTTCTGGCGGTGCGACATGCAGATGGTGAAGTCAAATTGCACCCTCCGGCGACCTTCTTGCTGGCGGCCGGAGACTGCCTCATTATCCTGGCACGTGTGAACGAAGTCGCCCGGTTGTGTAACGTCTTCCGCCTAAAAAGTGAACTGCCGCCGAAAGATGCTTCCGGCAGCGCCGTTGTTGAATAGTTCCTCCGGGAAATTTCTCTCCCAGCAGCATGTTGGAAAACTTGTTAGTTCACGGTTCGCTGCCGGTTCAGACCGTGTCACATTCGTGTAGAAACCAAGTTAATGATTGGTTCATTGCGCGTCAGTTGCCCGTTGGTTGCCTGTCAGGTTGCAGGCGCTACACACGAGCAATTGCGGAGCTCTCGCGTTCCTCCACAAGTCGGAGTCGTGCAACGCAAATCACGAGGAATCTTTGTGGAAAAGATGTCGGAATGCGGTCAGTTCACGGTTAGTTTGCGGTTGTTTTCAGGTCGGTAGACGGTTGGTTCACAGTCAGCTGAAGGAAGCTTCATAGTCAGTTCAAGGTTCAGCGGGCGTCCAGCCGCGGAAGATTTGCAGTGGAAAAGATGTCAGCCATTTGTCAGTAGGCAGTCAATAGAAGGTTCGCAGACGGTTACTGAGCGGTTGATGGGCGGTCACTGAAGAGTTGAACGGCAGTTCAGATGTTGAACGGAGCGATGCGTAGTGCGCGCAGATTGCTCGGACAGCCTGATCGTCATGAAGTAGGTAGATATCGGGAGCCGCAGGTGTTCCGTTCAGGCTCGCCGCGCAGGAGCCTCAAGTCACGCAGCCACGCACCGTCCCCGGCATGTTGTCCCCGGCATGCTTTTCCGGAAATGTTCACGTCATGGGGTTCTGCTGCATCAAGCGGGGATACTAGTGGATGCTAAGGTTGGTGCGAAATTGAGAAGCACAAGGCAGCGAACGAAGAGGCGAGAGAGCGCAGGGGCTACGACTGGCAGAGGGTCGTTTCGTGAGAAGACCTGACTGGCTGATTTACAATCGCTGCTTGAGTTCGTCGGCAGACATTTTCCGAACAGAGCCTTCGGCAAAGAGGACGTCCCCGCCGCGATCCAAGGCGTCAGGTGGATAAGCCAGTACGACCTCGGCGGCATCGGAGGTCATGCAGTCGATTTCCCAGAGAATGGTGTACCCGCTTTGCCGCACTTGTTCTAAGAGTTTCCGATCGTCTGGAAGTTCGGTGGTAGGGGCCAACTTTAGCAGTTCGTCCCAATTGGCGGGTGGCTTTTTCCAGATCTGTTGATAATTGAAATAGGTAATGCCAAAAAACTTAAGTGCTTCGCGCTGGTTTGCATCGGTCGACCCACAGCCACTCAATGGACTGCAAGCGATGGCCAGTAGGATGGCGCTCAGGCCCCAAGTTCGCCTAGAGAATCGCGGTGCTTTCCGTTGTGTGTTAGGGGCGTTTTTCACGGGTAGCCTGTGTGATCTCAGCAACGATTAAACGATTGGAATTCTGTCTGGTGCACTGCCTGAGCGGCCCTGGTGCGAGCGCTGCGGGCATCGAGGAACCAGAGTTCGATTGGATTTTGAGCACTGCGGGGCTGCGGACCGCATCTTACATGTCGTACATTTCAGGATCGACGTTGGGAGCTTCGGTCATGCGTCGCTTCAGTCCGTGGAGCTTGCTTTCACCGGTCGAAAAAGGGGCTTCACCGTCGAGCACATCGCTGAGATCTGCCTCCACCTGATCGGGATCCTCGCCTGCCTCCATGCGACGAATCGCTTCCTCCATCCCTTCGCCCATGTTCATTCCGGTTGTATCCATTAGCCTGCGCATCATGCGAGCCATGGCGCGCGGATCGTCTTCATCGGCGCCCTCCATTTCGCCAGCCATCTGCATCATTGCTTGCTCGATCTTCTCGTCGTCCAGGTCCATCTCGGAATCGGGCGGCCCCTCCGGTCCTTCGCTGCGTCCAGAAGAGATTGCGAATCGCGACATCTGCCGCTGGAGCTTATGCTTCGCCGATCCCTTGGGGCATTGGGGGATGGTTTGCGTATCGACGCGACGCGCAAAAAAACTGTACATGGTGTGGCAATCGCGGCAGTAAAATTCGTAAATGGGCATGGTTTTTAGAATCTACGAAGTGAAACGTTGTGGAACAGGGGAGGGGATGCACGCGTCCAACTGGACTGCTGCCCTCTGAAGTTGGAGCGTTAGGGCAAGGTTGTCGAGAGCTTGCGGATGGACATGCCCCCGTTGAGATTCAGCACAGGCTGTTGGAACCCTTTCCCATTGAGCCAGCAAGCGGCCACATGCGCTCGCTTACCGGAATGGCAGACGGTAACCGTGGGAAGTGTGGGGTCAAGTTCCTGCCACCGCTCCGCCAATTCATCGACGGGGATATGAATTGCACCGTCCAAGGGAAGCTTAGCCAGTTCGGCGTTGTTCCGCACGTCAACGACTTGCAACCCGGCTAAGTCAGCATTGAAGGGGAGCAGCGCAGGGGCTTTCTCAAGATCATTTTGGGCGGCAAAGGCAGCCATGTGAATGGGATCTTTGGCGGAACCAAAGGGAGGTGCGTAGGCCAAATCGAGTTGTGCCAAATCGTAAACGGTTCCATGGAAGTTGAGAAGTGTCGCGATCACGTCGATTCGTTTGTCGACTCCCTCGGCGCCGACGGCTTGAGCCCCCAGGACTTTCCCATCGGTAGCTCGATAGATCAGCTTAATGGTGAGGCTTCGAGCGCCGGGGAAATAGTTAGCGTGGTGTGGCGCTTGAATGGTGGCAGTGCGGCAGTCGATGTCGAATTGCCCGCACATGCGTTCGTTGATTCCCGTGGCACCGGCGGCTAGGCCAAAGACGCGGACGATGGCGGTTCCTTGCACACTTCCCAGCGGCTGAGCATGGCCGGTGGCGGCGTGAGTCCCGGCGACTCGCCCGGCCCGGTTGGCAGGGCCCGCTAGTGGGACTCGTAGATTGCGGTCCAAGGTTCCGTGGTGGTATTCCACCATATCACCAACGGCATAGATATTGGGGTCGTCAGTTTGGCAAAATTCGTTGATGCGCACGCCCCCCTGTTCGCCTAACGAAAGGCCGGCCGATTCTGCCAATGCCGTGCGAGGTCGCACGCCCGCTCCGACGATGACTAAATCCGAGGTGACCGAGCTTCCGTTGGTTAATTTGACGGCCGTCACTCGTTGATTGCTGGTTAGGAGGCTTTCAACGGTGGCTCCCAGATGAAGTTGGACTTTCTGCTTTTCCAGTTCCAGTTCGATCAGTTTCGCCATTTCCCAGTCGAGCGGCCCCAGCACTTGCGGCAATTTTTCGATGAGTGCTATCGAGATTTGCCGGTGTTGGAGTTGTTCCACAACTTCGAGGCCAATGAAACCGCCGCCGATTACAGTCGCCTTTTTGCAAGGACGTTTCTTCATGTAGGCCAGGATGCGGTCCATGTCATCCAGCGTCCATAACTGGAAGACATTGTCGGCCTGGATATTGCAGAATTCCGGTCGAATGGGTTCCGAACCGGTAGCCAGGATCAAGCGGTCATAGGGGACTTTAAATTCTTCCTGAGTGGAGTTCTTGCCGGTAACGGTCGCTGCTTCGCGATCGATCTTGGTGACTTCATGCCCGGTGCGGACACGGATGCGGAAGCGATCCCAGAACAATTCTGGAGTGGCGACGATCAGCTTTTCTCGATCTTCGATCTCCCCGCCCAGGTGGTAGGGGAGCCCACAGTTTGCAAACGAAACGGCAGGACCTTTCTCAAGGATTGTGATTTCGGCATTGGCGTTGCAACGCCGGGCGCGCGTCGCTGCCGATGCACCTCCTGCAACGCCTCCGATAATGACAATTCGAAGCGGAGTAGAAGTTGGGTTCTGCATGGGGTAGGGCTTTGTCAATTTTCGAGACGTGTTTCAAGAGGTGTATTGAACGGTAGTGATGGGCTACTCGAGAGCTAGTAGACAATCGAATTGGGGCACTTTTTAGTTGTAGCGGAAATAGGGAGCTCCCACACATGAACCAGTGGTATTTGCCTTGCTTACTGGGCTGTTGAATTACTGGGCTGTTGAATATAGTAACCCGCTGCGTGACGGTCTGTCGAAATAGTAACCCGCCGCGTCAGCAAGGAGTAGGTGGTCGCCACTACAGGGCGATTAGGGACGCTACCTTCACGCTAAAACTCAAGGCGCTTTTAAATCAACAGCCCGGTGAGCAAGGAAGGGTGGTTACCGCTATAGGGTAATTAGGGATGCTACCTTCGCGTTAGAATTCAAATTGCTATTGAATCAACAGCCCGTTACGTGGTGGGTTGCTATATCAATAAGCTTTTAGGATCGGGACTCAAACCATTTGGACAGGCGGTCTGGGATCGATCGAATATGCAAGTCACGTTGCGGAAAGGCTATTTCAATGCCAGCAGTACCAAAGGCCATGTAGATCTGTTGATGCATTTCATGAATCGTTGCAAGGCGGTTGTCGAGTGATTCGAGGTAGGCCCGGACCACTAAATTGAGCGTATTGTCACCAAAGCCTTCGAAGGTGATGACGGGGGAAGGGGAGCTCATAATATTGGGATGCTCTTCACAAATCTCGCGGATGATGTCGCAGGCTCGGGATGTATCGCTACCGTAGGCGATGCCCACATTGACGACGATGCGATTCATCGTGTCGCTCAGCGTCCAGTTGAGTAGTTTACCTGTGATCAAGTCTTTGTTGGGTACGATCAACTCTTGGCGATCCCAGTTGATGATCGTGGTGGCGCGCATGCGGATTTTGGAGACGACTCCAGTTGTTCCGTCGACGGTGATCGTATCGCCTACGCGGAGAGGTTGCTCAAAGAGGAGGATGATGCCTGACACGAAATTGGCAAAGATCTCTTGGAGGCCGAAGCCGAGTCCGACGCCCAGAGCTGCCACCAGCCATTGGATGCTAGCCCACTGCAGTCCGAGTACATAAGAGACCGCCATGATACTGATTGCCAGAATCGCATATCGAAACATGGTCGTAATTGCGTACTTGGCTGCTTTGGTGAGCGGCAAGTATTGGAGTAGGGCAATTTCCAGCAGGCCCGGTACGTTGCGGCCAGCGATGATTGCTAAAATCAGAATCGGAATGACGAGCACGACATTGGCCAACGTGATGTTGATGTTCTCATCGGGAGTAGGGCCTTGGGTCGTCCAGAGTTGAACGCTGTTGAGCATGTCGACCGCAGGCAGGACATCGAACCAGATTCGATAGGCAATTCCTAATCCGGTGGCTACCACAACACTAGTGACCAACCGTCTTGTTTGTTCATTGAGCGTGATCAGATCGACCGTCGTGTCATCGACGGCGGGGGCAGCGGTCCCCGAATCACGTTTGGCAGCATCCTCAAGGCGTTGGCGAGCCTGTTGTCGAACGAGTCTTCGACGGTTGAGCAGTATCCAACGGGTAAGGACGCAATAGACGAGCGTCAATGCTACGATCATCCACATCGTCGAGGCGAAGTGGCCCGCTATTCGAACAGCCGTGTAGTGGTAGCCTAAGTAGCTGGTGAATGCCATCAGGATCGGGCTCAAGACGATGGCCAAGAACCAAACTAGACTTGTTCGATCGAGCCAACCTCCACTGTTGCTTCTGAGGAAATCGCTGAAGATTCCAGTTTGAGGATGGAAAATTCTGTAGAGCGAAATCGAAATGAGCGGCATCAGGCAGATGAAGACGACGCGGCCCAAGGAAGATTCCCAGCGCGCGTCGGCTTGATAATTCAACATTCCAAACACCGCAATGAGTGGAACGGTGCTATTGATCAGCCAGCGAAGGTTATTGCCCAAACTTTTAGATTCGGACTCTGGCCAGCCAAAATGTTTGATCCCCAATCCATTGGAGCGGCAGAGTTGCCGCAACAGCTCCGCCGGTAAGAAGACGCTCACGGTCAGCAGTAGGCTGCTGGAAACGGCTTGCACAAATTGTAAATCTGCGCCCATGGTGTATTCGAGTTGAGACCGAACCGTGAGACGCCAAAAGAAGAATAGCAGTGCTAAGGGGAGCGGCGACGAAATAAGGAAGGTTAAGAGGATTCCGCGAACGGTGTACGAAAACTGAGTGCAGGTGTTCTTGCTTGCTTTGGTGGAGACTTCTCCCAACCTACGACGCAGATTGGTTTGGTTTGCCAATAGAATGCCTAACCCGACTACCAGCAGAGTGTACCACCACGGTTCTTGGTAGATATCTCGCAACAAGAGTGCACCGGTGAAACGCCAGTTGTCTAGTGAAACCAGCCAGTGAAAGGCTTCCATCAATGAGGGGATGTCTGAACTCTGCAGCCGTTCCGAACTACGAATGAACAGTACGTGCTTGTCAATGAATTCTTGATAATCGATCGACAAGTGGATCGTGTTTTGGATTTGATTGGCGGTTTCGTAGAGGGCGTCGACGTGCGTGTTGAGGTCGAGTTGTATCGCTTGCAAGATATCGATCGTTTGCTTCAGCAACTCTTCGGTTCGCGCTTCCTTAGGAGGTTCATCTTCGTTGTCCGCGGAAGCTGCTTGAATCGCCTCTTCTTGGGTTAACTGGGATTGGGCGGTTTGCAATTCATCGTCTAGCTCGAAACGCAGAGCGTCAGCAGCTCGCATCTGCTCTTGAAGCAATGAGATCTCTGCGTAGAGTTGATCCGTGTCGGGCAGTTCGTTACGCTGTTTACGAAGCATCAGACCAACCCAACTGTTGAACGTACCGCCGCTCTTTGAGGTCGGAGAAGTGGAAACTCTGGCATCCATTTTGGAGCGTTTTTCACGCCACACACGCAGTGTCTCGTTGGTCGTAGCTAGTTTGGTTTGTAGCAAGTTGTGCCTTGCTGTCCAATTCTGCCAGGTCTCTAGGTGTTGCAGTAGGTTCTTAATGAGCTCTTGGTTAATGGGCTCTTGGTTGGCAGGAGATTTCGTATCGAGCAGCGCATGCTCCAGTTCAAGTCGTTGTTGCAAGATGCGATTGGTGCGTATGGCCTCAAGTTGCGCATTGGCTTGCTTTACCAGTTCTTGGAGCCGGTTCTCCTCACTCCGCGCAAGTTCAATCTGTTTGGGGAGCAGGGTTGCCTCAGCTTCGTAGGCCCGCTGCTCACTTTCCAAGGCCAAGATTTGTTGATTGATCGATCGGAGACTTGCATCGCTGGCCCAGGAGAGGGCTTCTGTAACAGCCGGCGCATTGGCTGCGTCCGCTGGGCTTCCGGCCTTGGTTTGTTGGTCTTGAAGTGTCTTTAAATCGGAGATTAGTTGTGGAAGTTCCTTGCGGCGTTTTTCTCGAGCAGCTTCCTCCTCGGTGAGTTTCGTTCGCTTGGCGGTGGCGGCGGCCAGCTCGGTGCCCAGCTGTTGAACTTTTATTTTCCCCTCATCCATATTGGGAAAGTTGAAAGTGGCTGGTTTGTCTTTCTGTTGTTTAAGCGTTTCGAGTTGTTGGAGTACGGTTTGGAGCGTCTGCGGGGCCGCCACCGTTCGGGCCTCCCATTCCTGCAGTTTTTCGCGCGCGGTTTGAGCGGCCTGCAAATCCGTGATCGCCTTCTGGTAGAGGTCTGTCAGCCCCTTTTTCGCTTCATCGGGATTCGACGCAATCTCTGCTTGAGTTTGCGCTAAACGCTGTTGGATCTCTTGGATTCGACCTGCGATCGGATCGATGGGGAGCGTTGTGGCCGGGGGGACTTCCGCACCCGGGGGCGCGGTAGCGGCCGGTGGATTCGTGGGGGAAGCAGGGGACCGCAGATTTCCGGCGGGGTCCGTGGCTGGGGCTGCTGCCGGTGGCTGAGCAGCACTCTCGGCAACGGCTTGTGCGCAGAGTTGGGGTGAAGGTAGTAGGTACCCTACTAAACTGCTGGCAAGCAGGAGCAGGAGCCTTGCCGAAATAATCTGGATACGGTGAAAGGATGTCATGATGCCCAAACAGTTACGGGGGGAGTTTGCAGGTAGACAACGACTCTAGGAAGGCTGCTGTGAGGGGTTGCGAACAGCCATTGTCATGGAAAATTCAATCAGGAGAAGGGCCTAGACTTCCCGCGGCAACTTGCGTATTGGTTTGTCGCGCGACTTTGGGGAAGTGATTTTTGAGAACTCCCGAGGTGAATTTTCCCCAGCTGAGTTTCCTACCGCGCCAAATCACTCCACACCAACCATGCAGGTCGGGAGGAGTGCGGTGTGGTGTGCACCGCACTGCTTGTCCAGCCACGTATTGCACCGCCTCGTCATCGCTGAGCTCGATTTGCTGTGCTGGTTGCATCGGAATCTGTTTGTTCAGAACCGAGCTCGCATAGCTCGGCTCCCAACGCTTGCCCTGAGCTTCGGCAATGGGAGTTCCGGCAACAGCAATTTCAAACCAAGGTTTTTCCGACGGGAGGGCTTCGTTGATGGCTGCGGGCACCAGATGCAATTGCGATCCAACGCGATAGAATTCCAGCGAGAGTGAGGGAGCATCGAGATCGGCCAGAAACCAGTCAGCGACCTCTTGAGGCAATTCCGCGACGACTTGCCAGGAGTTTCGTGGCCGCCGCTTGGGAGGCGGCGAGAGTTGGTCGGCAGAGATCTCGGTAAGGTGCGCGTCGGAGGGCAAAGTCTGACGCCGGAGGGCGGCAGCAAATCCGCCAGCACATTGATCTCGGTGCGGCCACACGCGATAGCAGCCAGCCGCAGTCGGGCTTTTCCATGGTTCGAGATGGTCCGGCTCAATCGGCTCCCAGCCGGGATGTTCGTCGAGGAATTGTTGGATGATTTGTTCATTTTCGGCGTAAGAGAAGGTGCAGGTTGAGTACACCATGCGTCCGCCAGGAGCGACCATACGTGCCGCTGCGCGAAAGATGCGTTGTTGCCGAGCTGCGCTGTGCGAGATCTGTGCTGGAGTGAAGGAGGCCATGGATTGCTTGCCGCGAGCCACCATCGACTGACCGGAGCAAGGGGCGTCCACCAGGACGCAATCGAGCTTCTCAGGGAAGTATTCCGCCAACACCTCAACTTCGGTGCTGGTCGTGATCTGGTTGCCGTAGCCGCTGCGCCACAGGGCCATATTGAGCAGTGCGACACGCGAGTGGATCACCTCATTGGAGATGAGGAATCCCTGGCCGGCCAGCTGTTCGAGGATGGCCGTTGATTTGCCACCGGGAGAAGCGCAGGTATCGCAGACTTTTTGGCCAGGAGAAATGCCACACAGGGCCAACGCTAGCATGGAACCGGCGTCTTGGATGTAGTAGTCGCCTGCTGCGAAATTGAGAAAGCCGCCGGGCCGGACAGCGTCCTCTGAGAGAAATCGCCCGGCCTGCCACCAGGGGACCGCATCGGTGCCGAACGGTAGCTCGTTGGGGGGCAGTTCGGGACGCGGGCGAATCGCGCGTCGGGAATGTTGCAGGAGCGCGGATTGGAGTGCGTCGTAGTGACTGGATTGCTCGTCACCCAGCACCTCAGCGGCTGGGCCTAGAACCATGTTCCAGTCGATTTTTGCGGTACTCACGGCGGGCGTCTTCTAAAATTGGATCCTTCAGATGATATGGGTAGCAGGGTAACATGGAGCAGGGCAGGTTGGGTAGACGCAAAAAAAAACGATCCGCAGAGCTTTCGCCCTACGGACCGTTGTTGAACACGTCTGGAGGTTTTACCAGCGTTTGCTAAAGCCGAAGCTTAGCGAACGTAGCTGGTAGCCTGAATGACGCGTCGATTGCTTTGAAGGTAAGCACTTGGGTCAACAACCGGTGCTGGAGGCATTGGAGCTGCATCGCCGTGTACTACTGGAGCTGCTACTGGAGCACTCGTAGCACAGCTGCTGCAAGAGCTGCAACCGGAGTCGCAAGCCAAGGTATCGCAGCAGTTGTTCTTGCGTTGGAACAGCTTGCTGAGCAGACCACAGGATCGCTTAGGTCCGCATCCACATCCGCTGTCGCAACCGATAGGACCACAAGGGGCCTCAACGCCACAGCTAGGACCAGCTGCACAAGCATTCAGCTCACAACCGCAGGATGCACCAAACAGGTTGCCATTTCCGCAAGCGTTCAGTTCGCAACCACAGGTTGGGGCTGCACCGCAAGCTCCACCGCATGGTGATTCGCAACCGCAGGATGGGTCGATGATGCCGCAGCTTCCGCCGCATCCACCATCACATCCGCTGTCGCAGCATGCATTGCCATGGCTAGCCAAGCGGCTTACCAAAGCTTGCTTCTTGCAGTGGATCTTTTGTACCAATTCCATCAGTGGGCGACGGCGTGGAGTGCAGCAACCCGTGTCACAGCTCGCTACCACTTCGCATCCACAGGATGGTGCGATTGCAGCAGCACATCCGCCGCCACAAGCATTGATTTCACAACCGCAGGAAGGATCTGCAGCGATCTCGCATCCGCAACTTGGGTCTATCGAGCATCCAGTGTCACAGCAAGCGCTGTCACAGCCGGCACCCTTTAGTCCGAGCATGCGGTCGAGGAGTCCCCCAGCGAACGATTGGCTACAAAGAGTAGCACCAAGTACGAGGGAACCAATAAGCATGTTCAATTTCATCGAGACACAACTCCCTAAACGATGAACTGTCTGTTCTGGCGTAGTTCTGGCCTTTACGGGGGTGTAGTTGGCCGAGACCGGTTTCGACGCACGAAGCCGCCGCCGAAATCGCCCTCCTGCCGGGCCGGCAACGGACTGGTTTCTGCCGCTTGTTGCCAAGTCTTCAGGGAACCAGTCCAACTTCGTGGTGCCGGTAATGGATTGTCACTAGGTCGGATGCTGTTCCGAACCTTATGGTCCACACTTCCTACCGCAAAGTTTGGGTCCTTGTTACGCCAGTCACCGGGCGGGCCATTCCATGGGCCCTGTTTTATTGACCCGGTGATTGCACTCAGCCTTTCGCGGCCGTCTCGCAGCGTTGTCGAGCTGAGTTAGAGGAAGGTATCGGCCGCGTGGAAAGAAACGCTTGAACAGCGAAGATTGTTTTTTGAGGCCGTTGCGACTGCCTTCGTTTATGCCGATTTCTACTCTAGAATTCGAGCTGCCTGCTTAGGTAAGATGTGATGCCCGGCAGGTCGGCCTAATCGGTATAGTCTGGTGCGGGAGTCCGTGTTGTGTGTTCGTTTGTACACTTGGTTTGGGGCCCAATAGTGGGGCTTCGCTCCGTTTGTCTGACGAAAACTAGTTTTAGTCTCTTTCGTTGTCTTCGGAATAGACGTTAGAGTTTGCCTAGCTTAGTTGATTGTCCCCCCCCCTTAGCTCCCCAACAACGAGAGCCTCCAGGTATGGCTGAACTGACAAAGTCCTACGAAGTAGTCGATTACCCCTCGCTACCCACCATTCTGTGTCCTTGCGGGGTTGCTAGGAGGGGGTTGATGGATGTGGAATCAGTCCCATACTCGTTACACGTGACGGAAATTACCAAAAACGCGAAGGTCCACTATCACAAAGCGATCACGGAAACCTATTTCGTGCTTGAGTGTGAGGATGACGCGCAGATGGAACTTGATGGCGAACGGATTCCACTGCGTCCGCATATGGCGGTGGTCATCCATCCGAAAACTCGGCACCGAGCCGTTGGCGGGATGAAAGTGCTCATCGTGGCCTCCCCAAAGTTTGATCCGGCCGACGAGTGGTTCGATTGAGCGGTTGAAACAAGTCGCATGTCCCTGGAGGGGCTGGTGACCGGGAATCCTCAAGACAAGGAATAGAAGTATTGTGATTACCAAGGAAAGCCAAGCAGTCGTCTTTATCCTGCTCGCCTTTGTCTCGGGTATGGTGACAGCCACCTCCAGCGGTTGCGATGGCCGCAATGAAGTGGCAGTGCAATCGCAATCGGTAGGGCCAACTAGTGATTTGCAGTAGGTTGTGGCAGCACTCCCGTGAGGGTGTGACGCGCGTACCCGAGCGTCGCCGGATGGTCTTCGGCGGGGTGTTTGCTGGACGAGTGCCGCTGAGTCGGCAAACGTCCAGGCGCCTGTGCGATTCTTCGCTTGGTTTTCTCATTAGCAGTTAGAAGTTGGGTGGATATTATTGATGGCATCGCCAACCGTACTCGACGTCGGTAATTGTGCACCGGATCATGCCAGCATACAGCGTCTGGTGAAAACGGGCTTCAATGCGCAGCTTCTGCAAGCTCATGGCCCGAAGGATGCCCTGGCGATTCTACGGGAGACCCCCGTCAACCTCGTATTGATCAATCGCAAGCTTGACCGGGATTACACCGATGGGGTAGAAATCCTGAAGTTGATTAAGGCTGATCCAGAACTCAGGGCGATTCCTGTGATGCTGATTACGAATTATGCGGAGCATCAAGATGCTGCCGTCGCGCTGGGAGCGGAGCGTGGTTTTGGCAAGCTGGAGTTCCAGGATCCCGCAACGCATGAGAAGTTGGCAGCGTTTCTAGCCTAGAGATTCGATCACGCGGCTCGTCGCGCTCGGGAGATTTCCCGCGATCGACCGCTTAGCTGGCTTGCGCCACGCCAGCCAATATCGACCACGGCTTCCTCTGTATGCAAAGGGTTTGGACCGTGGAACGATTCTCCTACATATTCGCAGCCTTGGGCAGTCTCTTCGCTCTGGGAGCTGGTGCGGCGATGGCATTGCAGCCCGCGGTCAACGCCAAGCTGCGGGAGCAATGCAACCATCCCCTACAGGCCAGCGTGGTTAGCTTTGGGGTGGGGTTGCTAGCGCTTCTTGGTTTGGCCACTTTGCTGCGGGTTGGCGTTCCCTCCGTCGAACGCCTGCAGACGCTGCCAGCCTGGGCTTGGACGGGTGGCCTCTTGGGAACCTATATGGTGACCGTTTCTTTGCTCGTCGCACCTGCAATGGGGGCCACTCGCTGGATCGCATTGGTTCTGGCTGGCCAAATGGTCGTCTCCCTCGTACTCGATCATTTCGGGTGGTTGGGCTACGCGCAACACGCTTTTACCTGGCCACGCATCTTCGGTGTCTTGTGCGTAGTGCTGGGAGTCCTTATTGTCATGCGGAATTAGGGCCGAACCGAGCCGCTTGGGTAAACGATGTGATGCACAGTTAAGGTGGATAGATGAGTACGACAAAATCTCTGCAGGGCAAAGTAGCAATCGTGACCGGGGCGGCGCGTGGAATCGGGGCGGCTGCGGCCATCGAATTAGCGCGAGCCGGGGCGCATGTGGTGGTAAATGATATTTTGCCTCCCGATGATACGCTCAAGAAAATCACCATGGTGGGAGGAACGGGATCTGCTGGCGTAGCCGATGTGACCGATCGCGCAGCGGTCGACCAGTTGGTGCAAAGCACGAAAGACACTCACGGTAGAATCGACCTGCTGGTGACCAATGCTGCCTACAGCGACCGTGAGCTGTTCTATAAGGCTGATTTGGACGGATTTCAAAAGACGATTGATGTATGTCTGTGGGGGCCGTTCAATTTCGTACGAGCGGTCGCCAACGTCATGATCGAGCAGGGAACGGGAGGGGCTATGGTCTGCATCAGCTCTCCCCATGCCTTCAAAGCCATTCCCGGCGCGATGGCCTACAATATGGCCAAAGCAGCTACCGACCAAATGGCCAGGACCGCAGCTTGCGAATTGGCGGAGCATCGAATTCGCGTCAATATCGTGCATCCAGGTTGGACGGATACCCCCGGTGAGCGGAAGTTCTTCCACGAGACGGAGCTCAACGCTCGCGGAAGCGAGTTGCCCTGGGGACGCCTAGCCAAGCCTGAAGAAATAGCCCGCGGGGTTCTCTTTCTCTGCGAACCAGGGAGCGAGTATATTAATGGTGCCACACTCCCCATCGATGGTGGCGCGCTATTGCCGCACGAGCAGATGTTTCGCGTCAGTGGTCGACCGGGGTGAGCTGGAACTGCGGTGTCAGAACAGCGATTCACCTACAGCTCGGCTGCTCCACTCCCCAAATGCTTGAGCTGCACGGATTTCACGACCCTTTCGAGTATTCCTAACTCCACCAAGTACCCGCCATGGACGAACCCCTCGCTACGCCTCAACCAGCTGAGCCTCAAGGCCCACCGGCCCCCTTGCCTCCCAAGCATCGCCGCATTCTGGGCGTCTTGATGGAAAAGGCGCGAACGACGCCGGATGCGTATCCACTTTCACTCAATGGGCTGGTGACGGGATGCAACCAGAAAAGCAATCGCTATCCCCTAATGAATCTAACGTCCGAGCAGGTCGAGGATGAGGTGATCGCGATGCGCGAGGCGGGCGTTATCGCTGAGGTCCATGGCGGAGGTCGCGTCCCCAAGTACCGTCACTACGGTTACGACTACCTGGGAGTCAAAGGTGCGGAGGCGGCCATCATGACCGAGTTGCTCTTGCGTGGGGAGCAGACCGCGGGAGACCTAAGAAGCCGGGCCAGTCGATTCGAACCCATTGCGGATCTAGGCACGCTGGCAGCGCTGCTGACTAATTTGATGGACCGTGGGTTGGTCGTTGCGCTCACCCCGGCCGGACGCGGACAGGTCTTCACCCACAATCTCTACTTGCCGCAAGAACTCGAGCAACTGAAAGCTGAACACGCTGGCGGCAGCCCAGCAGCGAATCCGCAACCACGCAGTTCCACGAGTGAGCTGCATGCAGGCGAGTCGCATTCGGCAATGGCGGCAACCAAGGCTGCCCCACCGGCGAGTGCCGCAGCGCAAGAGGAGTTCGAGGCATTGCGAGAAGAGGTGGTGGAGCTGCGGATGTTGGTGGAGCAATTGACCGACCGTCTCGATCGTTTAGAGTCCTAGTGTTGGAGCCCTATGCCGCTCAGTCGACTTAAGTCATTAATGCTATTGTCGGAATGCACCGGGGATGAGATTTGGTCGCTGGAGCATTGTCGCGCGCGCGGTGTACCGTCGGCTTGGATTGCGGAGCTTGCCGATGGTTTCGAGTCGGGCTTTAGTCGCGACAGTCAGACGATCTACTTCGAGGATCGAGTGCTGAACCAATACGAAGGGATTCGGGATGTCGATCTGGCACAAGCGTTGGGCCGTGAATTGGGATTGGACGTGGAGACGCTCGTCGATCAAGCCGTCTCGCGCACGCACTTGGTTCGATTGATTCAAGAGGTGGCTGAAGAGGGATAGGCGTACTGGCCCACGGTCCTTGCTAGCCAGCGTCCTCGCTCGAGTCGGGGGACTCCAGGTTGTAATCCTTGACTTTTTTATGGAGCGTATTGCGATTGATCCCTAGTTTCGCGGCTGCTTTGGTTTGGACGAAATTGCAGTCGGCCAAGACGTGGGCGATCACTTCCTTCTCGATGCGGTTGACGACAAAGCTGTGGATATCCACTTTCTCCCGCTCCGCTTCGCGTACCCCTTGTTCGACCATTTCTTGGGCAAGCGTGTCAAAATCGACCCCACGCAGTGAAACGGTACGGCTACCTGGCGCCGCTCCGCGCACCACATCGGGGAGCAATTCGACCGTCAATTCGTCACCATCCGCCATCACGACTGCGCGTTCGATGTAATTCTGCAGCTCGCGCACATTTCCCGGCCAGTGGTAGTGCTGCATCAGCTCAAGAGCCTCCTTCTGAATGTGCACGACGAAGCGATTGTTGGCTTCGTTGTAATAATTCAGAAAATGGACGACCAGAGCGGGAATGTCTTCGGGGCGTCTTCGCAGAGGAGGGATATCAATGGGCACGACGTTAAGTCGCCAGTAGAGATCCTCTCGGAATCGCTCCTCTTGCACCTCGGTCGTCAGATCGCGGTTGCTAGCGGCAATGACTCGCGTATCGACCGTGATGGTGGATGTATCTCCGACCCGCTCAAATTCGCGCTCCTGCAGAACTCGCAGGAGTTTGACCTGTAGGATCAAGGAGGTGCTGTTAATTTCGTCCAGGAAGATCGTGCCGCTGTGAGCCGCTTCGAAGCGTCCCGTGCGATTGGATACGGCACTGGTAAACGCACCTCGCACATGACCGAACAACTCGCTTTCTAGCAAGCTTTCGCTGAGCGCCCCGCAGTTGACTTTTACAAACGGGCCCGAGCGACGATCGCTCAGCCGGTGGATGGCTCCGGCGATTAATTCTTTCCCGGTCCCCGTTTCGCCCAAGAGCAGGACCGAGGCATTGCTCTGAGCAACGCGGCGAGTTGTCGCGTACACCGCTTGCATGGCAGGGCTGGTTCCAATAATTCCGGGAACGGGGGAACCCGTATCAGGAATTTGTGGTTGGAATCCATACCGCGACATTTCCATGCAGCCTAATCCAGAGTTGAGATCTACGTAGTTGGTATCTCTAGTGCCGTCGCCTAATGGCTCCCATTGTCCCTAGGATTAGACTTACCACAAGCTGGCAGGCAACTGGGCTACCAGGATGGCGTGGGCCACTCCGCTTTTCCGGCATGCGCTTCACTCACGTCCAATACGTGACCGAGAGCTCTTAATGCTACCGGATCTTGTGGTGCCAGCTGGTTGTAGAGATCGTAGTTTGCCAGAATATCTTGCTGACCTAGCGACATTCCGAAGCTGCGAACCGAGCTACCGAAGGCTCGAGCGGCGGCGAGGCGATGGGTTTCCTCGAGTGACTCCTGCGATGCCATGGCGATTAGTTTTCGTTGGCTCTCGGCCGTTCCCAGTCCCGATAAAACATCGATACGCGCGCGAGGCAAAAAGTTGTTTGCCTCTACCATTAGATGGCTTCCAATATCTCCCAACGGGTAGAAAGCATATTGAGTACGATTCGCTGCAATCGTTGCTAGGAAGTCTCCAGCTTGAATCGCTAGCTGGCTTCGCTCGACTGCTGTCAAAGGAACGGTATCGAGTGAATTGGCAAGCTGCATGAGGACCCTCGCCATTTGCTGAGGATCGGTGGACAGTACCGAATGGATGACGCCAGGGGTTCGGTCAATCAATTCACGTTCGTATTGATACAGTTCGTCGGTAAGCACTGCGATTGGCAGCGCGCTGCTCCGCTTTCCCCCACGCAGACGCTGAATCAGCTGGAAAATGCTCTGATCCGCCACGCGGTCCACGATCACGACCAATTCGGTCGGAGTTTCGCGGTCCAAAGCAATGAAGGCGTTGCGGGCAGTGTTGGCTGACGAAGTCGCGGCCGACGTTTGCATCTGAATCTGATTTACGGCCGTTTGCCGACGGTCGGATTGGCCTCCGATTACCAGTGCGTGTGGGCCGTTGCCCAGTTGCATGATTTCCAGAGCCGTGTGCAGTGCTGTCTCAGCACCCAGGTAGGCATGCTGTGGGTTCAGACGTGCCAAAGTGCTGAAGGCCGAGTAACGAACGCTGGGGCGTGAGTCGAGAAGTCGTTTGCTGAGGAAGCCGAGTGGGGCTGTCGCAGCGGAATCCCCCGCATCTTTGCCAAGGAGCTCAATGGCGCGCAAGGCACCGCCATGCATCTGCCAAGTTGTCGCTTGGGTGTAAACTTGCTCTAAGAGATTGGTGGTGGTCAACTGGGTGGCAGTGAGGGGCAGCAGTAGATGGGACGCCAGTTGCGGATCGCGCAACTGAGGTGAAATTTGGTAGGCGCGCTGCAGCAACGCGGCGCCACAATCTCGCAGTTCATCCGCCGTGGCTGTGGGCAAACGCAAGCGTAAGCCAGCCAATTGTGCCAAGCGTTCCAAGGGAAGGTCTGCCGCCTTGGCCTCAACGCGCTCAATCGTGGCACCGTCGGTAGTGACTCGCCACAGTGTGATCGGGAGCATGGCCACCTGGCTGCGACGTTCTTGATACTCTGCCAGAGAATCGTCAAAACGCTTCGTCAATAACTTGCTAACAGCAGCCGGGCTCGGAAGCTTGCTGTGTTTCGCTTCTAGTTTCGCTCGTAGAGCGGTCTGGTGCTCTGTGGCTAAGAGAGGGGAGACTGTTGCAGCCCCCAGCTCCGGGTAAAAATGGGTGCCCGGCAAGTCGGCCAAGGCCATGAGGACTCGCGCCGCACGCGCTGGATCTTTGACCCAGCAAGCGGTCTGCAGGGCTTCGATGCCGTCGCGGCCAAACTCCAGGATGGTTCCAGCCAGCATTTCTGCTGGCACCAAGGCGTCCCCGGCGAGCAGTCGGTCGATCAAGCGTTGCACGGCGACTAGGCTTGCATCCTGCAGTCGCAATTGAGCCAAGCGTCGCTGGCCGGCTGACTTGCTGGCCAGCCGATCGATCCAGCCGTTGATCGAAGTCAGATCTCGCGCTAATTCGGCAGGCGCGGTAAAAATCTCGGAGATAAGCTTACTTTGGGCAGCGCTTAATTCCGCTTCCGGGGCCCGTAGACGGACCCACAGGGAGCTGCCACCACTGCGTGCTAGTTGGGCTAGCTCCTGTTGATTCCAGTTCAACGTTGCCAGATGGTCGAGCCATCGCTTGGCCTCGTCAAAGCGTTTGATCCGAACGAGCCAGGTCAGCGCCTTGGCCATTTCCTCGGGGGTCTCTGGCGGCTGTTGACGCACGGCTTGGACGACTGGGTCGGGATCGTCCTCAACCTCCGTGGCTGCGGTCGCTTCCGAGGCTGCAGCGGAATTGCCAGCGACAGGTGCGGCGGGCGCGAAGCCACCAAAACCATTGCCGTCTCCGGGATCGCTAGCCGCACCGAACGGGTTGACCGAATCCCCTGCAGTGGACTCTCCAAACGGTGATTCCCCAAACGGGTTCTGAGCCCACACCGTTGCAGAGTTCATCCAGGGTGGCAGGAGTAGAACGCAGGCGACGGCCATGATAAGCGGAGCGGCGGTTCGGTTATCGCGTCTCAAGTCGGTTTGCTCGTTCATCAGTTGTGCTGTTTCCGGGAGAAAAGCCAGAGTGAATTTCTGCTGCTTGCTCACCTATTGTAATTGCTCGCGCCAAGAATGAATCTGTGATCGTACTTGGTCCGGGCTACTCGACCCGTAGCTTTGGTAGGCTTTTACCGCTTTTTCCACCCCTAGGACCTCGCGGACTGATTCGTCGAGTTCCGGATGAGCTGTTTTTAGCTGTGCATCGGTCAAATCGGCTAGTCGCACACCACTCTCTTGGGCCATTCCAACTAGCGTCCCTACCAAGTGGTGTGCGGTGCGCTGTGGAATCCCACGAATCATCAAGTGTTCCATGAGGGTCGTGGCATCCAAGTAGCCTTGGTCCAACCGGCTGGCAATTGACTTCCGTTGCAAGACCGATTGTTCGACGATGGGGATGGCCAGTTCGAGGCAGGCTCGGACGGTCTCGAACGAGTCAAAGAGTGGGGGCTTGTCCTCTTGCAGGTCACGGTTGTAAGCCAGTGGCAAGCCTTTTACGAGGATCATGAGGGTCTGCAGATTCCCCAATACTCGAGCCGATTTGCCTCGGGTGAGCTCCAGAGTATCGGGATTAACCTTTTGAGGCATGATCGACGAACCGGTGCAGAACTGATGGGGTAGCTGGATGAAGTTGAATTCCACCGTGGACCACAGAATCCATTCTTCGGCCCAGCCACTGAGGTGTTCGGCGATCATGGCCAGGACGAAGCCGGCTTCGAGCACGAAGTCGCGGTCGCTACTGACATCGATGCTGTTGGCTGCGACCCGTTCGAAATCGAGTTCACGGGCCGTCGCGTCACGATCGATGGGAAGCGTGGTGCCCGCGCAGGCCGCAGCGCCCAGCCCGCAGACGTTCACTCTCTTGCGACAATCGGCGAGCCGCTCGCGATCTCGCTGGTATTTTTCGATGTAGCACAGCCAGTAGTGAGGGGCCAGTACCGGTTGGGCGCGTTGCAAGTGCGTGTAGGCGGGCAGGATGATGTCGAAATCGCCATCACACCGCGACAGAAACGCGCGCTGGAGCTCTTGTAGAAGAGCGTCGATGGTGTCCAACGCTTCACGCACCCACATGCGGAAGTCGGTATTGACCTGATCGTTGCGGCTGCGAGCGGTGTGCAGCTTCCGCCCCGTGTCGCCAATGAGCTCAATCAGGCGGCTCTCGATATGCATATGGATATCTTCCAGCTCATTGCGAAAGGGCATCTTGCCCTGCTCGATCTCGGTTTCGATTTCGCGGAGCGATTGCTCAATGGTCTGGAATTCTTCTTCGGTTAGGAGTTGCTGTTTTGCCAGCATCCGCGCGTGCGCGATCGAGCCTCGAATATCATGCCTAAAGAGTCGGTGGTCAAAACTGATGCTCTCGCCGAACGCCTCGAGTCGTTTGTCAGTGGAGGCAGAGAATACGCCGCTACGCGAGGGGGATTGGGTCAATGCTCTAGGTCCTTGGTTCGTGAATTCAAAAGTTGAGTCTGGAGATCTTGTGAGCTAGCTGGGAGGCCCTACGGCGGATTGGGGTTCCGATTTTTTCACCTCATCCAGTCGCGTGACGTGCTCGGCATGCTCCTGGTCGCCAGCCACCCCCGCCTGGCGCCGGTCAAGCCGACGAATGGCTTGCTTATTACCGTACAGGATAACTGTATCTTTGGCGGAAACCATGTCTTGGGCTCGTGGAATGCCCTGGTAAATGCCATCCGTTCGATGAATGCCCAAGACGAGGATGCCTTCGTCCGAGAGACGCAACTCCCTCAAAGACTTGCCTACGAGCCAGTGCTTGGAGTCGATTCGCATCTCGAACACGGAATAGCCGTCCGCCAACTGAAGTAGGGATACGTAGTCGCGGGTGTCCAAGTCGGTAAATTTCTTGAGTGCCCGCCCAATCACCTTGTTGAGTTGCCGCTCCACTATTCGACTGGACGAGATCCCCCACAGAGCCAAGAGGCCGACGGTCAGGACGATGGCGACCAGGACTTGGTATCGCAAGCTCTCTCCAATGGAACTGCTCAGCGAAACCATCACCGTGGCGACGACGGTGGCCACCCCCACATTTCCCATCAACATCAGCATCATGACGATGCGACGACGGACGGGATGATTGACGATACTTTCGGATTCACGCGTGGTGTAGCCGACCCCCGTAAATGCGGAGCGGGCCTGGAAACGGGCCGCCTCGCGAGAGAGTCCGGTAAACATCAATGCCATGCTCGCGATACGATTGACGATCAACGAAAGTGCTAAGGCAGCTAAGAGAGAGAAGACACCAGCCACGATGAGGACAGTTTTCAGAGGGATACGCGGATCTGCTCGGCAAGTGGACGCCAACGGAACTTGCCTACAGTTTGTCACGATTGTATGGATTGAATTGGCGATTGCTACGGGATTCAATGCGCAGTTTGCTAAGTTTGTCGGACTTGCCAGTGCCCATAACCTAGTGTTCGAAGGATTCTAGCTGGTTGCTTCATCAGGACGCTCCAGTTTGATCACAACAGGTATTTCTTCCCGTGGGATAGAAGCAATGGGTTTCGTAAAACGCTATTGGATCGCAGGGCTGGTGCTAAGCTTGGTAATTATCCATGCTGTAATCATCGGTTACGTTCGCTCCGAAGCGACACGCATCAAAGTGACCGCCAGTGCGGAAATTCCGTTGGGATTGTACTATGTGCAGTCGGAGGATCGCAATTGGCTGACACAATTGCGCGTGCATCTACTGGTCACGCCGGAACGTCGGATTGCCTCCAAGGCGACGATCGAACACCATCGTTGGCAACTGCATGAAGCGGTGGAAGAGAAGCTCAGGCAGCTCGACCCGTCCCTGTTGCGGGATGCCGTGCTGCTCGAGATCAAGGATCAGATCAAGTTGGCGGTCGAAGAGACCTTGGAAGAAGGAATCGTTGAGCAAGTCGTGGTCAATGATCGCATCGACATTCCCATCGATCATTTTGACTATCAGAAGCCCACCGATGTGACGCATCCCGATTCCATCTACACCTCAGCGCCAGCAGCTGACGTGGATTTCGATGAAATCGAAAAGTAGCGAGTGTAGAGACAACGGACGGACTCCAGCATTCGTCTCTAATCCTCAATTCTTCTGGGGCTCAATAGCAGAGGATGCTACGGGGGCGGACACCATTCGGCGAATGGGCCGTGCTAAAGGGCGGTCGTGCAGCGGGATTCGAGGTATTTTCCTGGGCGAATCTTTGCGGTTAAGCCGTTGCACACGGTTCACGACCGATTCGATTCCGTCGTCGACGGGCCAGCACAGCAGACGTGCCTCATCGCATCAGTTCCCACTCGATTGCATGAAGGCGGCGCGGGCGAGGTAAAGGACTAGTATCGAACCGCAGAACAACCAGATCGTGCGACGTTGAACGGCACCGAACTTGGCACTGCGTGGGGCCGTCGAGAATAGCAGGGTGACCGGAGTATAGAATGGGTCTGATCGTTCACTGTCCGTGGGTTCGTCGATGCGTTGGAGAAGCACCAGTGACCGCACGCCAGCGATCAGCAGCCCAACGGATAGTAGTGTGAGTATTGCTGGAATCACGATGTCTACCGCCTACACCAAGAAGCTCTTCGCGTCACCGTCTTGCGCACAGCCTGGGATGGCGAGCATCCAGCTCATGTTACCATAGCGAGCCTACACTTCCGCCGTCCAGCCACTCTACTCCATCCACTCAGTTCGCTCCATCCACTTCGTACACTCTGGGCGGGCGCCTTCCGGAAAGTGCTCCTACTCTGAGGACGGTGCTTACACTTGTCGTCCCATCCGTTCGGCGAGTCTCAGGAGAGTTTGGCTGGCATCGCCCTCACTGATTTTGGCCTGAATGATTTGCGCGCAAGAAGTGTCTTCCCAGGCTTGGGCCAGCGCTTCGGCAAACTCTCCTTCGGTCTCGACAAGGTAGCCACGACCGCCTCCGTAGATGAGGGGCAATTGATGATAGGACCAAGGGTGTATTTCATTGTATTTCCAATCACCTGCATGCAGGAATCGTTCCGTACCGTAGCCGTGATTGTCCAGGATGATCAAGATGGGAGCAAAGCCTTGGCGAATGATCGTTGATAATTCGGTCCCGGTCATCTGAAATGCTCCGTCGCCACAGAGCGTAATCACTCGCTGGTCAGGCTTGGCGACGCAGGCGCCAAGAGTGGCTGGAGTCGCAAAACCCATGGAGGTGTAGTAAGCAGGGCTGAGGAAGTCGGCTCGTTCGTGCACCAGCAACTCCGTCGAGGCAAAGAGCGCATCGCCGATGTCCGCAATCACGATGTTGTCCTTGCGCAAGCGGCGATTGATCAGTTTGACCATGCGACTGACACTCAACTCTCGCTTGGGCTCCACCACAAAATCTTCATCCAAGGTGCGTCTCAGATTGGCGGGGATTTCGCGCACCGTAGTGGTGGGTTGTTGTGCCAGCAACTCGTTGAGAAATGCGTCTAACGGAACATGGTGGTAGTAGTGGTGGGAGACTTGCAATTGTTCGCTTGTCGAATAGATGCAATTCCGTAGTTCGAGATTGGCGGTGTAGATGCCCAGGTTGATATCGGTCATGAAGGTTCCCAGCAGCAGCACGCAATCGCTCTCCTCGACGAATTGAGTGACATTCTCGCGTCCCATGGCGCCTTCGTAGAGGCCCAGGTAGAGAGGGTGAGTTTCGCGCACAACACTCTTGCCAAGAATCGTCGCTGTAATCGGGATCTGCAGCGATTCAGCTAATCGGAGCACGAGGTCCTGGAGCCCAAAGCGATGGATCTCAACGCCCGCAATGATGACTGGTTTCTGGGCGGCAGCCAATCTGGCGACGGTTTCTCGAACCGCTTCCGCTAGGCCCGCTTGGTCGACTTCAGCCTCGATGCGTTGAAACTTGCGAGAGTTCGTGGGAACGACGTGCACCATGTCTCGTGGTAGCTCGATATAGACGGGACGCTTGAAACGCTGCGCCGCGTCGAGCACGCGATCGATCTCCGAAAATGCAGTGTTGGGGTCGTTCAACTCGGCCACGTCGATGCAAAGTTTCTCGAAGACCTGGCGCTGGGTATGAAAGTCGCGAACTTTGTGATGCAGCAAAGGATTGTTTCGTCGTTCGTTCAGTCCGGGAGCTCCGCTGATTACGACGACGGGAGATTTTTCGGCAAAGGCTCCAGCGATACTGTTGCAGACGCTTAGTCCCCCCACGCAATAGGTGACGCAGAGAGCCCCCATGCCGTGCAGTCGTGCGTAGGCGTCTGCAGCGAATCCAGCGCTATCCTCGCGTGTGCAACCGACCACATTCAGCTCGCTCTGCTCGAGCATGCCATAGAAGGACAACACGTAGTCCCCCGGTATTCCGAAGACATCGGCGATTCCGTAGTCACGCAGCCGTTGAATGAGATAGTCGCCGATGGATGTCGAGGCTGTCGGATTTGCTTCTTGCATCGGATCGCTCCTGAGTTCAAAACGAAGAAGGGATGCTTGCCTCTTCAATTCTACGTCATTTCCGCCCTTTCGTCATTCTTGCGCAGGTGGGGGCCTTGTCGGTTTTCAGGGGGAACCACCTTGCCGGTCGACGCGCCCTAGTTGGAAACGAAGCTCCATCGCCGGCTTCGCTGAGCCGTCCACTGCCGCCCGCTAAGGTTGAATGCACCGTATGCGTGCTGCCTTAGAATGAAAGTGGTGTAGTGGATTGTTCTTTCTTGGCCGAAGTGGTGGTAAATCGGTGACTGAGCAAGTGCCAGGCTCTGGGACCTTGCCTACCGGCTCGTTGATTTCAGTACGTTTTCAGTTTTACCGTAAGGATTGATCCTCAAATAGCCAGCTGCAGCCACCACTTTGTCTTGCTCATGTGGCGAGTTGCGATTTCAAAAAGTTGAGACGCGATGGCCTGCGATGGGAGCTTGGTGCGCGGAGGCAGCTCGCTGGGATGCCACAGTTCTCGTTGGCACAGCTAGCTTCTCTTGATCGCAAGCGACGCACCTCTCAATGGCACTGAGTCCACCGTCGAGAGAGGCTAAGCGCTGGCGAAGGGGAAGACGTAACCTTGCAGTACTGGGCTTTAGACACTTACCACCGGCAATGCCGGATTGGCACTCTGCTTGCGGTTGGCAGTGATGGCAAACTGTTCCAATTCGGGGGCGACTAAATTGTAGAAAACGTCGCGTTGGCGCGGTTCGCAGCCGAGTTCAGAAATGGCGTCCCGGATTTGATCCAATGTTAGGAAGTGTACGGTCCCCGCTTCGGCCACTACATTCTCTTCGATCATCAGGCTGCCCATGTCATTGGCGCCGTACAACATGGCCAATTGTCCGATCTTCAGTCCCTGAGTGACCCAGCTACTTTGGATGTTAGGCACATTGTCGAGGAAGAGTCGGGCCACGGCTTGAGTATGCAAGTACTCGTAGGCACCGGTGGCAGGGATATCCGCCATGTCGGTGTGATCGGGCTGGAACGTCCAGCAGATAAATGCGGTGAAGCCTCCGGTTTCGTCCTGAAGCTGCCGGATGCGATCAAGATGTTCGATCCGCTCTTCGAGCGTTTCAACGTGGCCAAACATCATGGTTGCTGAACTGATGCCACCCAGTTCGTGCCAGACTCGCATTACATTCAGCCAGTCGTCGGTCATGACTTTGCCACGCGTGATTTCACTACGCACTCGGTCGACCAAAATCTCTGCACCACCGCCCGGGAGACTTCCCAGTCCGGCAGCTTTGAGTCTCGACAGTACTTCTTTGAGCGGTAGGTTATTGAGTTTCGTGAAGTGATGGATTTCTGGTGGGCTAAAACCGTGAACATTGACGGTTGGAAAAGAGGTCGTGATGTCCGACAGAAGTTCCTCATACCATTCCAATTTATACTTCGGATGCAATCCGCCCTGCATCAAGATTTGATTGCCTCCCAAGGCAACCGTCTCTTCGACTTTCTTCAGCAACTCTTCGCGCGATAGCACATAGCCTTCGTCGCTCTTGGGAGATCGATAGAATGCACAGAAATCGCAGACTGCAGTGCAGACATTCGTGTAGTTGATATTGCGATCAATGTTGTAGGTGCGTACGGGCTCAGGGTGCAATCGTTGGGTTACGCGGTCCGCAGCCGCGCCGATGGCGGTCAAGTCGTGGCTCTGCAGCAATTGCAGACCTTCGGCGGTAGTGAGACGCTGGCCCTGGACTGCTTTTTCAAGGATCGGTTGGATCATAGGAGTTCTAGTGAAAGTTGAGTACTGGTGGCGGGCAGGAGGCGTAGCTCAGCGGCTTGGCGTCGAAATAGGTCGAGCCCCGCGAGTTCACGTTCTCCCAAATGGAAATGTAATTGTTGCCGGAAGTAGGTCACGCAATCTGCGGTGGAGATGCCATAGGTTGCAGCGTATTGTGCGGCGAGTTGTTCGGCAGCGGCCAAGCCTTGATCGCGAGCCTCTTGCAAGGCGACGCTCAGGCCGGGTTCGATGCTCCGCTGGTTGGTGACCCACATCGCGAACACGAAGGGGAGGCCGGTCAGGTTGCACCATTGTTCTCCCAGATCCCAGTTTTCGACATATTGACCGGCGGGAACATCCATGGCGCGATCGCCGATTATTAACACGGCGTCGGCATCAATCTGATCCAAGCGGGCGTCGATGTCAAAGGGGACTAAGCTAGGCCGGACGCCATGTTGCTGTTGGAGTAAGACTTGGGCCAGGACGGCGCTGGTCCGCGAGCCCACGTCGAGCGCGAGCGTTTGGGTTTGACTTGGCGGGCGGCGAAAGAGGAGGCGGACGCTCCGTACCGGCCCTCGACAGGCAATGCATGCGTCCGACAGGATTTGCAGCCCTGCACCCCGCAAGAACTCTACCGAGGGGATGAGCGCCACGTCGAGTTCACCGTGGTTGAGACGGTCAGCCAGTCGGCTGGGTAGGTCGAAATCGAGATCGATATTGGGCAGCCGGTCCCGCAGCCCGTGAATCAAGGGCTTGGTGTTGAGGTAGGATACAGCGCCGATTCGATGTCTCATGCAAGCTCACAATAGATAGGGACGTAAAACGAACCGCAGCAGCCCCTGATTATTAACTTCGCTCGAGAATGTGGGAAGACGATGCAGAGTGGCCTCGTCACTTGGAGGCTGAATCTTGAGAAATTCAGCAAAAATTGCACTGTTATTCCCCGCGGTAGATCTGTAAAAGAACCGTTAGGGTGGCACGTGCAGTGCGCCTCGTACTATAAAAACTCATTGTTGTAGGAAGCAGACACATGGCCAAAGCCCTCTCTTTTACAGGTCAATGCGTCGCCGCGGTTTGCCTGCTTGCCGGAACACTTGGCTGCCAGCAGTTTCCCCCCATGACTGGGTATCCCCCTCCGGTCTACCCCGGTCAGCCGGCCTATCAAGGGCAACAAGGTTATGGTCAGCAGGGCTATGGACAACCTGATTATGGCGTCCAGCAATTGTCCGCGCCGAGCGTTTATGTTCCCTCCGCAGGCTCCCAACCCCCATCTCCACCGCCGGGATATTGACCTTGGGAGCGCAGCGGCTTGTCGCAGCTTTTCTGCCGGGCTGCCGAGCGCTCGCTAAACCCTAATTCTTAGAGTTGACGATGCACCAGGCTGGCTGGCATGGTGACTTTCGGTGGTGAAAAGCAGTCAGTCGGTAGAGCGACCACGCCGCTGCGTAGCATCACTCTACAGCGACAGCGAGCCATCGCATTCCCTGTCATTTCAAAAACTCTACCGCATCAATGTTGGCCAATCCGCCACGATTTTTCTCGTTCTTGAAAACGAGAAACAAGTCGGCGAGTTCGTCGGCCTTTTCCAACGCGATCGTTTTCTCGTAGAACGCTTCCCATTCTCCATTGACTTCAATTGCGATGCTACCGAGAAGCGGGCCATCGAGGGAGGACTGGTGGACTTCAAGCATTCCGCCGGCTCCTGCACTAGCCAATCGCACCTTCAGTGCACTTATCTGCGATAGATCTAGATTCTTAAAGCGAAGGTAGCCGCCGTGTTCGATGCCGCCCATGAACACCTTGCCTTGTGCCTTGTCCGAGTTCAAGGGTTGCATGCGTTGGTATTCGTCCGCCCACTCCGCTTGTTGTTGGCGACTGCGGAGCGTCACCGACTGGAAGCCGGACAGTTTGGGAACATCGCCGCGTCCTAGGTCGGTAAAGTTGGCTTCGAAACGCACCGCTTGCACCTCTTCGGCAATCGGCAGTTCGTTGGTAAAACCCTGTGCACTGGGGTTGGAATTGTCGGCTGTGGCGGAGAAGACGTACTCGACCATTTGTTGCACTTGTTCTGGCGTGTGCTGACTATGTGGAAGCATCGCGACCTTGCCCCAGACGCCCGTTGAACCCTCGATGACCCGTTTCACCGAGACTTCCATTTGATGGGGTTGATCTTGATATTTGGTGGCGATTTGCACGAAGGAAGGTCCGACGAGCGGGCGATTGTAAGCATGGCAATTTAAGCAATCGGTCTGACGGATCAGGGCTAGTCCAGGTGGATCGTTGCTAGCCTCCGCTGAGTGGTCGACGGGCACCGCTTCAACGGTCAGGCGACTGGGGGCCGACGAATCGATGAATTCCCAGTTTTCATCCTCGTCCGCTTGATCGAAATCACTGGTTCCATCCTCGAGGTCTCGCACGAGCATGCGGTAGCGTACCGCTTGCCCAGGGGTAAAGAAGGCGCCGTCGCGCGGTTCGAGAAACTCAACCTCGGGGCGTGAATTACCCACGAGAACTGGCAGGCTGGTTACGCTATTTGCACCGCTGGGATCGGTGACCTGCAACTCCAGAGTGTAGATGCCTGGCTCTTCGAACGTGGCGGTGTATTCTGCTTCGGTGCTCAGCAGGGTGCGCTCCAGGGTCGGAGGCGTAGCGGCTGGATCGGCGTCGGACGTAGCGGTGGAGCTGGCGGCAGCAGAGGCACGGATGGCTGTCCATTGATAGGTTAGAGGATCGCCATCTTTGTCCGAGGATTCGCGGCCGGAAAGTTGGACCTCGAGAGGCTCACGCCCCACATTGCCCACGGCGGTGGCGATGGCCGTCGGGCGGCGGTTACCGCGTACGTAGTCGATGCGCACCAGTTGGGCATCTGGATTGACCCCCCAGGTCTCACCGTATTCGATGACATACATGGCTCCCCGTGCATCGAATTGAATGTCGATGGGACGCGTGAATTGCATCTCAGGCAGAAAGCGTTCTAGTCGCTGGATCTTGGAATCGGCGTCGAGGTGGACCGCCATGATCCAGTTGCGAGACCATTCGAAAGCAAACAGGGTCGAGTCGTAATGGGCGGGGAATTTATGGGGAGACTCCAGGGTGTTGTCAAAGTAGTAAACAGGGCCAGCGCATGCGGTTCGTCCTCCCGAGCCAACTTCGGGAAATAGGTCGGTCGCTGCAGCCGGATAATAGATCATGGCGGGCTGGGCGGGTGGGAGGAGGTTCGCGCCGGTGTTGTTGACCGAATGGTTTTCAGGGCTGGCAGGATCTTGAGGGGGAGAGATTTTTCCTGAGGCGAAGTCGACCAGTGGGTAGGCAAAATTGTTACCGATGAAGTAGGGCCAGCCAAAATTGCCCGCGCTGCGAGCTTGATTGACTTCATCGTATCCACGCGGACCACGCTCATTGTCTTGGCCTGCGTCAGGGCCCACGTCTCCCCAGTACAGATATCCAGTACGTTGATCGAGGTTGATCCGCCACGGATTCCGGCAGCCCATCACATAGATTTCGGGATAACCGATCTGTCCATCCTTGGGGAACAGGTTGCCGTCTGGGATCGAGTAGCTTCCATCCGCTTCGGGACGGATCCGCAAGATTTTGCCGTTGTAGCTCTTCGTATTGCCAGCGGAGCGCTGCGCGTCCCAGGGTTCGCGGTCCGGTCGTTGATCGAGTGGAGCAAATCCTGCCGAGTCATTGAACGGATTCGTGTTGTCGCCGGTGCCAATGTACAGATTGCCATCGGGGCCAAATTCGAGGGAACCGGCGTGGTGGCAACACTCGCGACGTTGTTCCTGGTAGCGAAACAAGCGTTTCTCACTTGCCAAGTCGAGTTGTCCGTCACGGAAATTAAAACGACTGATGTGCTGTCCCGGGAAGTCGGGTGGAGAGTATTGCAAATAGATCCAACCGTTTTCAGCGAAGTTGGGGTCAAGGGCCAGGCCGATGAGACCGTTTTCCTGCTCGGTGGTGACGGTTAATTTTCCGACGACTTCGGCCACCCCAATGTTGGGGTCGATGCGCTTCAGGTTACCGCCCAGTTCGATCAGGAAGAGGTGACCGTCAGGCGCGATATCGAATTCCATGGGCTGGACCAGGTCCGCCGAAACGATGGTCTTCTCAAAGCGAGTCGGGTCGACTTCCGCGCACCAAGCCGTGGATCCCACGGAAGAAAGGACGAGAAGGGTCGCGAGGTGGAGGCTGGGAAAAGAATGCTTGGACATGAGAGCTCAAGGGGAGGTTGCGGGGGTGGATGAGTAGTGATGGCTTGACGATTGCGCAAGGCAAGGGGGCCGTCGGCTGCTGCCGCTGGACTTGCCCCAAGTGCATTTTCTCGGGGGCAGGTTTCCTCAGGGTAAGCCGCGAGCAGCCCTCCGCCTCTCGGGGGATATCGCCTGCGTTACAGCGAAATCCAGCTGGCACCCTTGCAGCCAGGGGCTGCCGAGAACAACCAAGCTGGCGGTTGCATCTCCATCGTAATCACTTCCGAGTTGGAAGTTGAGTGAGTTACTGGAGGGGCAGGGGGGCTAAGTTTTTTCCAAACGGTGCGAGCCGTCAATCCGGCTAGGATGCAGGAGACGCAGAATCCCACGATAGCTAGGCCGATCAGCAGTCTTGGTACTCGATGCGCACCGTTCAGCTCGGGGCGGGTTCCCAGATAGACCAGTGCTAGTGCCAACGCCGGCACACCGAGGACAGTCAGGGCTTGAGCGATCGTAATTAGATGAACGGTGCTTCCCTCGCTCGCAAACGCAGCCGTGGCCACACCCATGCCAATCAGCAGCGCGAGCGTGGTGAGATGGACGGGCCAGCGGTCTTGCAGTTTGGCGCCGGCCCCGAGACTGTCGCTCAGCACGGTTCCGCCGATCATGGCGTTGACCAGGAAGGAGCTCAGGGCGCCGGCCAGAATTCCGCCGCAGAAGATGACTTTGGCAGAAGGGCCAAACAGGGGCTCCAATTGCCGAGCGACATCTGCCACCGACGCGAGCTCTACCGGTTCCGGGCGTCCGTAGAAGACTCTCCAGGAGGTGAGCAGGATGACCATGGTTACCAAGCTCAGCATGGAAATGCTGACGATCGAGTCGGTCAGGCCGCGTGGAATGTCTTTCACGGTCCATCCCTTTTCCTTCACCAGGTAGGCTTGGTAAAAGGCGCCCGCGACGGAGAAGGTGGTACCAATCATTCCCAGCAGTGGTAGCCAGTCGATGGCACTGGTGTTGGGCACCGGCTCGAAACCGCGGGGGCTAGCGAAGACGACGGCAAAATTGATCAAAAATGCAATGGCCATCAATCCCATCAAGAGCTTCATTAGTCTCTCGACGGAGGCATACAAGTTCCTCAGAAGGTAGAGGCTGGCAATGATCAGGCCATTGAACGCAGCCAGCACGATTAGTTTTGTGGTGACACTGAGGGGGACATCTCCCAGGATGGGCTCCAGACCGCCAATCAGGGCGATGTTGTTGGAGGACTGGAAGAGGGCGACTAGCGTGAACAGGGTGAGGCCAATGAGGATGGCGACCGGGCGTCCCAATCGCTTGGCGAGTTCATCGCAGAGGCTGTTTGGGTAGAGGACTCCGAGGCGAGCGGAGAGGGCGACCATGGCAATCATCAGAATGGCGGCCACGAGTAGGGCTGCGATTCCGCCAAGTCCAATGGTGGCGCCCACTTTGGAGCTCGTCAAGATCGAGCCAGGGCCCAGTACGACGGCGGCCACAATGATGGCTGGACCGATCGCTTGAAGCAGCTTTGGCATGGAACCAATCAACTTTCGATCTAAGGGGGCAGTTGGGGGAGGGAGGGGAGGCTACTTTAGCTGGTGCAGGGTATACTTTACTCGGTACGGATACGTAGGGTGAACCGGGTACCTATCAGCTTTTAGATCGGATTTTCCACGATCGGAATGAATTCTCCCTTGTCAATGTCACATTCTACCTCGCAACCGTCCCGTCAAACCGCCGTTCTGGAGCCTGAGCAGTGGGTCGATGCCTACGGAGACTATCTGTTTCGCTATGCCGTCTCTCGCCTGCGCAACGCGGGGGATGCTGAAGAGGTCGTGCAAGAGACCCTGTTGGCGGGAATCGCGAATCATCAGCAATTTGTCGGCAACGGTACCCAAATTGGCTGGTTGCTGGGCATTTTGAAACGAAAGATCATTGACCACTTGCGCGATCGTTCGAAGCGTCAGTTTCAGACTGCCAACGACGATTTCGATCCTACCGCACTATTGTTTGACGAAAATGGGCAATGGAAAGCTGGCTCTCTGCCGACCATAGCTCCGGACAAAGAGTTTGAGTTGAAAGAGTTGTGGGGACTGGTGCAAGATTGTTTGAAAAGTCTGCCAGCCAAGCACGCCGATGTTTTTGTCTTGAGCGTCATGGAGGGGATGGAAGTTCCAGAAATCTGTAAGGAACTTGAAATAACTTCGTCTAACTTATGGGTCCGCTTGCATCGCGCTAGGCTTGGGCTAGCGAAGTGTGTCGGTTCGAAGGGGTTTTTCGATGACGAAGGGGGGGCCGGGCAATGAATGATCTAGTGTTAACCGAAATGATCTCGAAATCTCTTTCGGGTCGGCTGGAAGCTTCCGAGCGTACGCTGCTCGATTCGCAACTTGCCAAGAGTACGGCGACAGCCCGCTCGTTTGCCAATTTGTCGGCTATCATTCATCGTTCGGTGGCGCTAGTCGCGAGTGACGAGGAAGCGATGCAGGAGCACACGGAACGGTTGAGCGAAATTGCAAAGGAGCGACTGCGAAAATCGGTGCAGTCGGCGGTGGGACGGTCATCGATTCGTGCAGCGGCAGACGAGGGCTCAGCCGAGCGGCGAGAGGGGGCATTGGAATCGCAGGTGGCTGAATCGAGAACGGTCTACTTCCAGCAGCCCGAAGCGGAGCGGCCCGCGGATTCGCGGCAAGCGGTAAGTCGCTTTACGCTGTTGCGAAAAATAGGCGAAGGAGGCTTGGGGACTGTTTGGCTGGCCCGGGATGAGAAGCTGCGGCGCAACGTGGCTCTGAAAGAGATGAATGCTGCCGCTGCCGAATCCCCCACTCAGTGGAAGCGATTCCAGCGGGAAGCGGAAATCACCGGGCACTTGGAGCATCCCAACGTTGTTCCGCTATACATGAGTGGCGTCAATCCAGAGACTGGCTTGCCTTTCTACGCCATGCGATTTCTCGGCAAGCAAACGCTGCTCGATGCAATTCACGAGTACCATGCCAAGCGGCGGTCGGTCAGCGACGATCCTATCCACCTGCATCGTCTGTTGAATATTTTCCTGGACGTGTGCCAAGCCATCGCCTACGCTCACTCGCGAGGTGTCGTCCATCGCGACCTCAAGCCAGAGAATGTGGCACTCGACAATTTCGGACAAGTCCTGGTGCTCGACTGGGGGCTGGCAAAATTGGACACCGACGGTGAATTGGCCAGCCGCTTTGCACTGTCGGGCACCGCCGCGGAGAGTGGTCTGGCTCAAACCATTGCTGGCGATATTGTTGGTACGCCACTCTACATGGCCCCCGAACAGGCAGCCGGTGAAATGGACAGCCTGGATGAACGAACCGACGTCTACGGTCTCGGAGCCATCCTGTTCGCCATCCTGACCGGCTACGCTCCGCATGAGCAGAGCAATCGCTCGCAAGGTGGAAACTTGAGAGTCTCTGAGTTCTTGCAATCCATTGTGCAGTCCGAATCGCCGCGACCGCGCGATGTCAATGCGCATGTGGCTCGAGACTTGGAGTCGATTTGCATGAAGGCGATGGCCAAGCAACGCTATGCCCGCCACGCATCGGCCATGGACCTTGCTGCGGATGTCGAAGCGTGGATCGCCGGAAAGCATGAGCGTCAAGCTCGCTACGACGCCATGCGGATGAACGGCCGAGATCTCAAATCGCGATTGTGCGTGCAGGTCAGGCAACTGGCGGCGTCTACGCAGTTCATGGTCGAACTGCCTCCAGTCCAAGGGTTGATCGAACGCTTGGACCACCAGGACGAAGAGTACGGAACGTGGCGCGACCGGATGACCAAAATCCTACTTGGCTTGGCAAGAGCAAAGGGGAATGTGTCGGCGCTCAGCTTCGCTCAGTTCAAAGACGGTCGCATTCACGAGATCGTGCGTGTCGAACGTAGCTTGCATGATGTTTCCAATGTGCGCTCGGTTCCCCACAGTCGTCTGCGTCGTGGAGCTGCCAATACGTTTCACAAAACGGTGATGGCTCAATTCCCCGGCGAGTACTGCATCGATATGGATTTCGCGACGGCTGGCCAAAGCCGGATTGTGGTCGGAGTACCCGTCTTTGATACCGAGACCGAAGAACCGTTTGGAATGGTGATTAGCGAAGCGGAGATTGGGATACTGGTGCGGCCCGAATTGGATCTGATCGGGACTAAGGATCATTTGTATTTGCTGGACGACAATGGCCAAATACTGTTTTCCACCAAGCGATTGCCTGGTGCCAGCCATGGACAAGTCTCCAATGGACGGGATGTGATCGATCGCTGGAGCGAGATGATAGCGGTTCTCGATGATGAGGATTACGTTGAAGCGGATCGCGAGTTTTACGCAACACAGTTGAGTTTCCCCCAGCGTCGCAATGCGTTGCGCATTGTGTTGCAAGTAGCCGAGTAGGCGAGAGATGGATGAACCATGCCTGCCAACCTGACCGCACAGTACCATCGCGCGGAAGCCGCCTACCGGCAGGCCGAGAGTTCGCAAGAGGAGCTGGATTGTCTGCAGTGGATGTTGCGCGAACTCCCGAAGCATAAGGGGACGGATCGGCTTCAGGCAGACTTGAAAACCAAGATTGCCAGAGCGAAACTGGATGTGCAGCGGGAGGCCACCGCTCCAGCGGCAGGTAAGCCTCCGAAAATTCCCAAGCAAGGGGCCGGCCGCGTCTTGTTAGTTGGTGCGCCCAATAGTGGCAAGAGTCAGTTGCTGGCAGCACTCACGCGGGCCACGCCCGAAATTGCTAACTATCCGTTCACCACGCTATCGCCCTTGCCGGGCATGATGTTGTTTGAGGATTGTCCGTTTCAGTTGATCGATTTGCCTCCGATCACTGCGGACTTTATGGAAGCTTCGGTGGTGGGGTTGGTCCGCGGAGCCGATCTCGTATTCCTTGTCATCGATTTGGCGAGCGATCATCTGATCGAAGATTCCCAAGCTATCTGGGAGCGATTTTCTGGCGGCAAAACCCGCTTGGGGCGAGAGACGTACCTGGACGAAAATGACATAGGTGTGAGCTACACGCAGACGCTCGTGCTGCTGAACAAGATCGAGGTTCCGGACGCTGCAGAGCGATTGGATCTACTCAACGAATTCTGGGACATCCCCTTCGATTGCTTGGAGGTCAGCGGTATGCAAGGGATTGGACTGGAGCAGGTTCGACGGGCGACTTTTGAGCGGTTGGAGGTAGTGCGTGTGTACACCAAGCATCCGTTGCAGAAGCAACCCGATTTGACGAAGCCCTTTGCGATTCGCAAGGGAGGCACGCTGCTCGATGTTGCCGCAAATGTGCACCATGAGATGGCCCGGAATTTGAAATTTGCTCGTGTCTGGGGTTCTGCCGTGCACGGCGGCACTACCGTCAAACCTGACTATCAACCCCAGGACGGGGATGTTGTCGAGTTGCATGCCTAAGTTCGCGAGCGAGCTGGTTCAGCATCGAATTTTCAGGGGAAGAATTTTCAGGGTTAATTTCCCAGGGACAAGGCACTAGCCTCTCTTGCTTGCAGTCCTGCGGTGAGCGGGATGGTACCTCAGGCCTCGTTCGTTATCTAGAATCCCAATTGAGATCCAGCACTCGTTGCTGTGTAAAACTTGCATCCGAAGTTTGTTAGAGGATCAGCAGTGCCTTATGAATAATGCCGATATCGCCCATGCCTTTGAAGAGTTGGCAGATCTTTTAGAATTGCGAGGAGAGAATGCATTTCGTATTCGCGCCTATCGTGGCGGTGCCAAAGCCATTTTGGAATTGACAGAACCGGTGGCGGACATCTTGGCGGATCCCAGTCGTGAACTGACCTCGTTTGCTGGAATTGGTGCTACGTTGGCAGAGAAGTGCGCTGTGATGGTAGCGCAGAATTGCTTGCCGCAGCTTGACGAGCTGCGCGCAAAAACTCCTCCAGTGCTGCTCAAGATGACACGCATCCCAGGATTGGGCGCCAAGAAGGCGGCGCTCTTAGTCCAAGAATTGGGGATCGAATCGTTGGAGGAGTTGCGACAAGCCTGCCAAGAGGGGCGTGTCCAAAAGTTGAAAGGATTTGCGGCTAAAACCGAGCAGCAAATTTTGGCCGGACTAGAGATTGCCGAAGCAGCCTCGCAACGGCTGCGAATTGACCAGGGGGAGAGCCTTGTATTTCGACTGCGATCGCATTTGCAGGCTTGTACGTCGATCGAGCAACTTGAATTTGCGGGCAGCTTCCGACGCGGTCGCGAAACGGTGGGTGATATCGATGTTCTAGTGGTCAGTCAAAATGCGAACGAAGTCATGGATCGGTTGGAATCATTTCCAGGTCGCGTCAGTACGACGCTCCGTGGCGATACCAAAATGTCGATCCGCGTTGACGATCAATTCCAAGTAGATCTGCGAGTCGTCCCGGCTGAGAGCTTCGGGGCTGCACTTCAATATTTCACCGGCTCCAAAGAGCACAATGTAGCCATCCGGGGACGCGCTCGAAAGTTGGGTTTGACGGTCAATGAGTATGGCGTGGCGCGACTAGATGCACCTGAAGAGTATATTGCTGGTCGGACTGAAGAGGAGTTGTATGCGGCGCTCGGCTTGCAATGGATCGCTCCAGAATTGCGTGAAGGGCGGCATGAGATTGAATGGGCAGAGCAGGGGGCCGCACCGCATCGTTTGGTTGAACTCGGTGATATCGTCTCGGATCTGCACATGCACACCACCGCTACCGACGGTGGCAACACGCTCGAGGAAATGGTTGCCGCCGCTCGCAGCCGTGGCTTGTTGTACATCGCGATTACCGATCATTCAAAGCGTGTGAGCATGGCTCGAGGCCTGGATGAAACTCGGTTGTTGGCGCAGTGGCAGCAGATCGATGCATTCAATGCACGGCAGAGTGACGGGTTCCGCGTTCTGAAGGGAATCGAATGCGATATCCTGGAGTCGGGCCCCATGGACTTGCCCAACGAAGTGCTGGCGGAGGCCGATTGGGTCATTGCCAGTGTGCACTATGGCCAAAAGCAGTCGCGCGTACAGATTACCGATCGTATTTTGGGAGCGCTTCGCAATCCGCACGTCGATATCATTGCGCATCCCACGGGACGATTGCTAGGGGCGCGACCTGCCTATGATGTAGACTTGCAGGCGGTGTTTGAAGCTGCGGCCGAGCAGGGCAAAGCTCTTGAACTGAATGCCAGTCCCCGGCGTCTCGACTTGTCGGAAGAGAATTTGCTAGCTGCGGTCAAGCATGGAATTCCCATTGCGATCAATACAGATGCGCATTCGATCGAAGGGCTGGATGTGATGCGTTATGGAGTCCAGCAAGGCCGTCGGGCTGGCCTGGAGCCGCAGCAGGTGATCAACACATGGAGTTTGGAAACTCTCTTGCAGTGGCTAGAGCACGAATAATTCATAAGTGTCGGGATTGATCCGCGATGGTCGGTCCGTCTGACTTTTCAACGAAGCGTCAGCAAAGCCTAGTGCATTGTCCAAGCTTAATTTTCGGGTTGCCCGGAAATTCGGGTTGCCCGGAAAAAGGTGTCCGACACCAAAATCCGGAACGGCCCTTCGGGTGCTTTGCACTTTTGGTGTCGGACACCTTTTTCCGAACGCTCGCTAAACCCTAATTCTTAGTCTTGACAATGCACTAGGCCCCATTATGCGAACGCTTCCTTGACCGCTTCGCCGCCGAAGACCGTGGGGACTTCGTCACGCCCATGATGGTTATAGGTTAAACGATTTGCGTCGATACCCAAAGCGTGCAGGATGGTGGCATGGAAATCATGCGGAGACACAGGACGTTCGACTGCGACATAGCCGAGCGGGTCGGTCGCGCCGATGATTTTTCCACCTTGGGTACCACCGCCGGCAAGCCAAGTCGTGTAGCCGGCGGGGGAGTGATCGCGTCCCTTCCCGCGGCCTTCCATGGTAGGCGTGCGGCCAAACTCGCCAGCCCAAACAACCAGCGTGGATTTGAGCAGGTCTCGCTGCCGAAGGTCGGTCAGAAGGCTGGCGATAGGGCCATCGGTGCGGGCCGCCATCTTCTCGTGATTGGCTTTGATGTTGCCGTGGGCATCCCAGCCACCGACCCGAATCTGGACAAAGCGGACACCTCGCTCAACCATGCGTCGTGCGAGCAGGCAGGCCCGTCCCACCGATTTGCTGCGCGGGTTCTCCAGTTGATAGAGATCATGCGTGTGTTGCGTCTCGCCTGACGTGTCAAATAAGTCAGGTGCAGATGTTTGCATGAGATGCGCCGTTTCGTAGGAGTCCAGACGAGCCTTGAGTTCGCTCATTTCGCCAGCTTGCTCTAAGTGACGCTCATTGAACCAATGGATCAGATCCAATTGGCGTCGCCGCCCTGCTTCGGTAGTTTGAGGTGGCATTGCGACGTGTCGGATTCCTTGAGAGGGATCGACGACCGTGCCCTGGAAGCCTGATGGTAGGAAACCGGAGCCCCATCCCGCACCTTGCGGATACTGCATCCCGTCGGAGTGTAGATTCATCGAGATAAAGGCTGGAAGATTTTCATTTGCCGTGCCTCGTCCGTACAACGCCCAACTTCCGATGCTGGGACGGTCCCCTGCAGAGGTTCCTGTTAGTGCGACACACTCACCAGGTCCATGGACTGGATTGTTATGCTGCATGGAGCGAATCACGCACAGGTCGTCAACATGTTTAGCGACCTGTGGAAACAAGTCTGAAACAGGGATCCCGCTAGCGCCATACTTCTGAAATCTCCAAGGAGAACGCATTAGGTTTTTGACACCAGCACGCTTAATTTTGGGGATCGCTGCAGCAATGCTATCGGGAACGTTCTTTCCCTCGAGGCGATCTAATTCCGGTTTCGGGTCAAACGTATCCACTTGGCTGGGGCCGCCTGACATGAACAGCAAGATCACATTGGTGGCTGTCGGCGGATGATGCAGGGCGGTGGGGGCCAGTTCCGCTGCGCTCAGCATACTGGGGAGAGCCGTTGCGGTGACGCCGATACCTGCGCCGTACAGGAACTGCCTGCGATCGATCGCGTAGAGGGTATTCATGGATTTACTCAATTCACGTACAGAAATTCGCTCAGATTCAGGACGGCTAGGCAGAGGGATTCCAAGGAATTCTCCTTTAAGAAATCATCGAGTTTTTCCAACTCCTCTGCGGTTGCGTCGCGTCCCAAAGCGAGACGTAAGGCTGTTGCAGCATAACGGTTTTGCTCCGCTGTTCGCCGCACGCGGTCCGCAAAAGCTCGACTCATGGTTTGCATGAATTCACTGTTCATCAAATACAGTGGTTGCAGGCTAACGGTCGAGGTCCGTCTGCGTGAGCAAGTGGAAAGCGCGGGAGGGCTATCGAAGAGTGTCAGGGATTCCGCAAGATGGTCCCGTTGCTGCTCCAGATAAACGCTGCGCCGAAACGTCTCGCTCTGAGGACTCTCCGGGGTGCTTGGTCCTCCACTGAATGCTTCCAGTTTTCCAGCGACCGCCAGGATCGAATCTCGAATGGCTTCCGACTCCAACCGGCGTGGGGTCCACCGCCAAATCGTTTTGCAGTCGGGATCGAGGTCGAAATTCGACCTCGATACAGAGGCTGACTGCCGATAGGTTGCTGATTGCAAGATCAGTTGGTGAATGTGCCGAGTGCTCCAGTTGCTTTCGATCAATTCATTGGCGAGCCAGTCGAGCAATTCTGGGTGAGTGGGGGGCGTGCCTTGAGTACCGAAGTCGCCGGATGTTTCGACAATTCCGCGACCGAAGTGCCATTGCCAGATGCGATTGACCCACACGCGAGCCGTTAGCGGATTGCCAGGGGACGCCAGCCACTGGGCTAAGTCGGTGCGGGAGTCGACCGATTCAGGAGTCGGGCCAAAAGCGATCGGCCAGCCGGGGCGGACCTCTGGACCCGCTGATTTTACATCACCGCGAATTCGCACAAATGTTTTAAGGTTACCGAGGGCTTCACGATCGTTGGGCAATGGCCAACGCATTTCATGGGGAGTCGTAATGGTCTCACTGTCCGCCTCGGTCCAGCCCCAAACCTGAGGAGCAGCGGAGATCGCAGCCTCAAGTTCTTGGTAGACTTGGCGTTCGTCGGAGTTCATGTTGGCCACGACCGTTGTGGGGATGACCAGGATCGGCTCCGGGACACCGGCGAGGCGTTTTTGCTCGACCAATCGCGCGTGAACCGCATCGAGGAGTTGTTGGCGAATGTCGGTCCACAACTTGGCATCGAGCGCATTCTGGGTTAGCAGCAAATTACCCGGCTGGCCACGAGTGAAGAAGGCTTGGAAACGGTAGTAATCTCGGATGGTGAGCGGGTCAAATTTATGCGTGTGACATTGGGCACACTCTAGGGTCAACCCTAGGAACGTCTGAGCTGTCGTATTCACCACGTCGACCAGGATGTCGTTTCGTTGAATCTCTTTGTCGAGTTCATTCCCGCTGTAACGAGCTGCCGCTAAGAATCCAGTTGCTGGAAGGGCTTGGGATGCGGCTGGTAATTGATCACCCGCAAGCTGTTCGCGGATGAAAAGATCGTACGGTTTGTCGGTCCGAAAACTGTCGATGACGTAATCGCGGTAACGCCAAGCGTGGGGACGGAAGCGATTGTGCTGGTGTCCATTGCTCTCCGCCCATCTCGCCAGGTCCAGCCAGTATCGCCCCCAACGCTCCGCATAAGACTGGGATGACAGTAGTTTCTCAATCCATTGGTCGAGTTGCTCGTGGCTGTTCGCTCGCTCCAGTTCCGGAAAGGCCGATGGAGGCAAGCCCGTCAGGTCCATTGCGATTCGCCGCTGCAGCGTCGGCCAGTCGGCCCGTGTACCCGCTACGATTCCTTGGTTCTCCTGCTCGCGGAGAATAAAGCAATCCACGGGAGACCGGACTGTCGCACCTGGGGCGGTGGTGGGGATCTCGGGCACGGTGAGCGGTTGAAACGCCCAGTGCGTGGACTTTATTGTAGGGGCCGGCAGGAGTTGGTGATCCCAGGTCACGCCCTCATCGATCCACCGCCGCAATAGGGCGATTTGCTGGCTACTGATCGGAGGTGTGATGCCGTCCGGTGGTGGCATTTGGAGCGCTGGATCCGAAGATTCGATCAGGGTAATCAGGTGGCTGGATGAGGCACTGCGTGGCGACACCTGATTGAGGAGTTCATCGTAAGAGTCCAGACGTACTCCCGATTCTGAGTCCTCGCCGCTGTGGCAGTCAAAACAATGCTGACGCAGAATCGGATAAACCTGTGTGCCAAAATCAACCGTCAGGGCCGCTGCGGGCATCCTGGGTGGCGCCGGTTGGGCATCCAAGTTGACCCGCGGCGGCAAACCAAAGGCTTCCCACCAGTTGGATGCGAGTGAGACTTCCGAAACCAGAATTCGATCATTCGGCTCGGTTTTCCCACCGCTTGAGAAACCGATCCAATTGATGGCTTGAATTGCGTTCTTGCCCGACAAGCGAATCGCTGGTTTAGCCTCTTCAGTGATCTTGGGATCGATCCAAACCCTCAGTTGGTCGTATGGATGCCCCGTCCCTGCCTCTGTTTGGGAGCGGGAGAGGCAAGCCAGGACGCGGTAGACCCGATTGCCTTCCAGTTCGATTTCGCTGAAGGATTCCGACGCAGAGGAGAACCTCGCCATGAAAGCGTTTTTGTTTTTATTGACGTGAATGCCAATATTGGGGATACCGCCGTTGTGTCCTGCGCCGTCGCCACCATCTTGCTCGTCGATCCATAGAACAAAGAATTCACCATTTCCATCTAGCGGTGTATCGATACTGGCTGCGTCGTAGCGGAGTTGGAACTGCACAAAAAACTGATCGCCTACAAACGTTTGGTCCAGCTTGCGTCTCAGTGGATTGTTGCGTGTTCCGGTCCCACGAATCTCAAACCACTGGGAAACGCCACCGGCCTGTGACAGAGTCCAGGGGCTCGTCGAATCCTTCGATTCTTCTGCCGCCACAAAATTTGCGAAAAGGCAGACGCAAAACGTAGGGAGGTAGAATAGGGGGAGGGCGAAAGGACGCATGGAGCGGCATTAATTACGGCATGTGCTGGATCGAGACCGGTATTATCATAACCGATATCAATTGGCAAATTTTGGATTGAGGCAGTGTGGAATCCCCAAAATTCCAGTGTGAGCCAGCGGTCGTTTGAGTCGGCTCTCGCCTGCGGACGCTCAGCTGCAGGATACTATTCCTGGAGGTAGCGGCCCAGCGTTACCGCGTCGCGGCCGATTGAAACAGGGATTCGACACGGTGGAATGGCTGGTGAATGTGCTGCATCCCCCACGGCCGGCAAATAAATTTCTTGCGTTGCACCACCAGTTCGCGCCAACAATATATATAGGAAACGCTAGATTGTGTGGTCATGCAACAATACCTAAAAAAATATCAGAATCTGGACCAGACATCCCAAACGCTCCTGCAGCTACTGGTCTTCAAACACTCCACGCACAGCTATCGTGATCTTTGGGAGTTGGCCCAGAAGCTTGCGGTGTGCAACGACTCCGACTTGCCATTGACGCAAGACTTTGTCCGTTTGCAAATGATAAAATGGGTCAGGATTGGTTTGGTCGACCCGTCGACTCGGAAGCCGGTCGCTCCGCTATTTGATTTGCTGATTCGCGATGCGATGCGCAGGGAGAATTACGAGGACTTTGCGGCGATCGCTGAGCCCGCACATTTATGGAGTCGCAGGGATGACCTCCTCGATTTCTACATGTCCTTCTATCGGCAAGACGCGGATAAGTTCCACCGGTACGTGTCCGACTTGGTTCCCGGATGCGTTCCCTTGCTGTTCCCGTTCGAGGAAGCCGCCTTTGATGGGCTCTCGGCGGAGTTTCAGCAGAAGTACTTCGCATTCGCAATTCCCAGATGGATAGCCTTCGGCAAGACCGAGCCCCTGCCAGTCGAGCGACTCGCCGCCTTGGTAGAAAGTGATGCGGAGCTGCACACCGATTTTTTACCAGCCTTGTTGGAGTGGGCGGTCGCCTCGGGGAATCTCGAACTGCTACGAAAGTTGGTTTTGACCCAACGCGTGCCGTTTCGAGATGTCGAGGGCTGTTTGCGGTTGCTCGAGGGGGATTGGGACCAAGCGTTCGAACTGCTTTCCGCCACACTCTCCAATCGCAAGTCGAAAAAGACGCTCACCAGACTTGGTGGCTTGCCGTCATTGTTGGCGTTGTTATCCGCTTTTTCGCCAGCCCATAGCCTGAAAGTCGATAAGGCATCGCAAGCGGCCAGTCTGGCGCAGCGCGGTCGCACTCCGTACTTGGGGACGTTTCGGATGATCGAACGGGCACTGAGTTTTATGCAATCACCCAACGAGCCGAGCAAATTGGTCTTGGATCTAAATCTGCTCGCCGAAACGCCGCTGCAGCACTGGGTTGCGGGCTACCTGCAGGCTTGGTTGACTCAAGAAGAGGACATCGAGAGCGGTATCAGTGGGCTCGTCGAGGCAGGCAGCGGCCTGCGGGCGGGGGGCTGCCTGTGGCTCGCCGCAGAATGTTGCGGATTGGCCGGACGCTCACAACTCGCCACAGCCTCCCAGCAACGAGAGCTTTCGCAAGAATTGCATCAACAGTTGGGAACGGCGAGTCTAATTGAGTTCGTCAAGCCGGAACCAGCCTGGGCGCTGACACTGGAGGCGCTAACGCGGCTCGGTGGTGGTCCAGCGGCCAGCCAGTCAGCGGATGCCAGTGATGAGCCTACTGATCGGTTGGTTTATGAGCTGAGGTACAATGCGACCAATTTTACCCTGGACGTGTTTCATCAAGTTCGCAAAGGCTCGAAGTGGTCGAAGGGACGCAAGATCGCTCTGTCGCGTCTGCAACAACAGTACAGCGAGCCAGCGTTCTCGTTTTTGACCCCACAGGATCAGGCCCTGTGCCAAGCACTTCGTCGTTGGACCGAAAGGGGGTCCTACGGTTACCCGGTAGAGTATTGCGAGTTTGAGACGAAATATGCCGCGCGTGCACTGATCGGGCATCCGCGGATCTATACCCCGGAAGATCGTGAGCAGCCGCTGGAGATTATTGATAGTCCGGTGCGTTTGGTTGTGCGCGATGTGGGCAACGAGCAAATTGAGATCGCTCTGCAACCTAGTCCGCCCAGAGGTGGTGGGGTGGGAATCAAGCAAACCGGCCCAAGACAGATCGCGTTGACCATGTACGACGCACCGCATCTCGAATTGCAGGGCATGTTGGGCAACGGCTTGCAGGTGCCCGTGTCGGCGTCGGAGAAAGTTTTGGAAGTGATGACGCGCCTGACTTCGGTGGTTACTGTGCACTCGGAAATCGGGGATCTGCAGGCTGGTAAAGCCGAGGTGGGGGGCGGAGAGTCCGCAACCTTCGCCGCAGCGAAGAAGGTCGAAGGCAGCCCCCGACTGCATTTGCACTTACTGCCGAGCGGAGAGGGACTGCGTGCAGAGTTCTATGTTCACCCCTTTGGCGACGCGGGCCCCTCGTGCCGTCCAGGTGAGGGCGCCCGGACGTTATTCGCTACCATCAACGGTGATTCCGTATCGGCCAACCGAGACTTGCCCCGTGAGCAGGAGCAGGCTCAGAGCGCTCTCGATCGATGTCCCGTCTTGGCCACGCACATGACCGACAGCTGGACCGTGGTGTTTCCCACTGCATTCGAGGCTTTGGAATCGATCCTAGAACTAGAAACGCTCCAGCAGGCAGACGAAGTCTCGCTGCACTGGCCTAAAGGTAAGTCGTTGCAGTTGGCTGGACAGGCAACCGAATCGATGCTGCGAGTTCAGATTCGCCGGGATCGAGATTGGTTTGCAGCTTCGGGAGAGCTGAAATTCGATCGCGAACTTAGCCTGGATATGATGAAGTTGATTGATTTGGTGACTGCCTCGTCAGGCCGCTTCTTGCGACTCGACGACGGGCGGTTTTTGGCGCTAACCGAAAACCTGCGGGCAAGGATCGAAGATTTGCGGTCCTTTGGTGACGGACGCTCGGCGAAGGGGAAGCTGCGGTTCGCGGCTGTGCACGCCGGTTTGTTTGAAGATTTCGGAGAGGTCAAAGTCAAATCGGACACGCATTGGAAGAAATGCGTTGAACGGATGAAGCGTGCCGACGATATTCCCCTCGAAATTCCTACAACATTACAAGCCGAGTTGCGAGACTACCAGCGCGAAGGTGTCCACTGGATGATGCGTTTGGCGGCATGGGGCGTGGGAGGCTGCCTGGCCGACGACATGGGGCTGGGGAAAACACTGCAAGCGATCGCCCTGTTGCTCCAACGCGCCTCCCAAGGGCCAGCCATGGTCGTCGCACCCACCTCGGTTATCCATAATTGGCAGGATGAGATTACTCGCTTTGCGCCCACCCTTCGCCCTCACATCCTGGCCGACTCCAATCGCAGCAAATTGCTGGGGTCGCTCGCTGCTGGGGATGTTGTGCTCTGCTCTTACGGATTGTTGCAGGCGCGGTCTCTACCGATTGGAAAAACGGAGTTTGCCACGCTGATTCTCGATGAGGCTCAGGCGATTAAAAATCCAGCCGCCAAACGTTCCCAAGCTGCCAAGCGGCTCGTGGCCGACTGCCGCTTCATCCTGACCGGTACGCCGATGGAAAACCATCTCGGCGAACTGTGGAGTCTGCTGGACTTCATTAACCCAGGATTGCTGGGCAGTGCGGAAGGTTTTCAGGAGCGGTTTGCTGTTCCCATTGAACGCGATCACGACCGAGCAGCTCGACAGCGGCTCAAGCGGCTCGTGGCCCCCTTCATCCTCCGCCGCACCAAAGCTCAAGTATTGACCGAATTGCCTTCACGCACTGAGGTCACCCTGCGGATTGAACCGAGTGCGGAGGAATCTGCATTCTATGAAGCGCTGCGGCAGCGGGCGATCGAAAAATTGGCGGACTCGGCAGACGATCAGCCTAAACACCTGCTGGTCTTAAGTGAGATTATGCGGATGCGCCAAGCCTGTTGTCACCCGAAATTGGTGGCGCCCGCGTCGACCGTCGAATCTGCCAAGCTGGCACAGACTCTCGAAACGATTGGCGAGTTGCGGGAGGGGAATCACCGGGCTTTGATTTTCAGCCAGTTCGTCGGCCACTTAAGCCTCGTGCGCGAAGCACTCGATGAACGAAAGATTTCCTACCAGTACCTCGATGGCAGCACGCCCGCCGCCGCGAGAAAGAAAAGCGTCGATGCGTTTCAAGCGGGGGAGGGCGATGTCTTTCTGATCAGTCTCAAAGCGGGCGGAACTGGATTGAATCTAACCGCTGCCGATTATGTGATCCATCTGGATCCCTGGTGGAATCCAGCGGTTGAGGATCAGGCGTCTGATCGCGCGCATCGAATTGGCCAGAAACGCCCAGTAACCATCTATCGCATGATATTGGCTGGCACGATTGAAGAGCATATCTTGGAATTGCACGCTACCAAACGCGACCTAGCCGACAGTCTACTAGAGGGCAGCGATCGCAGCAGCAAGCTAACCACCGAGGAGCTGCTGAAGTTAATCCGTGGCTAAGCCCCCCTAATTCGGGTTGGATTTGTGCCGCGCAGCTGCGCGCTAGCTGAATTCAACCGCCGGTACAGCCGATCGCAGCTTCGCGGCGGTAAGCAGTATGAGGTTTCGTTGGGGGCTTGAGCGAATCGCGGGGAGTTTCAAGGCCGATTGCTATTTTCGAAGAGGGGCGTGTTGGTATCGAGCATGTCACTCCGTGGGGCTGGCGGGGGCTTGGGAATGCAATGCGACGGTTTGCCCTAGTCGATTTCGCGTTGCTATTTAGGGCTTCTGCTGGTTCACTAGGGGTTGACTGTGAATCTTTGCAATACTGAACATTAGTACCTATGAATCGGTTTGAAGTACCCACGAACTGCCGCTGCTGGTTGCTTAGTTGCGTCCTCGTATCGATCCTTTCCGTCGCGGGGTGTGACGCGCCCATTGCGTCGTTTGAGCCCAACGGGCTTTATCTCAAACGAATGGAGTTGGTCGAGGGGGTTGAGCTGCCGCGTGCAGAGGCGGATGTCCAAGCCGTGCTGACCGAGCTGTTTGGAACCCCCGATGAGCCCAAATGGCCTGAGATGCTGCAAGCTGAGCCAGCCTATTCCGAGCTGGTGTTGCCGGAGCGTTTGCAGCGCGCCGCTGGGCCGGTTCGGAGCGATGAGGATGACGTGCATTATGGGTTGTACCGCGAGCATTGCGTGTATTGCCATGGAGTGACGGGAGATGGACTCGGCCCGACCTCCCGTTTCTTGAATCCCTATCCCCGTGATTTTCGGATGGGGAAGGTGAAATTCAAATCGACACCGTTGGGCAAGAAACCCACGCGTTCCGACCTGTGGCGGACATTGCATGAAGGCGTCTCGGGGACCAGCATGCCATCCTTTCGTCTGCTTGAGCAGGAGGATCTGGAAGCGCTGTTGGATTACTTGATCTATCTTTCGATCCGCGGCGAGGTGGAGCGGAAGCTGATCGACGAAGCTGCCTTTGAGCTCGATTTTGAAGCGGGCGAGCGGCTCTACGATCCGGCGCTCAAAGTGACCGATCCAGCTGCCTTCGATTCGCAGTGGGAGGTGATTCAGGGGTGCGTTGTGGACGTGGCCGATAGTTGGCTGGAGGCCAACGATGAAGCGGTAGTCGTGGAGGGGCCCCCGGATGACTATCCGCTGTGGGGCCGCGATAATAACGGGACGTCGCAGATGCAACAGCGACTCGCCGACTCTGTGGCACATGGACGCGAGCTCTACCATGGCAAGATTGCCAATTGCGCGACCTGCCACGGTGCGACCGCTGTGGGGGACGGGCAGCTCGGCGACTATGACGAGTGGACGAAGGAGTGGACGACCTCCGTAGGCATTGACCCTCAAAAGCCAGATGACTTGGCCCCTATGTTGAAGTTGGGGGGACTCAAGCCACGCCATGCGCTCCCTCGCAATTTGCGAACGGGTGTTTATCGCGGAGGCTCTCGGCCCATCGATCTCTATCTGCGGATAGTGTACGGCATTGATGGAACTCCCATGCCAGCTGCGGCCATGCAACCCGCCAATCCGCAGGGGATGACCGAGGGGGATGTGTGGGACCTAGTCAACTACATCTTGAGCCTACCCTACGAGCCCCTGTCGCAGGCCGCATTCGATTCGTCTCCACCAGAGCAGCCACCTCTGTAAACGTTGGGCTCTGTGTACATTGGGCTCTGTGTACATTGGGTCGGCGAACTTTCAAGGGAAAAGCGTTGGGTAGATTTTGGAGTTTATTGTTCTTGGCCGTTCCCGTCTGGGGGACGCTGTGTTGCTTAGCTAGCTGGCTAGCCGGTAATGGAGTCGTTGTGCGATGGCTGCCTGAGAACATCAATTCCCTCGCCGACGAAGCGGAGGCTTTGCAGGTCGTGGCATTTGCCCTGGTTGGTTTGGCATTCGTGGCGGTAGGAGTTGCCTTGTTCGGTTTGATGTGGAAATTTGACGCGGCCCACAATCCCCAGCCCGCTCGCTACATACACGGCCATCGTGGGCTGCAGACGGTGTGGACCGTAGTTCCCACAGTGGCTCTAATCGGCCTGTTGGCGGTTTCCCTCCAAGCTCGCTGGGATCTCAATGCTGCTTGGCTCAGCACGGCTGGCGGCGGTCCAGCTGGTGCCGCGGAAGGCCAGCCGCAATCACCTCAGTACGAATCACCTCAGTACGAAGTGCTGGGACGCCCATTCGAGTGGCGCGTTCGGTATGCTGGCCAAGATCAGCGGCTCGGTACTACGGATGACGTGCTGGGAGAGGTCAACGAATTGCATGTCCCAGTCGATGAGACGTCCCTGGTCGCGTTGAAAGCGGAGGAGGCTGTGCAGTACTTGAGCGTGCCTGCACTGCGATTGACGTGCAAGCTTGTCCCCGGAAGGGTGCAATTGGCACGATTTTCCGCCTCGAAAATGGGGGCTTACGAAGTGGTGTGTTGCGAGCAGCGTCCACAGGCCTACTATCGCGTCGTAGGCAGACTGATGGTGGAAACTGCGGAAGACCATCGAGCCTATCTACAGCGTCTGCAGTTGCAGCAGTATCAACGCGAGTTTTCAACCGCCGCAGAAGCCCAGCGCTTTGCCGTGGGAGTTTCATTTCTGCAAGTCAATGATGTTCCTGAGGCGAACGGCGGAGTCTCAAATGCTCGGCCAGCAGTTGCTCCAACCTTGTTGAGTTTCCCCACGCGAGGTGCCCTGTGAGTGCTCAACGTGTTTTAGGGGGAATCCGCGATGTGGTAACAACGTACGTGCTGGCCACGGATCATAAGACGGTGGGGCTGCAATTTTTGTTCTCGAGTTTGATTTGGTTCTTCGTGGGTGGGACGTTGGCATGGGCGACTCAACAAACGCCGATTCTGATTTATTTTGTGGCCATCCCGGCTCTGTCGGGCGCCTTGGGGAGCTACCTTATTCCGCTCATGATCGGTGCGGATGATTTGGCGTATCCCACGCTGAGCCTCGTTTCTCATTGGCTGCTGTGGCCTGCTTTCTTGCTAGTCGCAGCGGGCATGCTTGTTCCGCAGGCGATGATGCCATACGCCGTGATGTCCCATTCCACGGTGTTGCATGATGTAGCCGTTCCAGGCGAGAGTTGGATTCGGTTGCAATCGATCTTGGGTGAATGGTCGGTTGGAGAAGCGACGCAATGGTTGTGGTGTGTGGGCCTGATATGCGCAGGCCTTGCGTGGCTGATGGTGTCGGTCAATTTTATCACTACGATTGCACAGTGTCGTGCGCCTGGGATGTTTTTGTTTCGCATGCCTCTGACCGTTTGGGGCTTGTTCTCGGCGGCAATTCTACAACTCTTCACCTGGCCGGTGTTGGTCGTTGGTGCGGCGATGCAATTGGTGGATGCCTTGCTTGGGACGAGCTTTTATTGGGCAGATTCTTATTTTTCGAATAGCGCTGCGAGACATGCAGAGAGTGGGCAACCACTGCATTGGCAGGAGTTGAATGAGCTTCTTGCGTATCCGATGCTGGGCATCATCTTCTTGCCGGCGCTGGGAATGATCAGTGATGTTATCGCCACTTTTTCACGGAGATCGTTGTTCGGCTACAGGGCATTAGTGCTATTGAGTTGGAGCATCGCGAGCTTGGGGGTGTTGGTTGTGGTGCAGCGTGTAGTTGTGTGGGGAGAGAGCCGAATCGGCGAATTTTCGTTGGGCATCGCAATTGGTGCTATGTTGGTCGCAGGCGGAGTGCACGTTTTTCATTGGCTGGCTACGCTGTGGGGTGGGCGGATTGAATTTCGAACGCCCATGCTGTTTGCGCTGGGGTTTATTTCCCTGTTTACGCTGGGGGGGCTGGCAGCAGTTTGGGGAATACTAACCACGCCCAATGTTGGGATGCAGACTGCCTACTCGCAGGGAGTTTATGGCATGGCGTCTTTGGCGGGTGTGATGGCGATGGCTTTTTTTGCGGGTATCTATTTTTGGTTCCCTAAGATGTTCGGTAGGCAAATGAGTGAGTTTTGGGGCAAAGTCCACTTTGCATTGACCTTTGTCTTTCTCCAAGGTGCTTTCGTTCCGACGCACTTGTTAGGGGGCGGCAGTCTGCCGAGAGGGTATGTGGACTCCTACCGTTACGAGTTGTCGACGCAGATTCTCCCGCTGAATCGCGTGATCGCAATTTGTGTACTGGCGACGATGGCATCCCAGTTGATCTTCATCCTCAACTTCCTTTGCAGTGTATTCTGGGGGCAACGGGTGGGGCGCAATCCTTGGAATAGCAATACCCTAGAGTGGGCTGCACCTAGTCCCCCAGGCCGCGGCAATTTCGACTTCCAGCCGTGGGTTTATCGAGGGGCGTACCAGTACGGTAATCCAGCCCATCCACGCGACTTTCAGCCACAGACGGAACCGCCCGGCGGGCGTTTGGCCAGTGGGCAGGGCGGGCTGGAAACGGTTGCACACTCAGAGGCACCGGAGGTGATGGGGTGACCAAGATCGATACTCACGAGAGTTCCAACAGCTACAGTCGGATCGTTCACGCTCTAGCCGTGGTCTTGACGATTTCCGTTTTCCCTTTGATTTGGGTGGGGGGACTCGTCACGACCTACGATGCTGGGATGGCTGTCCCCGATTGGCCGGGGACCTACGGTTGGAATATGTTCGCCTACCCCGCTTCGACTTGGTTGTACGGCCCCTTTGACCTGCTCGTCGAGCATAGCCATCGGCTGCTCGCGTCCTTGGCGGGGTTCTTGTCCATAGGGCTGCTGTTAGCGGCTTGGGCTTGGGAGCAGCGACGGTGGTTCCGCTGGTGGTGTGCTGGCGTATTGTTGGCGATCATCGCCCAAGGGGCTTTGGGGGGGGCTCGCGTCCTGTTCGATCAACGTACGTTTGCCATGATCCATGGTTGCACCGGGCCATTGTTCTTCGCAATTGCCACGGCCACGGCGGTCATGAGTTCGCGTTGGTGGCGCGTCCGCGAGCTAGGGGCACCACGCCGGACAGGTCCGTGGGGAGTAAGATTGTCTACCAGCCTAGTGGTTATTAGCTACTTGCAGCTCGTTATGGGGGCCCAATTGCGGCATGTGACGGGGGCGATGAGCAACCGGGCGTTTATGGGGTATGTGCACACTCATTTGAGTTTGGCGGCCCTAGTCTTCCTGTTAACGGTGGCATTATTTGCCGTAGTCGGTCTGTCGCGTCTTCCGCCGGGAGCCGTTAGGCGGCCGGTGTACGTCCTAGCCCTGTTGGTGCTCGTACAAATCGTTTTGGGAATTGGGACTTGGGTCGTAAACTATGCGTTACCGTGGCCGGAAGTGACAGAATCGTTGGCAGGCTATACGATTCTAGCTAAGGGCTATTGGGAGAGTTTCATTGTGACGGCCCATATGGCCACCGGCTCGTTGATTGTTAGTTTGGCGACGTTGACGGCGTTGCGAGCTTGGCGTTCCTCCACCAAGCGTTACGGGGCAATATTGGCTTCGGAGGCTGTTTCGCGTGCGTTAAGCAAGCATCGGTGAATGCGCTGAGTGCGAGCCAATGTTGGACGTGAGCGTTTTGCTACCACGTCTTGAATACTAAGGTGAATGTAAAAGTGGAAACTACAAATCAGGCAGGTTCTTCGCCAGTCGTACTCGGGTCGGTCGCAGGTGCTGTGGCCAGCCCAGCGGCGCGTGGTCGGCTGTCGTACTATATTGAATTGACCAAGCCACGGATCTTAGTCATGATCCTGGTAACGGTCATTATGGCGATGGTCACTGCTGGCAATTCCGTCTCCATGTGGGTTGCGTTCCATGCCTGTCTGGGGACAGCACTTGTGGCGGCGAGCGCCAGTGTGATGAACCAGTGGCTGGAGCGGGATCGCGACGCGGTGATGAATCGCACTTGCCGTCGCCCGCTACCGAGTGGGAACGTGGCCTCTAGTCAAGCGGCAGGTATGGGCTGGGTCCTAGTGCTGGTGGGTTCCGTTTATTTAGCAGTGTTCGTCAATTTGCCGACGATGTGGTGCGGCTTGGCTACCTGGGGACTCTACGTCTGGGTGTACACGCCGCTCAAGATGTTGAGTTGGACGAATACATTGGTTGGCACTCTCCCCGGGGCATTGCCGGTTTGGATGGGATGGACGGCGGCGGAGGGATCGCTCATCGATGTTCGCGCCTGGATTCTGTTGGGCGTGGTGGTGGCTTGGCAACTTCCCCACTTTATGGCGATTGCCTACATGTACCGCGAGCAGTATGCGGCGGCTGGCTACAAGATGATTACAGTCACCGATCCCTCTGGGCGAGGTGCTGCTTGGCATGCCATTTTAGGATCGTTGGCGCTGATCGTGCTGGCGGTGTTGTCCGTGCCACCGGTTGGTTTATTCGCCAGTCTGTTGACGGTTTGTGCGGTAGCAGTCGCTCTGTGGCAAACGGTAGCCGCCATTCGTTTTGTGCGGGCACCAGATATGAAAACGGCTCGCCGCATGTTGCACGTGAGTCTGTTGCACCTACCGTTGACGATGTTGTTGATCCTGCTGTCCTACTGGATTCGCTAACGACCGGACGCTTGTTGGTCGCATACACGCATGGTTTTAGGTAGCACGCACCAGTGCGATCCGCATGGTATCTCCCTCCGAAACAAACTCGCCAGACTTGCAGTTTCAGCCAGGCCTGCCGCTGTCGCGTGGAGGGGTAGTGTTTGGCTTGTTCTTGCTTGCGGAGATTGTGTTCTTAGCCAGTTTGGTCGCCGGTTGTGTTGGGGTGCGGTGGGCTTCACCCTCTGGGGATTGGCCACATCCAAGCGACATGCACGTGGTGGTAGCGATGGGTGCGTTGGGCGGACTGTCTCTCCTCGGTTCTGGAGCGACCCTGTTGGCCACGCTACGCGCCGCAAGCCGGGAGGCCGTTGCTGCAACGCGGGGTTGGTTGGCTTTGACATTGCTGCTGGGGAGCCTTTATTTAGGGACTCGAGGGGCCGAGTCCTACAATCAGTGGGCTCATAATCTCATAGCCAATGCCGCTCAACGCGTTTTGTACGATCGGCCCGACACCAGGTACTTGTCGGCAGTCAAGGAGCGTTTGACGCAACTCAATGCGGAGTTGAGTGAAGCCACGGTACGGATGGGGGAGTTGGAGATGCAACTGTCTAGCCCTGCAGAGAGTGTTGTGGAGCGAGAAGGGCATCGCGAATCGACTGAGGCTTCCTCGGTTCGGACAGAATTTGCGAAGTTGGCGGCGGAGGTTGACATGCGAGGCCAACGTCAGGCTGTCGTGAGTGCGTTGCTCAGTGGAGCGGTGGGATGGACTGAGGATGTGGTCGGTAAGCAAGCGGATGCTGCTGTGCAGCAGATGGCCATGACAACTCTGGCATTCGATATTTCTGGCCTACCCGCACAGCGAGAGGTCGCCGAACACTATCGAACACTGGAGTTGCAGGGGATTCGAGAATCGCTTCAACTCACGCAGCAACGGCAGCGGGCCGCAGATGCGGATGAGAAGCGAGCGGTCGAGGCAATGCACCGTGCACGCCAAGTCCAAGAGGAGATGCCGAAAGAGCACAGGGATCGCAGTCAGGAAGATTATGCGCGAGCGGCAATGCTTGCCACATCGGCGGGAGCGGCCAAGCTGGAAGCAAGGAACGAGGAGCGGGCGCTTCAGACACGGCAGGAGTTCCACGAGCAGTTGGTACCCATGCAAGGCGGGCTCAATCGGCATTATCCTTGGTTGCGTTTGCCGGTTTGTATTCCTGGAGGGCGGAGGTGGGCGTCCACCTGCCTGCTATTGACCACTGCGCACGCCGTCCACGTCTTCACCGCTTTGATTTTGCTCGTCGTACTTGTGCCTTGGCGGCGCACTCCGCGGCGTTGGAGGGTGTTGCAGGGAGTCGGTGTATACTGGTGGATGCTCTGCATTTGGGGTGAGTTTTTGATTTCATGGGTCTATTGGTTTTAGCGACAGTATATGTTCGACACAGTCATCTTTGATCTGGGCGGCGTCTTAGTGGATTGGAATCCCGACTACGTCTTCGCTCCAATCTTCCAAGGCGATGCAGCGCGGCGTCAGTATTTCTACGAGCATGTTTGTACGCATGATTGGAATGAGCAGCAGGATGCCGGGGTTCCGTTGCAGCAAGCCACCGAGGAACGGGTCCGTCTGTTTCCAGATTGGGAGCCAGAAATTCGCGCTTTCTATGGCAGATGGGAGGAAATGCTTGGAGGACCTATCCAGGGAACGGTGGATATCTTGGAACAGTTGCGACAGCAGGACCGGCATCGCTTGGTCGCACTCACCAATTGGTCGGCAGAGACCTTTCCCATTGCTTTGGATCGCTACGATTTCTTGCACTGGTTTGAAGGGATTTTGGTTTCCGGCGTGGAGAAGACTCGCAAGCCTTTTCCCGAGTTTTTCGAGTTGCTGTTTGAGCGTTACGCGATCGACCCGCGCCGCGCGATCTTCATTGATGATAATTTGCGGAACGTGGAAGCTGGGCGGGCACTGGGACTCACCTCGGTTCGGTTTGAGTCGTCATCCCAATTGTCCGAGGAATTGAAGCGTTTGCAAATTTCAGCGCGGTGACCCAGAGCCGTGCGTTTGGCAGCACATGTTTAACGAAATGATTTGATATCGGAATGAATGAACCTTTGGCACTAGACGTCCAGCATTTGGTGCATGCGTACGGGCCGCGGAAGGCCGTCGATGATTTGGCGTTGACGGTCGGGCGAGGCGAAATTTTCGCTCTGCTCGGACCCAACGGAAGTGGCAAGACGACTTTGTTCCGTTTGATTAGCACTTTGGCTCGGGTGCAGTCCGGTGAAATATTCGTGTTTGGCCATTCTGTCAAAACTGAGACGGCCTTGGTGCGAGCCCAGTTGGGAGTCGTCTTTCAATCGCCAAGCTTAGATCCCAAGTTGACCGTGGCCGAAAATATACGCTGCCAAGCAGCCCTGTATGGGCTTCGCGGCGAGGTCTTGGCTGAACGCTTGGACGAGGTCGCCACGCAACTCGGCTTGCAAGATCGCCTGCATACGAGAGCGGAGGAGTTGTCGGGCGGGCTGAAACGGCGGGCTGAGTTGGCGAAAGGGATCTTGCACAAGCCACGCCTGCTGCTGATGGACGAGCCAAGTACGGGGCTCGACCCCGCAGCGCGGCTCGACTTGTGGCATGCCTTGCTGGAACTGCGACAAACGGCAGGCGTAACGATCCTTCTAACAACGCATCTTTTGGAGGAGGCTGATAAGGCAGATCGAATTGCGATCATGCACGCGGGCAAGCAGGTTGCCGTAGGAGCGCCTGGGGATCTGCGGAGCGCCTTGGGTGATCAGGTCTTGCGAATCCATGCGACGCAGCGCGAGCCGATTTTGGCGTGGTTAAGAGAACGCGCCTTGACGCCTCAGGTTTTTGAGCAGGAGATTCGCGTGATGGGCTCGGCGGCGGAGGTTATTCCCCCACTGTCGCATCAGTTTGGCAGCCAGATTCAATCGTTGACCTTGGGGCAACCGAGTTTGGAGGACGTGTTCGTAGCCAAGACGGGGCACCGCTTCTGGAATGAAGAATTAAAGGACTCGACACCGAAAAAAAAGAAAGCTAGGCGTTAAATGGCGACCACCGTTGTAGATTATCAGCAGGGGCAACCTGCGGACGTTCCCAGCCCGACGCTCGTTCGTTCCAACGCGCTGGCCAGTGTGTGGATGCTTGCCTGGCGGGAGTGGATCCGCTTTTTCAGGCAGCGCAATCGCGTCATCGGCGCGCTCGGGCAACCCATCCTATTCTGGTTGCTCTTTGGCACTGGGATGCATTCTGCGTTCCGTGGTGGCGACCAAGATTTTATGACCTACTACCTGCCCGGCACGATCGCATTGATCCTGCTCTTCACGGCGATCTTTGCGACGATTTCCATTATTGAAGATCGACGCGAGGGGTTTCTGCAGAACGTTCTGGTGGCGCCTGTTCCAAGGTGGACCATCGCGGCTGGGAAGATCTTGGGAGGAGGGGCCATCGCCTGGGTGCAAGCCATGATTTTCCTGGGTTTGGCGTTGGCGGTGGGAAGTGTCCCACTGACCGCCTCACTTTTGGGAGTGGTGCTCATGATGGCGCTGGCTGCCCTGGCGCTCACCGCTTTAGGGGTGTTCTTTGCGTGGCCGATGGAGTCAACTCAAGGTTTTCATGCCATTATGAACCTAGTGCTGATGCCCTTGTGGTTGCTGAGTGGTGCATTCTTCCCCATCCCGCAGCCCAATGGTGCTAGTCCCGTAGGACAATGGATTATGCATTGGCTGATGCGATTGAATCCCATGAGTTATATGATTGCTGGTATGCGTAGAATGTTGGGAGCTGCGGTGGAATCGGCTGAGGTGTGGATGCCGAGCTTGGCGGCTAGTTGGCTGGTCACTTGTGGTTTTCTATTGGTGACGTGTTGGTTAGCAGCACGCGTCGTACTAAAGCCTGCCAAGGGAGATTTGAAATGAAACTAGGACTGAAGCAATTCATGAACGCGAAGCATTGTTTTCTGAACGTCGCTCGCTCGCAGGCCACTGCCCTTCGTCGAGCGCAATGTGGGTCTTTAGCAAAGACCGTTGGTACCACGGCCCAGTGGCTGTGTTTGGGCTCTGTTTTGTGCCTCATGCTGACCGGATGCAATCGATCCGGTCCGGCTAATGGGCAGGCAGGGGTAGCCTACACCGAGGACGAAGAAGGCAATTTGGTACCGGTCGACGAGACTTCGAGTTCCAGTGCGGGGACGGCCGCACCGAAGTCGCTTGCTAGTCAGCAGCCCGCTGGTGCTGAAGAGGAATGGTTGAGTAAGTTCGAGTTGATCGAGCGGTCTGGCAAGCTGGTAAGCAGTGACTCGCTGAAGGGCGAGCCCTACGTGGCGAGTTTCTTCTTCTCGACCTGTCCTTCAATTTGCTTGCGGCAGAACGATAAGGTGCAGCAATTGCAAGAACGATTTCAGGGGCAGCCCGTTAAATTCGTGAGCATTTCCTGTGATCCAGAAGTCGACCGCCCAGCCGTGCTGTCGCAATATGCTGACAAGTTCAACGCGGATAAGGAGCAGTGGTTATTCCTAACGGGAGACATGGGATACATCACTCGCGTTGGTGGAGAGATGTTTGGATTGTCTGTCATGCGCCGTTTTCATGCGGAGAAGTTTATTTTGGTCGATGCCGAGGGCAACAATGTGAACTACTACACTTGGACGGAACCGGGGCAGTGGCAAGCCTTGATTGAGGACTTGGAAAAGCTCATCGCTGCCGGCGGGACTTTCCCAGAAGAGGCTCCATCCGAAGAGTAGGCAAGCTGGTTGGCCGAGGCTTATCTCTCGATATTTCCCCTGGTCCCCTGGTCCCCTGGTCCCCTGGCCGCATTTCAATTTTTAGAATCGAGTTCGCAGCGTGATTGAATGGTTACCGCACGTCAATGTCTCGCTCAACAGTTTGGCTACCTTGCTGTTGATTGTGGGTTTTGTCTTGATTAAGCAGAAGCGGATTGAAGCGCACAAGCGGGTAATGTTGGCCACCTTGGTGGTCAGCACATTGTTCCTGGCTTGTTACTTGGTGTACCACTTCAACGTGCCGTCCAAGCCGTTTCCCACCGATCCGGAAGTTGCTCCGGCCGGGGTCCGCTATTTCTACTTAGTCCTGCTGGCCTCCCATATCCTGTTAGCGATCAGCGTTCCCTTTCTGGCCTTGACGACAGTTTACTTGGGCCTCAAGGGTCACATCGAGCGGCACCGCAAGCTTGCCAGATGGACCTGGCCAATCTGGCTGTACGTTTCGGTGACAGGTGTGATTGTCTATCTAATGCTGTACCAAATTTACGTGCCGCGTGAAGTAGTTGGTTAAAGAGTGGGGGATGTCCATGCAGCCCAGCGTACGAACAACTCTACTCGTCATCCTGATAGCCTTTGGGCTGGTTCTCGAGCGGACCAGGCTGGTGTTAGGCCAGCAGATTGAGTTCGTGGACCCGCCAGCCATTCATACTGCGGCTGAGCAATTGCTGATGGAGCAGGTGCAGCAGTTGTCGACGGCTGGGGAATTTGATGAGGCGTTGGTCAGCTTAGAGAAGTTGTTGGATCAAGCGGGCGACGCGTTGGTTCTAGCGGGCGAATCGCAGCGAGCCGGGACGCAGGTTACCCGCCGTTTTGTGCCGATGCGGGAATGGGTGGCCGAGCAGACTCAAACGCTGTTGATGAGTTGGCCCGAGCGTCGTCCGCAGTATCAGGCTACCGTCGATGGCTTAGCAATGAGCGTCTATGAGCAGCAGCGACTCCTCAAAGATCCGGAGGCCGTGCGCCGCGCCGCGGATCGATATTCGGCATCCAAGCTTGGAGGGAAGCTGAATTTGCTCTTGGCTGACATCTACTTGGAATATGGATGGGGAATCGCTGCGGTGCAGGCGATACAGCGGGCTGAGCCTGATTTGCGATTCGATTTGATGGGCTTGCCGAAAGCTCCGGCCGTAGAGTATCAGCCAACAGGTACTCTGGGGTGGCCCTTGGTCTGGTCGCAAAGTGCTGGCAGCCCGGCCGCTCAAAGTTTGCTGCAGGATTGGGGGAACCAAGATCGCATACTCGATACTGCCGCTGCAGATCGTTCGCTGTTGCCTGAAGCCATGCACCGCTTGATATCCGCGGTTCAAGTGGATCCCGCCAGCTTCGACGCGCAGGGAGTGCATCAGTGGGCAAGCGTGGCAGTGAGGTACTTGCCACCGGCAATCGGGGAAACGGTACAACCAGCGTTGACCGATTTAGGGGACCGGCTCAATGCCGCCCAGCGTCCAGATCTTGTGGATGCATCAGTGACGTTCGCGATGAATCGTCAACGTGCCGTCTCAGCTGTTACCGCCTCGGATGCGGGCGATTGGCCGGTATGGAGCCAGGCGTTGGCTCGGTATTCAACGAGCAATGATCGCACGATTGCCAGTCGGCCCCGCGCCGGGGAGCAGGAACTGGGAGCATTGTGCTACCATCCGGCGGTCTACGACGGCAAAGTCTTCGTGAACGAGTTGACACGGATTGTCGCCTACGATGCTGCAACGGGACGGGCCTGGCCAGAGGTGGAGTCGAACGTCCTCCCCCTTTTCGATAGTCAAGTTGCTACCGCAGCCTACTTGCCCTTGGGGTATCCCTTTGTCGGTGTACCACGCGGAACGCTCTCGATTGAAGAGGGCTGCCTGTATGCGAGGATGGGAAGCCCGGTCACGGGCTGGTCGAGGCAGCAAGCATGGAATGATGGCAATTCTCGCAGCTATTTGGTTGGGCTGGACCTGTCCCAGCAAGGAAGCATGCTGCAAGGTTTTCCACTCCGGCTCAGTGAAGACAGGTTTCCTGGCGCGGAGTTCGAGGGGGCGCCCTTGATTTGGGGCGAGTTGTTGCTCGTGGCAATCGCACAGCGCGATAATGTTGGGGTCCGTCGCAGCGTGGCAGCGTTCGAGAGACTGGGGGGCGGTTTGGTATGGCATTCGAAGGTGTTGGCGAGTGATGTTGTGCATGCGAGTGAAGATGCGAATATCATCGCCAATCAATTGCTGACCATGTCGGGTGGACGTCTGTACTACGGCACCAACATGGGGGCGATTGTTTGTCTCGATCCCCTGCACGGTGAAATAATATGGCAGACGCAGTACGCGCGGCCGGATATGAGTCGCCGAGACTATCCTCGCCCCGATCGCTTTCGCTACCGCGACCTTGCACCTTGCATGGTTGAAGGTGGGGTGTTGTATTGTGCGCCACAAGATTGCGCTGAAATCTTTGCACTGGATGTGACGACCGGAGATTTGGTGTGGTCCACCGATGATCAGCAGGTCGCTGACGTAGTCCATCTTCTGGGAGTTTATGGCGACAACTTGTTGGTTAGCGGCGATCGCCTCGTGTGGATTGATCGCTTGAGTGGCCGAGTGTTGGGACGTTTTCCAGGGGCGACGACCCCCGGGGTGTCCAATGCACTTCCAAGTCCGCGCGGACTTGGCCGTGGCGTGTTGGCGGGAGGCGAAGTGTGGTTTCCCGTCGCCGGGGAAATTCTGGTTTTCTCCGCCCAACTGGCTCCAGAACACAATGCGTTAGCCACAGGCACCCCTCGGCTTCTCCGTCGTGTTCCTATCGGGACACGCGGCCGCGAGGGCGGGAATTTGTTGGTCGAATCGGGGCGTTTGTTCTATGCCAGTCCCAGTCGTCTGTTGATGTTCGAGTAATCTCCTGCGCCACCCACCCCACTCACCGAAACCAATTGCGTAGGTGCCGGACGTGAGTCTCGTGGAAGTGGCAGCGGGATCTTGGCTCCACTGGTTTTTGTTGCACAAGAAAGAGTGTGTTTAGCCTAGCGCAGGTAGCTCGCGACCACTGGTTGCGGTTTGGATTGTGCCGTTATTTAGCTGGACAGGTAGATCTTTAATCCTAGGTGGGGCGCTGTATACTGGGGTAGCTTGAATTCATAGTTATCAGTCGTCAAACTCGCGGGAGATGGTCAGAATGAATCGTCAGTTAAATCGTAGAACGCTGCTGGGGGCGGCTGCAGCCACGGGAGCCCTGTGGACCTTTCCCTCACAATCAGCCCGCGCAATGGCCAATGAAGAGATACGGGTCGGGTTCATCAGCTGTGGCGGTCGGTCGGGGGAACACATGCGGGTGTTCCACAATATGCCGGGTGTGGTGGTAGCGGCGCTTTGCGATCCCGATGAATCCCAGCTTGCCGGAAAAGCGAAGAGCTTTCCCAAGGCGAAGACCTACGCCGATTTGCGGGACTTGCTGGAGGATGATGATATCGATGCAGTCGTGATCGCAACCTGCAACCACTGGCACTGCTTGGCCGCTATTTGGGCGATGGAAGCGGGCAAGGATGTGTACGTGGAGAAGCCGCTGTCGCATTCCCAGTGGGAAGGTGAGCAAACCATTAACGCAGCGCGAAAATACAATCGGATTTGCCAGGTAGGTACGCAGCAGCGGTCCGATCCGATGCAGGCCGAAATCAAGAAGTTTCTGCACGAAGAGAAGGGGCTCGGCAAGATTCAGAGTTGCCGTGTGAACCGTTACGGCGTTCGCCAACCAATCGGAAAGCGAGCGACCCCGCTAGCGATCGGCAAGGGAGTTAACTACGACCTGTGGCTGGGGCCAGCTCAGGATCAGCCGATCTATCGTGACAAGTTGCAGTACGATTGGCACTGGGATTTCAATACCGGTTCTGGCGAGATGGGGAACTGGGGGGTGCATGTGTTGGACGACGCTCGGAATAACGTGTTCCTCGACAAGGTTAGTCTGCCAAGTCGGATTATGGGCGGTGGCGGAAGGGTTGCTTGGGGCGATGCGGGGAATACCCCGAATGTCCACTTTGTGTACTTCGATACCGGCGAGATTCCCACGGTCATCGGGCTGTCCAATTTGACCGCTGGGGGACAGTCGAAAAAGTCTCCTGGTCATCCAGGCCCTGGCAGCGGGTACATCGCGTATTGCGAGGGTGGACGGTACGAGGGCCAGCGCGGACGAGGTGCGGCTTTTGACAATAACGGCAAGTTGATTCGCGAATTCAAAGGCAATAGTGGTGGTACGCTGCACCAGGAGAACTTCATTGCCTGTGTTCGCAGCCGGGATGCGAGTCAGTTGAACACCGATATTGAGATGGGGCATTATTCAACAGGCTGGTGCAACCTAGCCAATATTGCCTATCGGGTCGGTGACACTTACTCCGCCGATGCGGCAGGAGAGCTGTCGCAAGAAGTACCAGAATGGGGTGCGCTGATCGATGAGATGCAGACGCATGTAGGCTCGCATTCAGTCGCCATGAATGAGCTCAAGTTGAGTCCGATGCTAGAGTTCAATCCCGAGAAGGGCGCTTTCACAGGTGCCAGTGCTGCTCAAGCAAACGCGTTGCTGAAACGCGAATACCGCGCTGGATACGAGGTCCCTGCAATTAGCTAATTAGGCTACCGAAAGAAATTGGGTTGCTGTTGGTCTTGCCACGTGGAAAGTGGCGAGACCCGGCGACCCTCGGTCGAGATTTCTTGGGTGGCACAGCCAACGAGGGTGGCACTGAAGAGCAGAGCCGTGAGCAGTAGAGCGAGAGTGGCGATAGCTTTCATTGACCGATCTGGCTGGTAAGGAGAGTTCATCTTGGCATGTAGCAGGCAAGGGTTTGCCTGCTACATACCAAATCTGAATTCAGCCCGATAGAGCGATGTCGGCTATTGGATCTCCTTGATGCGAATGTCGCGCCAACGGACTTCAAAGGGTCCTTCCTCCTTGCCGATTCCATGGACTTGCAAGCCCAGGAAGCCCTCTTGGTAGCTTTCTGGATCGTAGATGTCCTCGATTTTCTGTCCGTTGATCCAGGTTTGGATGCGAGGACCGATCGCGCGCACCACGAAACGATTCCAGCCTGAATTGTCGATCGCGTTGGTTTGCGGCTGAGTGGGGCTCAGCCAGCCACGGCCGGTTGCTTCACCGTAGACGTAACCCGCTTCTCCCGGACTCGATTCAATCTCGACCTGAGGGCCATGCACCCGTCCGTTGTTGTGGGAGTCCAGGCTCTTGGAGCGAATTTGAACCCCAGAGTTGAGTCCTTCGTCAACTTTGACTTCGAAGGTCAATTCGAAATCGCCGTAGTCTTGGTCGCTACACATGAAAGAATTAGGACTACCGACGGCAGTTCTTCCGACGATGACTCCCTCTTCGACGGCGTAGCTTGCGGTCCCATTCTTCTGGCTCCAACCGGTCAGGTTCTGGCCATTGAAGAGAGATACCCAACCATCGGATTTAATGTCGGGAGCGGTGCTGAAATCGGCTTTGTCGTGTCCCGCGGGAAGCTCCAGTTCGAGAGCATTGCGCATGACCGGTTTGTCTTTGCTGAGTAGTGCTGCGGTGACAGCGGGTTGTGTGACGCTGCCGGTTGCGGCCCATTCTGCCCCACGTTGTAACGTTACCTGAAAGGCAGTACCGCTCATCGATTTCTCGTCGTGCCCGAGCGTGGTATGGAAGATGCGTCCGTCGCCAAAGTTGAGTACCATCAGGATGGGCTCGTGTTCGCCGGTGCCGCCGGTGTCTTTGCTGCTGAATGCAGTGGCTAGGATTTCCATGTTTTTGGCTGGTCCGCGAAGCTCAGCGTAGAGTTCATCCTCAGCTTGTAGCCATGAAGTTGGGATGCCGCGGGTGATTGGGTGCGCCGGGTCGCGGACGATGACTTCAAAGGGATGGCGTCGTCCATGGCTCCCGCCACGCCCCTTTTGTGTATCGCGATTGAATTTTCCATCGCGCCAGCGAACATAAGGGCCAGCTTGCTCGGTGCGTCCCCCCCAGCCGCCAAGTCCAATCATTTCGTTGTACTCGGGCCAGTTGGGGAAGGAGTTGTCGGCAGCATGGACGCATACAAAGCCGCCACCGGCACGAATGAAATCGGCGAAGGCGGCCTGAGTTTGTTCGGACCAGGACTCACCGTTGTAGTTCGAAACGATCACATCGTAGTCGTCGAACTTGGGTTGGAAGCTGGACATATCACCACCACTGGGTGGAGTGGTTGCGACGTCGACCGAAAACCGTCCCGAGCTCTCCAAGGTGGCTTCGATCAGCGGGGTGGTTTTGGCCCATTGGTGGTTATTCTGTCCATCGATGATCAGCGTCTTCAAAACGGACTCAGCGGCGGTACAGCTCGCAAGGGGAATGCCAGCCAAGGTAGCCAGCAGGGCGAAGCAGAGGAAGTGTTTCATGGAAGGGGGTCTCGGGGAGAGTGACTGGGAATAGAGGCCCCATTGTGGCCGATTTAGTCGCTGGATGCAAACCGCAGTCTGCTCCAGGCAGGCCCCTTAAGACTGCTTTGCATTGCCGCTTCCCAGCATGCAGGAAACCACCTGCACCGTTTCTCCGTTTCTCCGGCGTTGCTGCACGGGCGGAGAATCTAGGGCCCCCTTCGCCAATGATGGTCGCCTTGGCTCGCAGCCTCCAGCTGACGGGCATGGGGACGCGCCCCACTCAGGCCAACGGCCCCGTTCGTTTCGCTCAAACTGCTGGCGAGTCCGCCGCCGCAGCGCGGCTACCTGCTACTGAGAATGCTCGCTCGGTAAGCATCGAGCCCCGTGTTTCGCTGGGAATGGCGCAGGCAAACTTGATACACTGCTTAATAGCCATGCTTGTGGGCCGGATTGCCATAATCTGGTCCGCAAGTGCCGTGGGGCTCGATTGTGTTTGTGAATCATTTCTGCAGTGTGAGTCCGCGCATCCCACCCGCCTGTCTGGAGTCTCCACCCATGTTGTGTTTGAAGTTCGCCCGGTTGTTTCTGCTCCTGCTTTCGATGGTACTCGCGATTGGAGGGCCGGCTACGGTTGCCCATGCGCACGAGTTCAATCCTCAGGAGCTGGGTACCAAGCTATCCGTAGGGTATGCGGTGCGCGTTTTGGATGTGAACGCGGACGGGAAGCAGGACATTGCAATCGTCGATAGCCGCCGCGTGCTGTGGCTTGAGAATCCGAGTTGGAACGAGCACGTGGTCTATGAAACCCCGGATGCCAAGTTTGACAACGTCTGTTTCGCTGCACACGACGTCAATGGGGATGGCCGCATCGACTTTGCACTTGGGGCCGATTGGCAGTTTGGAAACTCCGATTCGGGGGGCACTATCGGTTGGCTCGAACAAACGTCGGAGGGGCCTTGGATATATCGCAAGATTGCATCTGAGCCCACCACGCACCGCATGCAGTGGGCCGATTTGACCGGAGACGGCCGCGCGTCGTTGGTGGTGGCCCCTCTCAAGGGACGCGGCACACGCGGGCCGGGGTTTGATCAGGTCGGAGTTCGGTTGCTGGCGTTTACTCCGGGGGCGGACCCAGCCAAGGAAACTTGGTCCCGTCGGGTCCTCACCGACGAACTCCATGTGATGCATGGATTGCAGGTTGCAGATCTCAACCAGGATGAACGCGAAGATCTTTTGACGGCCAGCTATGAAGGAGTTACCTGGTTGCAGGCTGGGGCGTCCGGCATGCAGCTAAAACGCTTGGGGACTGGGCAGGAGCAACCGGCGCCCAAGCGGGGTGCTAGCGAAGTCCGCCAAGGGCGCTTGGCTGACGGGCAACTCTATCTCGCCACCATCGAACCATGGCATGGTGACAAAGTTGTGGTCTATATTGCCCCGCACGACTGGCAGACCAGTTCCGAACTGTGGACACGCTTTGTGCTCGATGAACAATTGGCATGGGGGCATGCGGTGGTCTGCGCCAATTTGGATGATGATCCAGAAGAGGAGCTCGTGGTCGGAGTGCGTGATGATCTGAGCTCGGAGCATCGAAGTGGAGTCCGCATCTACGATCCAGTGAATCCGATAGAAGGCGCGTGGTCGCGAGAACTGCTAGACGCAGGTGGCGTGGCCGTGGAGGACTTGACCGTGGCCGATCTAGACAACGACGGTGACATGGATATTGTTGCGGTAGGGCGTGCCACGCACAATGTAAAAGTGTACTGGAATCAGTTGCGGCGTGAGCAGAGCGAGCCGTAGAGCAATGGCCCATGTGGATCAGACCTCTCGCTGACCGGGCTGACGAAATCGCAACCCGCTGCGTGAGCAAGGAAAGGTGGTTGCCGCTACACGGTAGTTAGGGACGCTACCTCCGCGTTAGAATTCAAATTGCTATTCAATCAACAGCCTGGTGAGCAAGCAACTCTGGTTGACGCTGCAAGGTAATTGGTGGCGCTGCGTTCGCGGTAAAACTGAAAACGTTCCTGAAGCCACCAACCGTCGCGCGCCGGGTTGTGAAACTGTCCTGTAAAATCTGAAAGAGTGATCTAAGTCGCAGCTTGCTGCGCACGCCGACCGTCAGTGCGGAAGTCAATTCGGTTCCTGAAACTTCGACATTGGCGATTCGCGCCTTCCCACATTTGCTGGCTCAACCTGCAACCCGGCTAGAGTCAATTGCTGCCTACCTCCAGAGCTTGCCCATCGATGATTCGAGATTTTCGCCAACTGACGATAGTTGTTTGTGACCGTTCCAGTGTTGTTCGCTCGACTGGCTGGAAGAGCCGGGCATTGCAAGGTGGTGGATGGCCAGCGTTCGCGAATCGAATGCGTGGGGTGAGCGCACTGGTCGGGCTCGTCCTGTGGGGGATTCTAGGCCCCAGCGTGTTGCTAGCCGAATCATCCGCATCGACGGTATATAGTGTCGGCGTGGCCAAGCAAGATGTAACTCCTCAATATCCAGTGCGGCTCAGTGGTTTTGCATTTCGGAAAGCGGAGTCCGAGGGTGTTTCCCAAGCTTTGTGGGCGCGGGCGTTGGCGATTGGGACGGATCAGCAAGGCCCGGTGGTATTGGTCACGCTCGATAGTCTGGGGGTTCGCGCGCCGATGGTCGATGAAGTGGCCCGCCGTCTGGCTGAGAAGACGAAGCTCACGCGTGAGCGGCTAATCGTGACGTTCACCCACACGCATTGCGCGCCTAAGGTCAACGGGGCGGCAGACAATATCTTTGCTGAACCGATCCCACCGGAGCATCAGGCGCATCTCGATCGCTATAGCGAGGAGTTAGTTGCAGATTTAGTCAGCGTGGTGGAGCGGGCGCTTGCAGATCGCCAACCGGCGAAGCTGAGTTGGGCGGTCGGGGAGGTTGGATTCGCTGCCAATCGACGTACGAAGGGCGGGCCGGTCGATCATTCACTGCCCTGCTTGGTGGTTCGCTCGGCAGGGGAGCCGCACACAATTCGCGCGATCTATACCTCCTATGCTTGTCACTGCGTGACGCTGTCCCACAATCTGCTGAGCGGTGATTGGGCGGGGTATGCCGCAGAGGCCATGGAACGGCATTTTCCCGATGCCATTGCCATGGTTTCTATTGGTTGCGGGGCTGACCAGAATCCAGACAGTGGAGTCACGGGGGATAAGACGGAGGTGGCTCTACAGCAGGGGATGCAGATTGGTGATGAAGTGGCCAGGCTTGTTCACTCTGGAGAGATGCAATCCCTGTCGGCCCCGTTGGAGACTTCGCGCGGGCAGATCGAATTGCCTTTCCACAGTGTGCCTACTCGGCAGGAGTACGAGGTGATGCAGGCCGCTGGCGGGCCGGCTGGTTACAACGCCGGAACTCAACTAGCTCGATTGGATCGAGGTGAAGTGATTCCAAGTTCACTGCCCTATCCGATCCAGGAGTGTCATTTCGGTGATCAACTGTGCATGGTTTTTCTCTCGGGTGAAGTGTGTGTGGATTATTCCCTGCGATTGAAGCAGGAGTTGGATGAACGTCGGTTGTGGGTCCACGGCTACAGCCACGATTTCGGGTCTTATATCCCATCGGAAAGATTGTGGAAGGAGGGGGGCTATGGTGCCGGAGCTGAGATCCCCTATTTCGCGCTCCCCGATCGATTGGCGAGCGGGCTAGAGCAAAAGATCGTGGATGAAGTAAAACGCCTCGTCCCAGTCGACTATCGGCTCGTAGCGGAGGAGTCGGCAAGCACCGGTGGTGGCGAAAAGTCTTTGAGGCGAACGAACGGAGTCGCTCCTAAAACGCCGGAGGATTCTATTCAGCTGTTCCAGACCCATGCGGAGCTACAGGTGCAGTTGGTTGCTTCCGAACCACAGGTCGTCGATCCGGTCGCCATTGACTTTGGTCCAGATGGTGATGTGTGGGTAGTGCAGATGGTGGATTATGGGCATGGGATCGAAGAGGAGTTTGTGCCGCAGGGAGAAGTGCGAGTTCTGAAGGATGAGGATGGGGACGGCAGGTACGAATCCTCCCAGGTCTTCTTGGATGGCTTGCGCTATCCGACCGATGTCAAAGTCTGGAGGGACGGGGCGCTGGTTTGTGATGCTCCAGATATTCTTTTTGCGCGAGATCGCGATGGCGATGGTCGGGCGGATACTCGCGAAGTATTGTTCAGCGGTTTTGAAACACACAATGGTCAGGCTCGCGTAAACAGCCTGCAATGGGGATTGGATCATTGGCTCTACGGTTCGGGAGGATTGTTTGGTGGTCGCATTTCGAATCAACAGGGGGATGTGGTTGATGTTTCAGGGAGAGACTTCCGCATCCAGCCCGATCTCGGGTTGATTGAGCCGGTAACGGGGCGGAGCCAACAGGGACGCGTACGCGATGATTGGGGGAATTGGTTTGGCTGCGACAACAGTACGCTGCTGCGTCACTATCCAGTCGTAGAGTCGTATGTAAGTCGAAATCCGTTTGTGGTTCCTCCTGCCACGGCGGTAAGCGTTCCTGACGGTCCCGCTGCTGGAAAACTGTTTCCCGCCAGCGATCTGGTGATGTTCCGATTGTCGGGGGCACCGGGGCGCGCCACTGCAGCGTGTGGTGTTGGGATCTACCGCGATCGATTGCTGGGGGCGCAGTACGCGGGAAGCTCGTTTACTTGTGAGCCTGTAAATCAGCTGGTGTATCGGCAGGTGCTTAGTCAGCAGGGGGCGGTCGTGCGAGGTCGCCGAGCCGAGAATGAGCAGACCGTCGATTTTCTGACCTCAAGCGACCGTTGGTTTCGCCCCGTTCAAGCTCGTACCGGTCCCGACGGGAGCTTGTGGATCGTCGACATGTATCGCTATGTGATCGAACATCCTAAGTGGATTCCCGATGAGACGTTGGCTGAGTTGGATGTGTTCGCAGGGCAGGGCATGGGACGCATCTATCGAGTATCGAACGCTGGGGAAGCTGCCAGACCGCAACTTGCCTTGAGTCATATGAAAGACGAAGAATTGGCTCGCGCGATCGATACTGAAAATGGAATCATCCGTGACTTGGTTCATCAGATGTTGCTGTGGCGCGATGCTCAAGGAGCTGCCCAGGAGTTGGAGCGAATCGCCCGGGAAAGCCCGCTGCCAGCCGTTCGGATACAAGCGCTCGCTGCACTCGACGGCCTCCACTGCTTATCCGTCACGCAGCTGTTGCACGCACTGGGCGATTCGCATCCTGAAGTAAGGCGGCAGGCGGTTCGACTAGCTGAGCAGTTTGCAGACCATCCCTCGGTTGTGCAACGGGTCCTTGAACTGGGCACAGACGAAGCATTCCAAGTTCGCCTGCAAGTTGCGAATTCTCTAGGCGAGTTTCAAGCCGAGTTTACGAGTGAACTTCTCGCTAGGCTGGCGACTGAATCTTCGGATCCCTATTTGCAGTCGGCGGCGCTGAGCTCACTGACCGCTGGCAATGTGAGTCGCGTCGCAGAGCAGGTTTTGACCAGCCCGGAGTCCCGCAAACGCGTAGGAGCCCAAGTCGTGGCGACCGCTGCTGGAGTGGGGGATGCTTCAGCCATTGATCGGGTTCTTAGTTTAGTACTCGAAGCTAGCGGAGAATGGCAATTGTGGCAAATGGAGAGTTTGGCGCAGTTGCTCGATGGCCTCGATCGCCGTGCTGCCGGCGGAGTCCTGCGGCTGGTCGATGCTAGCCACGAGTTGAACGCTGCGGATCAAACCCCAATTGCAGAAGGGGACTTGGTCGATGCGCAAGTCGAGCTCCAGCTCAGCGGTACGCACCGGCAGGCAGCGCAGTCCATCACTGTCGCTGCACGGCAGTTGCTCCAAGCAGAGGGCGCGTCGGACGGGGAGGTCGGGATCGCGCTGAAATTGCTGGGGCGTCGCTCCGGCGCGGTTACCAAGGCATTGCTGGCGCAAGATGGTGTAGAGAAAGATTCGCAACTCAATCGAGAGTCGCCCGTCGATGCGACCCGTGAAATAGCCCAATTGATTGACTTGCGGTATTCGCAAGACCGCCAATCAATGGCCCTTCATGCAATTGCTCGACGAGGCGATGCGGCGGGGGGGCAAGTGTTGCTAGGATGCCTTCCAGCCGCCAGTCCTCAAGTGCGTGTGTCGCTCATCGAGGTGTTGTTGGCGCAGCCCAGTTGGGATGCGACCACACTCGAAGGGCTGCAAGCGGGAGTGTTGACTGCCGTCGATTTCGATGCGGGTGCAAGGCAGCGATTCCTCGCCCGCCAACCCGCCACGCAGCGAGAGTTGGTGGAGGGCCTGTTGATCAACGGTGCTGCAAGTGATCGCAATGCGTTGGTGAGCGGGTGGCGCGATGTTGCGCAGTTGACTGCGGATCCGCAAGTCGGGCAGTCGCAATTCGCCAAGCACTGCAGCGCGTGCCATAAATTCAATGACGTGGGGCATGAGGTCGGACCGGACTTGGCGGCACTCACCTCACGCTCTACTGAATTTTTGTTGACGGCGATCCTAAATCCCAACCGTGATGTCGATGCACGCTACCAAGGGTACGTAGCGTTGATGGACGATGGGAGTGTACTGTCTGGGCAGATGAGCAGTGAGACAGCAACGAGCATTACGTTGTTGGAGCAAGGGGGCAAGCAGCATGTGTTGCTTCGCAATCAACTGGTGCAGCTGCGTGCAACTGGGAAGTCGGCAATGCCTGAGGGGTTGGAGAAGGATCTTTCGAAGCAAGATTTGGCCAACATTATGGCCTACGTTCAAGGTGCCGACTCGGAGGTTTATCAACGCGCGCGGAAATTGCTGGATGACACTTTATCGCAAGCGGAGCGAGAGCAAGTTATTGCCGAGTCGCCTCAACATGCGGCGGCAATGATCACGGCGCTGACCGCAGACATGCCTGAGGATTCGGCCGAGGAGTACCGGAGGATTCCCTGGATTTGGCGAGTTGCGATTGCAGCGGGGAAGAGGAACCAGTCTTCGGAGCTTCTACAGGTCTTGGAGATCAGCTTGCCACGAAGCGGTGAACCGTTGCAGGATTGGCAAGCGGTGGTGATTGGCGGAGGTTTGATTAATGGGGTGAGTTTGGTGGGCAGCTGGCCGCTGGACCGCATTCAGCGCTTGATCTCGGGGAACGGGCCCTTGGTCGCGCGATGGAATCGATCGATCGCACTGGCGTCTCAGATGGCGGATGACGGACGCGTGAGGGCAGGTACGCGCTACGATGCGTTGCGGATGGTGGCCCTTGCTGCCTGGGCGGAGCACGGCGAACAATTGGCAGGCTACCTGGCGGACGAGAATGCGGAATTGCAAATGGGGGCGGTGAGTGGTTTATCGGATATGCCGGCAGCCGAAGCGGGGCGTTTGCTGGTGGAGGCATTGCCGAGGCTCGCACCCCAAAATCGGGAGCTGGCGCTTGACGCGTTGATGAGGACGGTGCCGAGAATTCAACGAGTGTTGGCTGCCGTGCAGGCGGAGAAGATTGATCCGCAGTGGTTGGGGGGGCAACGCATCCAGCAGCTGAGCCAGCATACGGATGTCGCTGTTCGAGAGTTGGCGGCGAAGGTGTTGGGGGAGGCGTCGCGGTAGGAAGGGGGCGCGATGGGAGAGTTATGCGGCCGCGGGGCGGTTTCTTTCTCGCCTGTTGAGCCTGGAGGGTCAACGAGGTTCGCAGTGGTCGCTATCTGAGGTCGCCTTGTTCCAGCAACTTCGACTTTGTGGTGGATTCATTTCCGGCGATAGTCGTGAGTGCACGGAGCTCTTCGATGGAGATGCCCTGCTGCACAGTATAAGCATGAATGGAATCGGCAAACACGATCATGGGGCGTCTCCAACTTGCTGCGGAGATACTCAGCTCCGGCGCCAAGGGAGGTCCCACGGCAAGGTTGGCTGCATCGAGGTCTTGTGGTTTAAGCCAGGGGACTTCTGATTCGCTAATTTCAGTCAGCAGGATGGTATTCTCTGGACCGTCAAGTATGTCTGTCAGCGACGTCGATCGGTCGCTAGGAAACGTAGTGCCGTCGCCGGAAATGGCGACGATATTGGTGAATTCCGAAGACTGCGGCTCCGTGGGAGAGTGGAACATCCGCGGCATTTGCTTGGCGAGCAGCGAGTTATTCGGGCCGTCCCAAGGTTCGTTGAAATCATAATTCTCGTACAGGGGACGCTCTTCCATGTAGGGCAAGACCAAAATTCGCCAGCTATGCATCGGCCGGCCGCGCGCATCGGTAATGCAGGCCGGCGGAAAGCAACCGTACACCCCATGGTAGTTGTGCAGTGCCAGGCTAAGTTGATTCAATGGTGAATGAGAGTTCATCTTCAAGGCGGCACGCTGGGCCGTCTGAACTGCCTTGAGGAGCGTGAATCCAATCGCTGCGCACAGTACCGCAAGGAATAAGTTTTTCAGAGAGCAACGCATTTTTATCAAGCCTCACTCGATTTGCTCGTAAGCCTTAGCGGCCCGTCTGGCGATAGACAGTTTGATAATGGCAATGACATAGACAAGTATCGCGACCGTGATAAAGGGCATGCAAGCAAAGCCAATGCCAAGACTAAAGAAAAGGTCCTCAGACAATTGTCGCGGATAGACGTTCCCTGCATCTGCCAATCGGCGAAAGCTAAGAATCATTGACGCAGCGGTTCCCGAGACCGACGCGAGCGATAGGAGGAGGAATCCCGCAGCGGAATACCGCCGAACCGCTTGCCACCGAGCTATCTGAGCGGCAAGCGTTTCGACCCCACTTTCCGTCAGTGGTGGCAGGTAGGGCACAAGGTTGGCTGTTGTTCTGTCGTGCTCCTGCATGATGAAATGCCTTTGGGGCTGTCGTTCTCAGGGGGGAGCCTGGGCTGAGCGATAGATAGCAATTTTGCTGAAAACGGGTGCGCACGATTTCTGCTCCATTGTAGGCGGGCTCAATGGCAAGCGTGGCTGACACCCGTCGGCAATCTCAGAAGCAAGTGGTGCACTACTGCAAAGTTTATGCATGGCTCTTCGTCGCACCGGCCAGGTTGAAGAGCGTGGGGGCGAGGCTGTAAGGTCGTGTTGAGACTGCGCATCCCCCGGGTGGGGAGTGCTGGTTTGGTGTTGTGTTTGCAAGGGGAGTGGCTATACTTCGGAGTTCCGTCTGAGAGCAGTTTTGGACGAATGGGTAAGCGTAGTAGATATTTCGTCCGTTGACGCGTTAGAACGTTGGCTGGCAGGAATGTTTGAATATACAAGACAACGCGTAAATTAATGTGCAGGTCTCGGTCGATTTCTTCCGATGGCTGGCTGATATTCATCTTTCTTCGATAGTGTTTGGAGATCTCTCCATGGCTCGTGAATGCGCCGTGTGTGGCAAGCAAGCTTCAGTTGGTAATTCGATTGAAATTCGTGGTAAAGCCAAGTATCTGGGTGGTGTGGGTACCAAAGTAACCGGTATCACTCGCCGTAAGTTCAAGCCGAATCTGCAAAGCGTTCGAGTTGAATTGCCAAGTGGTGAGCATAAGAAGTTGCGAGTCTGCACGCAGTGCATTCGCAGCGGCGTGATCCGCAAGGTTGTAAAGCAAAAGCCATTTGCCCTGCCATCTGCCAAGGTGTAGCGGCATTGTTGAGCTATTGGGTTTGTAGGGTGAGCGGGAGCTTGGCTCCGTTCGCCGCTGCGCAGTTCTAGAGCGGTCTGCATACCAGTCCGTGCACGTTGTGGTGTGTCTGGCGGTGATATAAGCTCGGCAGGCAGGAGTGGATCGGTTTTCATGAAGTTAACTTGCCAGGATGTCGAGAAGGTCGCCGCGCTTGCGAAACTCGAGTACTCGAAAAGCGAGATTGCTGCGTTTACAGAGCAGCTCGGCCGGATCGTGGAGTTTGTAGAGCGGTTGAGCGATGTGCCCACCGAGGGAGTTGAGCCGCTCGCACACCCGTTGGATGTGCATTCCGCGACTCGCCTCGACGAGCTCCAGCCAGGCTTGTCTCACGAGGCGGCTTTGGCGAATGCGCCGAGTCGTGACGAAGACTTCTTTTTGGTGCCGCCGGTCATGGCGCGGAGCTAAGGGCTGTCTCTGGCGGCTCGCTTGCCGGCGTAAGAGCGAATTCGGTCTTCTCTGCGATGGAGCTGGCCCCATGAGGGTGGTTGTGTGTGGTGATCGACCTCGCTGGCTCACTGGGCTGTTGATTTAATAGCAATTTTGGGTTTAACGCGGAGGTAGCGTCCCTAATTGCCTTGTAGCGGCAGTCACCTGTCCTTGCTCACGCAGCGGGTTACTATTTCAACAGCCCGTTGCGCGGCGGGTTACTATTTCGACTGCCCGCTACTAGTGCGGCCCCTTTTCGGTCGCTTTCGTGTGGCTTAAGCTTTTCTGCATGAAACTAGAACTGCTATCCGCCGTTGAACTTGGTCGCAAGATTGCCGCTCGGGAGATCTCGAGTCGCGAGGCGACGACCTACTTCTTAGACCGTGTTGATTTCCTAGATGCACGCGTCAATGCATTCGTCCATGTGGGGCGAGAGTCAGCGCTTGCGCTCTCCGACCAGGTTGATCAAGCGCTCTCCAGTGGCCAAGTTGCATCGCCTTTGGCGGGCGTGCCAGTGGCGCTCAAGGATGTCTTGTGTACCGATTCGATGCCGACGACTTGTGGCTCTCGGATGCTGGAGAAGTTTCAGCCACCCTACACGGCGACTTCCGTGGCAAACCTGCTGCAAGCGGGGTTGATTCCACTGGGTAAGACGAACATGGATGAATTCGCGATGGGTGGAAGCACTGAGACTAGTTTCAGTGGAGCGACGCGGAATCCGTGGAGCCTGGAGCGCACGCCTGGAGGATCGAGTGGCGGTGCCTCGGCTTGCTTGGCAGCCGGTATGGCACCACTGTCCATTGGCTCAGACACCGGGGGATCGGTGCGGCAGCCCGCCGCCTTCTGCGGAGTCTGTGGGTTGAAGCCGACGTACGGTCGGATTAGCCGCTATGGGTTAGTAGCCTTTGCGAGTAGCTTGGATCAAGTCGGTCCTTTGGCGCATACGGTCGAAGATTTGGCAGCCAGTCTGCAGTTGCTCGCCGGGCATGACTCGCGCGATAGTACGTCGCTCAACGAGGCGGTTCCCGATTATTCGGCAGAATTGGAGCGACCGTTGGCCGGGTTGCGTGTGGGGGTAATTCGCGAGCATTTAGAGCACCCGTCGCTGGATGCTGAGGTTCGGCAAGCTGTATTGCGAGGGCAGCAGATGCTCAAGGATCTAGGGGCCACCATCCTGGATGTGACTCTGCCACATACCGAGTACTCGGTTCCGACGTACTACTTAGTGGCTCCAAGCGAAGCTAGCGGGAACCTGTCTCGCTACGATGGCGTGCACTATGGGTTCCGTGAGAAGGCGGAGAATGCCGAGGGTTCGCAGTTGGAGGCCATGATCGCCCGCAGTCGCAGTCAAGGGTTTGGTGCCGAGGTCAAGCGGCGGATCATGCTGGGGACATTCGCGTTGAGCGCCGGCTATTACGATGCGTACTACAAGAAGGCGCTGCAGGTGCGTCGCTTGATTGCTGACGACTATCGGCAAGCGTTCGGGTCGGTCGATGTGTTGTTGGGACCGGTCACACCCCGCCCCGCTTTTGGGCTGGGGGAAAATATGAGTGATCCCGTCCAGATGTACCTGGAAGACTTGTTTACGGTGGGTGCCAATCTCGCGGGAATTCCGGCGATATCGTTGCCAGCCGGATTTAGTGAGGGGGGCTTGCCGTTGGCGATTCAATTGCACGCTCCCGCGCTGGGGGAAGCCCGGTTGTTGAACGTGGCCTATCAAATTCAGCAAGCTCGATTTTTTGAACCCAAGATTGCAGAGTTGTCATGACCAGTATGCCTTACAAGCTAGTGATTGGTTTGGAAGTGCATGCCCAGTTGAGCACTTCCACCAAGTTGTTTTGTGGTTGCTCGACCGAGTTCGGAGCGCCTCCCAATACCCAGGTTTGTCCCGTTTGTCTGGGCTTGCCCGGTGCCTTGCCGGTGATGAATCAGCGGGCGATCGAATTGGCCCTGCGGACTGGGTTGGCAATGAACTGCCAGATCGATTCGGTTACGAAGTGGGACCGCAAGAATTACTTTTATCCCGATCTGCCCAAGGGGTATCAGATCAGTCAGTTTGATCAACCGATTTGCGGTGAGGGGTACTTGGATTTTCCGGATCCCGAGGCACCAGGAGAAATGCTCCGCGTCCGCTTGACGCGCGCGCACCTCGAAGAGGATGCCGGAAAGAGTATGCATGATGAGGCTGGGGGCAAGGCCGATAGTCGCATCGACTTGAATCGCACCGGAACGCCGCTGTTGGAAATCGTCTCGGAACCCGACATGCGCTCCGCTCAGGCGGCTAAGGCCTACCTGACCGAGCTGAGGCTGCTGTTGACCTATTTAGGGGTGTCGGATTGCAATATGCAGGAGGGGAGTCTGCGAGCAGATGCAAATGTGAATCTGCACCTGGAGCATGAGGGCCGCACGGTCGCTACGCCGATCGTGGAGGTGAAGAACTTGAACAGCTTCCGGGCTGTCGAACGAGCGATTGCCTACGAGGCGCAGCGTCAGTTTGAGGCATGGAAGAAAACCGGGCAGGAAATGGGACAGGCACCCAAGCAAACACGCGGGTGGGATGATGCCGCAGGAGTTACCGTGCCGCAGCGCGAGAAAGAGGAGTCGAGTGACTATCGCTATTTCCCGGATCCCGATCTAGTTCCGTTGCGAATCACGCAGCAGCAATTGGATACGGCGCGAGGTGAGTTGGGGGAATTGCCCGCCGTGGCCCGCCGCCGACTCGAGTCGTCAGAGGGACTTAAGGCCTACGATGCGGATGTTATTGTATCGCAGGGTAGGGGAGTGCTGGGGTATTTCGATGCCCTGATCGCGGCGGGAGCATCGGCGAAGCGAGTTAGCAGCTGGATTCAGCAAGACGTTCTGCGCACCTTAAAAGAGCAAAACCTTGAGATCGAGGACTTTCCGATCACGGCGGAGCGCTTGGCCCAGCTGTTGGTGGCTATTGATGCCGGCGATGTCGACAACTCCCGTGGGAAAGACGTCTTCCAATACTGGCTGGATACTCCGTCTGCCAATTTGGAGCAAGCCAAGTCGGCCCTGGGGATCGAGTCGGTGGATCGCGGGGAGATTGAGTCGCTGTGTAGAGAGCTCTTGGAAGAAAATCCCCAAGTGGTTGCACAGGTGCAGGATGGAAATCTCAAGGGGTTGGGCTCTTTGATCGGTGCGGCTAAGAAGAAGAATCCCAATGCGGACCCCAAGCTGGTGCGGCAGCTTTGCCAAGCCATGATCGAAGCGATGGGGTAGGCTACTATGTCACCACCGATCACGATCTTGACCGATTTTGGCCTGCGTGACGGCTACCTGGCTCAGGTGAAGGGAGTTCTGCTCGGAATTGCCCCAGACAGTCCGTTGGTCGATATCTCCCACTTGATTCCGCCACAAGATATTCGATGTGCGGCCCGCATGTTGCGACAAGTGGTGAGCTGTTTTCCGCCAGCCACTGTGCATCTAGCTGTCGTAGACCCCGGGGTGGGCACCGACCGGAGAATTGTGGCGGTCGAATTGGCGGGGCAGCGGTTTGTCTTGCCGGACAACGGATTGCTGACCTATTTGCTGCAAGATTTTCAAATCGACGCTGCGGTGGTGGTGGATCGCCGGGATTTGTGGCGGCAGCCAGTCAGCTCGACCTTTCACGGTCGTGACATCATGGCGCCCGTGGCGGCGCATTGGGCGGCTGGGAGTCCGTTGTGCGATTTGGGGAGCGCACTCGACTTGGCAGCTCGGGAGTTTGTGATTCTCCCAGAGATACCCCCTGGGGCCATGCAATTGCTGCCAAATCGCCCAGCGGATGCTGCGTGCGCGCAAATCGTTGAAATCGACCATTTTGGCAACGCCAGTCTGGCTGGTTCAATTGGAAATGGGCGGGGCGGGCAGCAGCTGCACCTTAAAATTGGGGATGCGGTGCGTCCATTGCAGGTGGTGGAAACATACGGAGAGGCCCAGTCGGGAGAGCTCGTGATGCTTAAGGGATCGCAAGGTTGCCTGGAATTGGCCATTGTGAATGGTTCCGCCGCGCGCGAATTGTCTCTGAGCGTGGGAGATTGGCTTGAGTTTGGCGTGAGTGAGAATTAATCGAGAACTGGCCACAAATGCGCTTCCAAAGTTGATACAATTCTGCCCTGTAGGCAAGACAGCAATGAGTATGGATCGCGAAGCTGTTTGGTTTCTCGGAGGTCATGAGGACTGGGTCGGAACTGATAACATGAGACGACAACGGTGTCAGGAACACTATCTGGAAAAGTAGTTGAGATCGACGAGACTGGTAATCTTGTCACCGACATTCCCGGTGATCAGCTGTCCGGCGCACCCCGCGATGCAACATTGCGCGTGGTGGTTGATGAGCATGAAACCTATGGGCTGTACCCTGCCGATCACAGTCAGCCCGCAATGACGTTGGTCGCGATTCTCGATGCAGGTGAACCGCTTAAAGTGGTCTTGGTGGGCGACAGCGCAAGCGCGATGCTGGGTGTCCAAGTTGGCGCACTCGTAGAAGTCTATTGGTAGGTATCAGCATCGTGTCGGAGGAAGAGCAGCCGCGATCAGCGATTGACGATCGATTGCTTGTTGATCGAGAGCATTGCTGGCATGCTTTTACTCAGATGGCTGAGTATGAGCCATTGTTGGTCGATCGCGCCGAAGGGGTCTGGTTGTACGACCATCAAGGTCGGGCTCTCTTGGATGGCATCAGCAGCATGTGGTGCAATGTGCATGGCCATCGGCATCCCAAAATCGATGCGGCAATTCGCGGCCAGCTCGATCGCGTCGCCCATGTGACCTCGCTGGGAATGAGTAATTCAACCACCATTGAGCTGACACGAAGGCTGGTGGAGGTGACTCCGCAAGGTCTCGATTGCATCTTCTACAGCAGCGATGGATCGAGTGCGGTTGAAGTTGCTCTGAAGATGGCGTTTCAGTATTGGCGGCAACGGGCTGAACCAGAGCCGGAGCGGTCGCTTTTTCTGGCGGTGGGCAATGCCTATCATGGAGACACGTTGGGGAGTGTGAGCGTGGGCGGAGTCTCTCGCTTCCACGCCATGTTCGACCCCTTGCTGTTTGATGTGTTGCGAGGACCCTGTCCCGATACCTACCGCTTACCCGAAGGGGTAAGGGCCGAGGATGCCTGTCAGCATTATCTTGACCAGTACGAAGATTTGTTGAACCGATTCTCGGGCAGAATTGCTGCTTTGGTCGTAGAGCCCCTGGTGCAGGGCGCAGCTGGATTAGTGATGCACCCAGCTCAATTTTTGAGCGGTCTGCGCAAGTTGACGCGCGAGCACGGCGTTTTGTTAATCGCCGATGAGATTGCGGTGGGCATGGGGCGGACGGGTAAGCTGTGGGCGTGCGAATGGGAGCAGGTGGAGCCCGATTTTTTGTGCACCGGCAAGGGGCTCAGTGGAGGCTATCTGCCGGTGGCTGCAACGCTCACGACACGTGAAGTCTGGAACGCATTTCTCGGTGACTACGCTGAATCAAAATCCTTTTTCCATGGGCACACGTTTGGGGGCAATCCTCTCGGATGTGCTGCCTCGCTCGCAACGCTGGATTTATTCGAGGAGGAGCAGACTCTGCAGAATGTTCTGCGGCAGGGAGCCTACCTCGAGGAGTGCCTAGCGGACTTGCGCGAGCACCGGCACGTGGGCGATGTCCGGTGCCGAGGGCTGGTTGCGGCAGTCGAATTGGTGGAAAACCAACACAGTCAACGCGGTTACGAGTGGTCCCAACGCCGTGGGCACTTGGCCTGCCAGGCGGCGATGGAACGAGGTGTATGGCTGAGACCGTTGGGCAATGTTATCGTCATTATGCCGCCACTGTGCTGTACTGCGGAGCATATAGATCAGATTGTTGCTGCGGTGAAGTTCGGTGTCAGCCAAGCCTGCGGTGATTGATCGTCGAACGCGCTGGGTAGCTACTCGATAGGGAGCGGACCCAGCGGAGCTGGTGGTTGAACTCGACTCGAAGTGTCGGGGTTGGAGAGGATCGATCGATTGTTGGGTGGTGTGGAGAGTTGCAGCGGCGCTTGGGCTGAGTTCTCGGCGATAGGCTCAGGGATGCTGTTCACCATCGGGGGCGTTGCATCCAGGCGATGGTCGGGACGAGCGCCAGTCTGCAGGACTTCCCAAGGCTTCGGGTAATAGTAGCGTTTGTAGACCGCGGGCATGTGGTGCTGGTCATAGCGTCCGGCTTGGGTATTCTCGCGCCACACCATTGCCTCTTGGCTGGAGGGCGCGATTTTGGATGCAAGCCAACCCGATAGATTGCGTGGCCGGTTGTATTGCAGGCGGTACGGTGTGTGCGCGTCGTACAGCGGATGAGCCAGGATGTCGGGCCGCGGATCGCACGTATCGTGCTTCATCGTAGGGCGTTCTGCGGCGCCAACGCAACTCGCCGCAGCGATCATGAAAATGGCTGAGCCGTTGGCTACTTTTCTTGAAAGCGACATAGTGATTCCATCCACATGTTCAGGTCGTATCGAGTGGAGCCAAGGGTGCATGGGACGAGTCCCATGACACTCAAGTGTCCCACTTGGCCGTTGCCCAGCCAGACGACGAAGACGTTGTAATGCAAGAGTGCGCGACAGTGCGTCCATGCCTGTCAACTTGCATATCCGATCGATGTCTACTCAATCGTCGCATTCCTTGCACATCGAACAGTATCTTTGCTCTCGTAGAGGTTGTGACGGTTGTGGTGGTTTGCATGAATCTGCTGGTGGCTAGGGGGCCCTGATGTGCCAATGAACGCACTGCTTGTGTTGGCATGCTAAGCTGTAGTAGCGAAAATAGGGTGACTAGTCGGGTTGCGCGCACTTTGCGAACCCGGTCGCAATCGAATTCCTGTACTAACGAGAATCCCGTCATGATCAGTCGTCTCGCGAGGGGCCTTCAAACGCGTTGTTTACTGTGGGGAGGGCTCGTGTGCCTTGTACTGCAGAGTAGCAATGCTGTGCATGGGCAAGTCGGACTTCCCCCATTTTCGAATTTTGAGACAGCCCGCGAACGGTTGATTCAGGACGTACTAATTCCAGGTGGAGTGAACGATACGCGGGTCATCGATGCCATTCGCGCTACTCCACGTCAGGAGTTCATTCCGTTTTCACTGCGCGCTGACGCTTACGCGGACAGCGCTCTGCCAATTGGTGCTTCTCAGACGATCAGCAGTCCCTACATTGTCTCGATCATGACCCAGGAGCTCGATGTTCAAGCAGACCATAAGGTGCTCGAAATCGGTACGGGCAGTGGTTTTCAGGCAGCCGTCTTAAGCCCTCTGGTCAAAGAGGTCTACTCGATTGAGATCGTCCCAGAATTGGGCACGCAGGCTAAAAAGGTGCTGGATGCATTGGGCTACAGGAATGTTTTCACGAAGATTGGCGATGGCTTTTTAGGTTGGGAGGAGCATGCTCCATTTGATCGCATTATCGTCACCTGCAGTCCTGAGGATGTGCCGCAACCTTTGGTGGATCAACTGGTCGATGGTGGATTAATTGTGGTACCGGTCGGCGAACGCTATCAGCAAACACTGTACTTAATGCGCAAGGTGGACGGAAAGTTGGAGCGCGAAGCGCTTCGACCAACTTTGTTCGTCCCTATGACCGGCACCGCAGAAGAGAATCGCCAAGTGCATGTGGATCCGGCGCGTCCAGCCTTGTTGAATGGTGATTTCGAACAGCCACCAGCTGACAACGGCTATGTTCCTGGGTGGTATTACCAGCGGGGGTTGAAATGGAGTTCATCCGAGGAGAGTCCCAATGGCGGGCACTATGTCGAATTCACGAATGAAACGGCCGGCCGCCCCGCGCACTTGCTGCAGGGGATTGCCCTGGATGGTCGCGTGGTCAAGCGGGTGCGGTTGTCGGGCTCGGTCAAGGTGGACGGGGTGAAGGTGGGGTTAGATCGCAATGAATTGCCGGTGATTGGCATTCGCTTCTTTAATGACCAGCGTGGACTCTTGGGAACGCATTGGATCGGGCCCTTTCGTGGCACCCGCGATTGGAAAGAAGAGAGCCGTGTGTTTCGCGTTCCAGCCGCCGCGAGAGAGGCGATTGTTTCCATTGGGTTACTTGGGGGGGTGGGTAAAGTAGCCTTTGATGGTATCCAGCTGGAGGCGGTGGAGCCGTGAACCGTGGCATCGCGACGCGTTTTGGTGGATTCGTTCGACAAACTCAAGCTAGATGCTACATTTAAAGTGTTCTTGCCTGTTCTTGCTATTCGGTAAATTCTACCCAGCCTGCTTGAACGCAATCCCTCACAAGATATGCTGTTGGGGTGGGAACATGTTAAGATGGGTTCCATCCCTCAGTATTTTACTACCCTAGAGCCGTGGAGTTTCTAAAGCTCATGAAGTACAGACTAGTTCGTTCGGCAGCCGCTTTGTTTCTCGGTGCGCTAATGGTTGGAAATGTGGATGCGGGCTGGGGAAGCAGCGGTGGTCTAGCAGGCTACGGTAGCTCCGGTGGCTATTCCGCAAGCTACGGAAGTAGCGGTGGATATGCGTCCAGCTACGGCAGTTCTGGTGGTTATGCCTCCAGCTATGGGAGCTCCGGCGGATACGCGTCGAGCTACGGTAGCTCGGGTGGCTACAGCGCTAGTTATGGCAGTAGTGGCGGTTATGGCAGCTACGGTTCATCCGGGGGCAGCAGCGGGGGGCGTGTGGGAATCGTGCGCCGCACGCTCGAAGGCATCCATGATCACTTGGCCGCCAAGCATGCGCGTCACGTGGCAAACCGCGCCGCGCGTCGCTCCTACTATGGTAGCAGCGGATATAGCGCTCGGTATGGTAGCAGTGGCGGTTCGTCCGGCTACAGCTCCTCCTATGGCAGTTCCGGTGGTTACAGCAGCTATGGCTCGTCCTACAGCGGCGGCAGCTCGGGTGGTTCGGTCAACTATGGCAGCACCGGCTACAGCTCTGGCGTCAGCTACGGTAGCACTGGTGGCGCTTACTACGGTGCCTCTAATACGTCGAGCTACACTTCGCCACTTTCGCTCGTTTCGGATTCCGGACTTGCATCGGATACCGTCAACCTGACAGTTGCCGTGCCCTCCGCCGCCAAGATCTTCGTCAATGGAAAATTGACCACAAGCACCGGTTCGGTACGCCAATTCATCAGCCGCGGCCTCGAGTCTGGCAAGAGCTATCGCTTCGAAGTGCGAGCTGAGATGGATGCCGCAGACGGTTCTCTCCTGACTGAAGAGAAGGAAGTTGTCGTGACTGCTGGCAGTGACGAACACGTCCAATTCGCATTTGCAGATAGCAACAGCACCATTGAAACCGCTGTAACGCTCAATGTTCCAGAAGGAGCTGAAGTGACTTTGGCGGGTTCCTCCACCAAGGCATCGGGAATGGAACGCACCTTCCGCACCGATCGTTTGCTTCCTGGAGAAGTTTGGGATGACTACCAAATCGAAGTGAAGTTGGGTGATCAAGTCAAACGACAGTCGATTCGGCTGATCGGTGGCGACAAGCTTCAATTGACTTTCAACTTCGATGACTCGGCTGACAAGATTGCGTCCCGCTAGGGGAGCAGGCTTGCGGAGCTTTCGTCCTATCTGAAATCACAACAACCCCTGTAGGTTCATGACCTGCGGGGGTTTGTTTTTTTCACGCTTTCGGTAACACTCTAATGCAATTGACTGGGAGAGTGAGTGGGGCACGCGTAGGTTTGGACGTTGTAGGAGATTAGGATGTCTCGTAGAGCCATGCAGGGTAATCAGAGAACCGACGATCGATCTGGGCAGCGGTCAGCGGGGCCTCGGGAAGCAAAGTTGCTTGGGTCGAGGGCTAAGTTGGCGCTGAGTCTGCTGTTGTTATTGCATCTGAGCGCGGTGGTCGTCGAGCCTTTTCAGCTGTTTAGTCGCAGCCCGAGAAGGTTATCCAATGTCTTGACGCCCTTGCGGAGCGTGTTAGCCCCGTATACCGAATTTGCCTACTTGAACCATGGCTATTTTTTCTTTGCGCCTGAGCCGGGGCCAAGTCATTTGTTGGAATGCCGGCTTTCGTACGAAGATGCGGAAGATGCCCGCGTACGCTTTCCTGATAAGCAGGCGCAGTGGCCGCGACTGCTTTATCATCGGCATTTTATGCTTGCCGAATTCTTGCATCAGTTGCACATCCCGCCGGTACCACCTGAGGTGGCCGTGGCCAACGATCCCCTAGCGCAAGACTGGAAGTTTGACCGCGCGTTGTTCGAAAGAATCCGCGATTCGATGCAACGTCACTTGGAAGTGCGTTTTGGAGCAACGCTCGCAGTGATCGACCGCTTGGAGCATCGCTTGCCTAGTAGTCAAGAAGTCTTGGAGCAGCGGCTGCGGTTGGATGATCCAGCGTTGTATATCATGTTGCCTGATGCGCCCTTGGACCCCATGATGCCAGGCCCTGCCGATCCACGCATTCTGTATCCAGCAGCCACAGCAGAAGAGGTGGGGCCATGAAGGATGGGCAACTTGATTCTCCCATTGTCTGGGGGAAATCGCTGCTTGAGGGTTGGGATCGCTTCTGGTTCACCCCGCAATTGCCGCATACTCTGGCGATCATCCGGATCCTATGTGGTGGGATGCTTGCCTATGTGCATGTGATTTGGACTAGCTTGCTGACCGATTTCATGGGGGAGGCCGCGTGGATCGATGCAGCGGCTATTCAGCAATTGCATGCCCAAGATTGGTCGTGGAGCTGGTTGTTCTACGTCGACCAACCCTGGGTATTGATGAGCCATGAGCTGGTAGCCATTCTAGCTAGTTTGCTAATGATGCTGGGGTGTGCGACGCGGGTGACGATCCCGCTGGCGTGGTGGATGACATTGATGGTTTGCCATCGCATGACCGGGGCGCTCTTCGGGCTGGATCAAATCGTGATGTTGTTGGCCATGTATTTGATGGTGGCCCGCAGCGGTAGCGTATGGAGCGTCGATGCGGTCTGGCGCGATCGGCGTGGAGAGAGTTATTGGTTGCCAAGTGCCCGAGCATCGGTCGGTAATAATGTGGCGACGCGGTTGATTCAGCTGCATCTTTGTGTCATCTACCTGTTCGGTGGGCTCAGTAAGATGCGTGGCGAGATGTGGTTTGACGGGAGCGCGTTGTGGTTTTCCGCCGTGAACTTCGAGTACCAATCACTCGATATCACGTGGCTGGGGTATATGCCATTTTTGATCGCCACGTTGACGTCACTGACGCTTTTTTGGGAGACGTTCTATTGTGCCTTGGTATGGCCCCGAGCGACCCGTCCGTTTGCGCTAGGCATGGCCGTCCTGGTGCATGCCGGGATCGGCCTTGCTTTGGGGATGGTCACCTTTGGGGTTATCATGCTCACCGCCAACTTGGCTTTTGTTCCTCCCGAGATGGTGCGCAGATACTGTCCCAAAATTTTCACATCTCATGCCGCTCGCGGTGAAGCGATAGAGGTCTAGTCGCGGCAGATTTACGACTCCCAGCGTGGGCGATTGGCCGTCACTCTTGCGAAGTTCGTTAGCGGCTGGTCACCCTGAGCATGTTTGTGGTTTTGCGAGTCGCGGCGTACTTCTAAATATCCTGCAGCGGCGATTACCCCTGCTTGGCTCACACGGCCCCGGCTTGCCATGTCAGTAATCCGCTATGGGGTGGCGGATCGCGTCTTGGCTCTCTCTTTCGGCCGAAACGCCCCGCTCTCTCAAGGAGCAGGGACACTGCAACTCTCAATCACAGTACGAGACTAAGCTCCAAACTTACCCATGCGACCTGCATTGGAGAGCGCGAGTAGCATGAGGTACTTGGCTTCAAATTGTCCTAGTCCTCCGGTGATCGCTGTCGACTCGCCGAACGTGGTGTGTGGATCGGGGCGGCAGCAATCCGAGACCAACAGCGTTGGTACAGGGTGCCAGGAGTGACTCTTGAGGTAGGCGGGCGTCGAGTGGTCGCCAGTAACGATCAGCACTTCTGGATTCAGAGCCGTGATTGCCTTCAGGCAGCCATCGAGCTCTTCGGTGCGGCGAACTTTCTCGTCAAAGTTGCCATCTTCACCCGTGCTATCGGTGTACTTGAAATGGAGGAAGAAGAAGTCGTAATCGTCCCAATTCTGCTTCAGGACATCCATTTGGTCTTGTAGGGTGAGTGCTTCTCCGACGATGTCCATGCCGACCAGGCGAGCAAGCCCTTTGTACATGGGGTAGACCGCAATGGCAGCCGCGCGCAGGCCGTATACCTCGTGGTAAGTAGGCATGTTGGGGCGATCGGCAAAGCCACGCATCGTGTGGAAGTTGGCTTTCTTTTCGCTTTTCAGGATCTCTTTGGCTTGTTTGAGGAACTCTTTGGCAACCTCGGCTGTTTTCTGACTGGCTTCGTCGGCGGCAACCGGCTCGAGGGGAGGGACGCCGGTCGCTTGCGGGTCGGTGTCTTTGACGCTTCCCTTCAGCCCTGGTCCGCGGAAGACGACCACAAAACGGTGTTCCTTGACCGGTTCCACAAACACCTCAATGCCAGGGATCTTGATTTGCCGCAACGAGATGGCCAGCGGAGTGCTTTCCTCGGTGGAAATTCGTCCAGCGCGGCGGTCTGAGATGTTGCCTGCGTTGTCGAGCGTGCAGAAATTGCAGCGGATGGCGACGTCACCAGCCTGCAATTCGAAACCGATCCCTGTGGCCTCGAGGGCACCACGTCCAATCTGATACTCCAGTGGATCGTAGCCAAAGAGCCCCAAGTGGCCTGGCCCCGAACCGGGGGCAATCCCTGGTTTGACTGGAATCGACAATCCTTGAACTCCCTTGGCAGCCAGGGCATCCAAATTAGGTGTTTTCGCTGTTTCCAGCTCCGTCTTACCCCCCGCGGTCATAGGCAAACCACCCAGTCCATCGCCAACCAGCATCACGATTTTCGACTTGTTCTTGACTTGTAGCTCGCGGGTCAGTGTATGCATGTCCATGATCGGTTCTCAGTTGGTTCGGTCTGGTGTCCATAAAGTCGCTAGTGTCTCGTCAGCACTAGTCTTGCGAGAAATTATCGCGTTTTTCAACAATCCAGCCAGGGGCGATCACAAACTGCCCGAACTTGGCCGCGCCAGGGACAGCGCGCCAGGGACAGAGCACCCTACCGGGGACAGAGCGTGTTTGCGTATTCGCGATAGCTGGGGATTGGCATCACCAGCATTCCCCATTCCCCGAGTGCCGCGACTCTCACTGAGAGGACTCTCGCGGGCTGTGTCCCCATTGGAGCGAGTCTGCTCTGGTGGAGTGGTGAACAGGGGGACGGGAAGATGGAGACGGAAAAATAAAGACAGGAAGATGAAGAGCTATGGCTAGGACTGAAATGCTAGCTTCCCAGTGAGGCTACCATCCCAGTGGTCTGTCCCTGCACGGAGGTTCGGGGTGTGTCCCCATTCGAACGCGCCATGCGAGCACGCTTTCTCTGGTGGAGTAGTGAACACGGAGACGGGAAGATGGAGGCGGAAAGATGGAGGGCTTTGGCTAGAGCTGAAATGCTGGCTTCGCGGTGAGGCTACCATCCCGGTGGTCTGTCCCTGGGGAGACTTCGGTAGCAGTTCGCACTCCTCATGAGGAGTGCGAGCGGACGTGGGGTGGTGATCGCACTAAGTCGCTAGGACGCCATGGTCGGCGGCTGTTAAGGCTCGCCCCGAGCGTTTGCCCGTTGAGATATAGGGTCCACGCGTTAGTGTGATCGACGGCGGCGTGCGCACATTGCCCAGCTGGCGAGGCTGAGTAACGCTAGCGAGTTCGGCTCGGGGACAGCCGTCAGGCGAATGTTGTCGATGGCCACATAGGTAGGCGTGTTAATCCCAAACTGCCCTGCGTCCGTTGAGGTGAAGCTCAATGCTATGGAACGAGCGCTAGCCAGCGCCGACAAGTCGAGCGTGGTCCAGGCGTCAACGATGTAGTCAAGGCTGTTGTTTGCAGCGCGGAAGTCTGCCAAATTGAAATCGACAGAGCCAATCTGATTGCCTGTAGCTCCCGCTGCGTCGTAACCGGAGAGCGTTACCGTGAAGAGGTCGGGATCGTTGCCTGTATTGCCACCGAACGGTTTGCTGCCGTAGACTCCATCCCGTAATGCGAGGTACGAGTAGGTCGTGTTGCTGATATCGAGCCCAGCGATCTCCATGCCAGCGTCGATATTCATATAGGTGATGTCGCCTGGGAAGGCGAAGGCGATAGCATAGTTCGAACTGCCACCTGCTCCGCTACCAGGAAACGAGGCATATTGATTGGTGAAACCGGGTGTTAGGTTGTTTTGGACGTTCGAGTATGCCCAGCCGGTCCACGATTCGTAGGTGATGCCGTTAAATTCGCTTCTGTCAAAACTGTTGCTAAAGTAAAGACCTCCGCTAGACCAGCCATTGGAATTGTTGCCGTTCCCCGAATCTCCATTGTAGAATTGGCCACCGGGCTGACCGTTTTCAATTCCGCTAGTTCCCGAATAGACCGTGAGTTCTTCGAAGTCCACTACGGCTGCGGAAACGGCTTGTGAGAAAGCGATGAGCAGGATTGCTGTGAGGGTCGTTGGATATTGCATTTTCTGGAAAACTCTGGGGTGTAAGACTTCAGGGAGAGGATTAGTAAGAGTCTGCAAAACTACTGGGGTAATTGAACGATGTCGCCGGTAGCCCGGGTTATCATTGCCCCGAGAATCTGGCGGTCGATCGACTCGCTCAGAAAATCAACGTGGCTGTCGCAGTGCAACAGCATGGCTCCGCCAGTGTGTTGGCTGCGAATTTCGTTGTCGCCTATCCAGGCTTGAGGATCATTAATCCCGCCGGACTGAACGAACACATTGCGTCCGTTGATCCATTCACTGTCGGGGCCTCCCACATCCTCTGAAACCGCCAAGGTATTCGATAGGCCGTCGCGAATATCGCGAAAGGCGATTCGCTGGTCGTAGAGGAAGATGCCATCATCGGAGATGCGATCGTTGATGATTTCGCCGTACAGCCCCGCGTAATCGGTTTGAGCCCGCAAGAGCTGGCGGTTGGGGGCTGTTGGACATTCGAATACTTGAAGCCGAGTGGCGGCGGCTGGCGCGTTGGCTGGCGCGTCGTAAGGCACGTTGAAATCAATTTGTTGATGGAGGTTTGATTGCTCAAGGAAGGGGAGTAGCAATGCAGACCAGGCGAATTGCCGCCTGGTAGGGGGAGCTCGGTAGGCACGCCACTCAATGCAGCCAGTCGGTAAGGATTGATGCGCGTCGTGGTATTGGTGGAGGGCGATGCCAATCTGCCGCAAGTTGTTCTTGCAGGAAGCTTTACGCGCGGCCTCGCGGGCTGCTTGCACGGCCGGTAGCAACAATCCGACGAGAATGCCAATAATGGCAATCACCACCAGCAGCTCGACCAACGTAAAAGCGGATTTTCGGCACATGTGGATGGCCTGGTCCGTACAGCTAGGAATGGAAGGACAGATCGGGGCAGGGGTGCACCGAAATTCACGTCAGCCCCATTACCTGGAGGGCAAATACGCAACGACTTGCGGTAGGTCTTCTGACTTGCCACTCACGAATCCCACACACCTTCTCGCTCCCATCTAACGGAAGCAATGGTATCTCTAGAAAGAGGGTTTCGTCGCATTTCTGTCGAAATGCAAGCGGCTCACAGCGGCCGGTCCGTCCCGGAGTTTCACCGGAGTTCCCTGTTCACGTGGCTGAAAGACTGCCAGCACACGTCACCACAAGCTGCCCTGAGAATAGCAAGGCGGTCGTGGCTGTCAAGTGTTTTCGGCCAAGCGGTCAGCGTCGAACAGGCTGACTTTCATCCAAAAAACTGTTCTCGCAAATCCGTATTGGTGGGAAGCCCACGCGCGAAAAAGCGAAACAGGGAGACTTCATGCACACGCCATGCGGTTCCGTTGCATGTTGATATGTTGTAGATTTCTGGCCTGCATTTCCTATCGCTGCTAAGAGCCTCCCATGCCACCACTGCTAAACTTCGATTCAACGGATGCCTTCCCTCCCGGTGGTGGGGAGCGACGGGCGAAGTTGAGCGGTCTCGCTTCGGTGCTCGATCGATTGCGGGATGAGCTGGTGCAACTCGATGGCCCCATGTTGGCCGGAAGCATCGCGACTCCGGCGGAGAAGCTGCCGCTCCACTCTGGGTTTTTTCAATTGCCGCAGCAGCAATTGGCCAGCTATCAGGCGGACCGTCAAGGGAGTGAGTTGGCGCTCGTCTTGGCGGTTACCAAGAGACTGATGACAGAAGTTGACAGCATCGTGGTGCTCGGGAGTGAAACAGCTTCCTTGGGGGCTGAAGCCATGTTGGCGAGTTGTTGCCAACCCTACTTCAATCAGCTTTCTCGGGGCGCGCGGGGGAGTCGTCCAAGGATGTATTTCGCCGGAAACAGTCTTGGCAATGATCCGACGCAGGGGCTCTTGCAACTTCTCAACGCACACCGTGCTCAGACAGCAGTTGGGGTGCAGGAGAGCTGGGGGGTAGTGGTGATTGACCCCAGTGGGGAGGATCGCCAAGTCCAAGCTGTGCTTGAACCGTTCCTCCGAGCGCTGGCGGTGAGTTGCGGAGGCGACCCGCAGTTGCTTCGGAGTCGATTCATCGCGGTTACGGGCGCGGAGGGGGAGCTGCGAGGGGTTGCTGAGCGTCTAGCCTGCCCGAATGTGTTTTCGGTGCCTCCAAGTGTCGGCGAACGATTTTCGCTGCTCTCTCATGTTGGTTTGGTACCCGGTGCGCTGATGGGGATCAACATTATGAAGTTGATGGAGGGAGCGCAGGCGATTGATGAGCATTTTTCTACCACGAAAGCTGCCGACAACATCGTGCTGCAGCTGGCCGCTGTGAGCTATTTGGCGGACGTGCACTGTGATGAGCCGATCCGTGCTTTGTGCGTGTGGAATGATGCGTTGGAAGCGACCGGTCGCTGGTATGAGCATGTTGTAACTGGCGCCTTGAATCATCGGCGAGCTGGTCCGACACCCCTGACAGTTACCATGCCACGTGATTATCGTCGGTTTGGGCAGCAATGCCAAAATGGTCCACCGAATAAACTGGTGCATTATGTGCGAGTGGAACGCAGTCGGTTTGATCCCCTGAGGAGTTCGGCGGAAACGAGCGGGAACTGGGTGAATGGCCTGTTTGTGGCGGAGCCGTCCGGCGGTGAAGCCGACGTTGCCCCAACGCTGCCCAGCGTTCTGGACGAAGTCTATGAGGATGCTTTGCAGGGCATGCGGGAGGCGCGAATTCCAGCGACCCAAATCTCGATACCCATCCTGGATGAATACTATCAGGGGCAGTTGTTCCAGCTGCTGATGTTGGCTACGGTTGTGGAGGGCCGGTTGCGCGGCATCAACCCTTACCGTTAGATAGATGTCTTCCGTCCCTGGAGATGAACCGCGTAGATGAACCGTGGCTAGCCACAATCCCACCCACCGCTTAACGGGCTGTTGATTTAATCGCAATTTGAATTTTAATGCGGAGGTAGCAGCCTTAATTGACTTGTAGCGGAGGTTGTCTTTCCTTGCTCACGCGGCGGGTTACTATTTCAACAGCCCGTTAAGGCTTGTTGCTCTTAAGACGGCTGCCGTTTCACGTAGGCCTCGCATCATGCGTTGTGCGTTGTGCGTTGTGCGTTGTGCCTTGTGCGTTGTGCGTTGTGCATTGTGCCTTGTGCATTGTGCGTTGCACCGCAGCGGCAGCGAGTCCAATCTGGCTTACCGGCGCGCGGATTTGAACGGGCGTTTGGTTTTAGCGGGACGGCGGTACCCCTGACTCCCACGTCACGGCAACCACCCTTGCTTGTCCATGCAGCGGTTTACAATGTCAGCCAGCGGCGGGCGGCGCCGGTATGCGGCGGGCTGCTAGAGCGCAGCTGGTAACCAGAGCGAAAGTGGCTGGCGCGAAGCTAGGTTTGCGTTAGGATTGAAGGCGCGCCAAAATCAGTCAGCCGCAGTCTCAGAAATTCTAGAAACCACTGACAAAGTCGATCCATGAGTGAAGAAGCTCCCCTGCCATTGTTTCCCGATGAAGAGTCGGACCCACCCTACGTTACCGTAGCTAAAGTTGGCGATATTCTGGAAGGGAGGGGGAGGGCATTTTCCGTGGGAAACCGCATGGTGGCAGTCTTTAAGAACCAAGAAGAGTACTTTGCCATCGACGATTTTTGCCCGCACCAAGGGGCCTCGCTGGCTGAAGGCTATGTGGACGATGGCTGTGCCGTCGTGTGCCCTTGGCACCACTGGTGCTTTTCAATTGCCGATGGCACTTGGTTAGAAAACCCAAAAATTGGGGTCGATAAGTTCAAAGTCCGCGTGGTCGGGCAAGAGATTCAGGTTCAAGTCCCTAAAGCATGAGTGCGGGAGTGAGGCTCGGTGGCGATTCGCTGGAGCCTATCGCAAACCAGTTCTGCATTTCGCGCATCGCTGGTGTGATGTTCGCTAGCCGGCGGGGCTTCATCACCCCATTTTGCAGCTGAGTTGTGATTGCGGAGGATCCGCTAGCCGCAGTGTATGCAACCAACTTGCCCAAGAATCACTGCCTCCAATGCTGTCCCGACTTCCAGGATCTACCGGACCAAGGCGCGGATGCGCGCGGTGACATAGGTCTGGGGGAGATGCTCTTGCTCAAGTTGGATAGCGTCGTGTTGACAGTGTGCAAGCAATTCTTGCTCGCTTCGCGAAAGGTGGCATGATGCCGAGTTCACATTCACTCCGCTGTTTGCATTCGCCGATTCTTGGGTTTCGCCGACTGTTGCTTGGTGGCGTTTGGGAAGCGGGGTGCATAGGGTGGCGTGCATGTCGAGCGTCTCTCGGTCCATCAACAGACTCTGCGTCTGAGGGAATGCTCGTCGAAAACGTTCCAGGATCTGAAACCCAGCGACATCAATGTCTCCCCAGTAATGCAGCTCTGAAGATTTCAGCCATTCAATGGTGTTGAATTCACTGAGGTCGTTGCCTAGGCCTCCAAACGCAATCCCCCGAGGGACTTGGGGCAGCGTCAGCAGGTTTATCTTATTTTCCACGACGATGACGCGGAGGTTTCTCGACGGAAGTACGGCGAGAGTTTGAGCGGGCAAGCATAACTCATCGAAAGGGATTCCTAGCTCAGGCAGGAGGTCTCGATCCAAGACGCGCACCAGTAGGTGTTTTCTCGCATAGCGGAAGCCATACCGCTGCTCAAAATTGCGAGGATCACATCCGTGGTTGATCGCATGTGCGGGAAGCAGGAGGTTGAACCATTCGCCCAACAGCGGTTTGTGCTGCTCAAGTATCTTGGTGGAGATTGGCAGGGGAAGTTCCCGTAAGTAGCAATCGGGATTCGGGTTTGCCAGCATGTATTGGGTGATTTGAAGCAGGTCGGGGAGGTGCTCCGCTGCCAGGATCAGCCGCTTCCAATGCTGTCGTATCCACGGTTCCAATTGAGGAAAGCTACTTCGCAGTTGGATTGTGGCTTTCACCAAAACGCGAAATTCTTTTTGCTTCCGAAGCAGAAGGAGCAGATCGTCGAGCGACACGATTTCGATGGCGGAGGGAAATAGGTTTTCTCCATGTTTACGGCTCACTTTGCGTTCAAAGCGAATGGAATATCCGTATCCGATCGCCTGTTTGGATCCCTGCCGCAACTGTTCAACTTGCTGGATGAGCTCGTAGTGCTCGAGTCCATGGAAGCTTAGATTCGCTGGGATTCTTCGCGGGAAAAATGAGTCGTCGCCAGCTAACCAAGCCTGAACACCAGCTGTGTAAAGCCTCGCAACTTTCTGATAAATTTCTGCGGGAGTAATCATGGATCGGAGACGGGCGGTGGGGATTGAGTCGTGTCCAGTTGGGGCAAAGCGAGCGTCGTGAAGTTGAGGAGCGCTGGTCTGGCCCGCTCATGCGTCGGCTCGAGTTCGATTGCAGCCTTAGCGGGCTGTTGATTTTATAGCAATTTGAATTTTAACGCGGAGGTAGCATCCCTAATTTCCCGGTAGCGGTAACCGCCATTTCTTGCGCACGCGGCGGGTTACTATTTCCACAGCCCGTTAACCCGAGTGACTGCCATATCCGGCATTTGCAACTCTTGGGCGAGCTAACCCAAGCGAAAGCGTATGTCGGCATCACGAGGCTGCGCGGCAGCTTCCTGGTGAAGCGTTGAGAACACCTCTCGCTTGTCCTTAATCTCTTCAGCCAGCTGGGAACCTCATTCGCTCCTTTGGTCTCGCCTGGGCCCCGAAACGCTTGCGCGAGCCGGAAGTTGGCCAAGTGTGTGATGGACAGGAACGCAGTTGCACGCAGGGTGAGGTGCGCCAAGCGTAGCGTCACAAATTGGGTCTGGGAAGATTGTGCACCGAAGAAGTCGACGCAGCGCCCTGCAGACTATACTTTTTCTTGTGAGAAGTCGACTGAAATTCCGCTAGAGAGGCTTAGGGGGGGAATCGTCGTTATAGAATCGATGGTTGGCGAGCAGTGCAGCTTCCCTTTCAGGCTTGCCGCTGGACTCCAGCGGGCAAGGGAATTGCGCAGGAACAGGTGCCCCGTTTGGGCGTTGCCACGTGCAAGCGGAATTTGCTGGCACGAACGATCATCGCCCGCCAGTCATCAAATGCAGTTGCACAGCAGTAGGCAAGGGACCCGCTTCCGCAGCTCGGGGGAAGCGTATCGCGTTTCTTGAGCAACTCTAGAACCTCGTCTCCTCCGAGTATATTGGGCATTGTAATGTCGGCTGAGTTTTATAGATCGCTCACCCGGCGAAATGGGGTTTGCAAGCGACGTTTGGCTGGCCCTTGGGGCTGCCGAACTCTCTGTTTTGCTTTGGGATGTTGGGGGGTGGCCTCTAGCGGGTGCGGAAGCTCCTCAGTACCGGATGTTGAGCAGGCAAGCGTCTCTCGTGCGGAAGCGGCCAAGGAGCCAGAATCGATTGGCGAAGTGTCTGACGAGGTTAAGGCTTCGGCGGAAGCGTTTTGTGGGGCTTGCCACATTTTCCCCTCACCGCAGAATTTCACGCAAGAGCGTTGGGCGCATGAGGTGCAGCGGGGATTTGATTTCTATTTTTCAAGTGGTCGATCCGACCTAACCATGCCAAGTCCTGAAGATGTCACGCGTTATTACCGTTCACTTGCACCGGCTGAGTTCGAATTTCCGCCGCGCGAGCCGGTCGATGTGTCCGCTCTCGCACGCTTCGATCCAGGCATCGTGCAATCCGAGGGAGAGTTGCTACAGGCACCCGCGACAGCAGCCATCAAGGTGATCGATTGGGGGCCGACGTTGGGAAAGCAGTTGGTGTACAGTGACATGCGAAACGGTGGCATCTTTGCCGCGCCAAGCAGCGGGGAAAAGAGTCACCAAGGCCAGCTCCTGGCTCGACTGCGCAATCCATGCCGCTTCCAACAAGTCGATTTGGACGGGGCAGGGCAGATTGGTTTGCTGGTGTCCGACTTGGGGAGGTTCTTACCAAGTGATCATAACTTGGGGCGGGTTGTTTGGCTAACGCGTGAATCGGATAGTTCGTCCGCCTTTACGCAGGAAGTTTTGTTGAGCGACTGCGGACGGGTGGCTGACGTGCAGTGTGGTGATATCGATGGTGATGGAGACCTGGATATCGTTGTGGCTGATTTCGGTTGGCATACAACTGGTCAATTGCTTTGGATGGAACGCATTTCAGCAGGTCCTGCTACAGCGGCCAGTTTTAAGACGCACGTGCTTGACACTAGGTCGGGCGCACTTGAAAGCAGAATTCTTGATTTCGATGGCGACGGAAAACTTGATATTATTGCCTTGTTTGGGCAGGAATTCGAAACCGTCATGCTCTATACGCAAGACAGTTCAGGCCAGTTTTCTGGGCAATCGATCTTTAGTGCAGATCCCTCCAGTGGCAGTAGCGGTATGGAGGTTTGTGATCTCGATGGCGATGGCGATTGGGATGTGGTGTACACCAATGGCGATGCCCTCGATAGTTTTCAGATTAAGCCCTATCACGCTGTCCACTGGCTGGAGAATAAAGGACAACTCACCTTCGAAGACCATCAGCTGGCTTATATCCCTGGTTGCCACAGCCCGCAGGTAGTTGATTTCGATGGAGATGACGACACCGACATCCTCGTTGGCTCGTTCCTACCCAGCCAGCTAAAAGGAGCCGGAGATGCAAGCGAGCTAGCGTCACTTGTGTGGCTTGAGAACACAGGCGGGGAGGAGTTTGAAGTGCGAGTTTTGCAGGTCGGTGACTGTAGTCACGCAGCGGTTTGCGTTGCAGACTTCGACCAGAATGGGACAATGGATATCGCCATGGGGAGTTTCTATCTCGATGAAACAGAGATGATGGCTCCACCGATAGCCATCCTGAGTACGACCCCTGCAAGGGAGAGTTCACAATGAATGGGCTCCACGGTCCGAGCGTTCTAGGGCTTCGACCTCTGCAACGCGGGCCGACATTACTACTCTTCGGGCAGAGCCTGTTCCTGAAACTCTTCGGCGGTTAAAGAGAGGAGTTGGCTGCAATGGGTTTGTTTGTCTTTCACGACGTGGATGTAGGTGCCAACGTAGGGTTCCGTCACGCGAGCTTTGGCATCCAAGGGGGCCACGATTAGCAGTTGCAGCCCGAATCGTTCAAACAGATCCAGGGCGTATTCCGCGTGTTGGTCATCACTGCGGGAAAACATTTCATCAACCATTACAAAATGCAGGCGGTTGCTGTGTGTAGCGTTCGGATCCAAATCGTATTGATAGGCAATGGCTGCTACTAAGACGAGGAAGGCGAGCTTCCCTTTTTCACCGCCTGATTGTCCAGTGCCGCCATCATAGTAGCTCCGCGCCTCGCCCGTTTCTGCCACCAGTTCTCGGGCGGCAAAGTTGAACCAATTGCGAACGTCAACAACCTTTTGTCGCCAGCGATCGTTGCCTTCCTCGCGCAGCTTAGCAACCAGTTTTTCGATGCGCACAAAAGTCGCTTCGTTGGCTTCGGTCGTCCCATCGAGGGTTCCGTTCAAGCAGGCTGACAACTCGCGCCGAAAATCTTGAATCTCTCGATCCTGGACATCGCTGGGTTCCAGACGCATGTAGGTCCCAGGCTTCCATTCCAAGAGTCGCAGGGCGGTATTGAGTTGTTCGATCTTGTTGCGAATTTCCTGACGTTCCCCTTCAAGGCTGCCGTGGAGCATCCCAATTTCCAAGAGCACCTTTTCATTCAATCGCTGCTTGAATCGGGTCTCATGCTTGGGGAGATCGTCACTGGCAATTCTCGCGTACAGGGCATTGAAGCTGGAGATGGCGGCGACATCGGCGTCCAAATCGGCTTGCTCATCAGGAAAATTCTTGAGGAAACGCGTCATGGCACTGGTCACCTCTTTGGCAATAGGAACCAGTCTTTCACGCAGTTTTTCATGCTTGTCCCGCAAGTCGGCGGCGACTGTTTGTGGCAGGGTGGCGATGTTTTCGATGGACAGGGGGGCGGGCGACTGGTTGGACAACGTCTCGAACTCTTGTTCGAGTAGGGCACGCCGTCCGTTGATCTCGGTTTGTTCAATGGTGCGGCGTGCATTGTTGAGTAAGCCTTGGCCATTGCGCAGTTCTGTTTCGCGGGTGGTATGCTGCGCGATAAAACGATCACGATCGGATTTGTAACCCACCACTTCCGTTTCTAACTTCTTGCGATGCGCCTTGAGTTCTTGGATCTGATCATCGGCCTCTTCGATGCGTTGCATTTCGAGTCGCAACTGGGACGCCTGGAATTCATGTTTTTCAAAATCGATGATGTCGAAGTCGTCAATTTGCAGGGCTTGGTCGAGCGATTCAATGGCGGCGGTGGTGCGGTCTTCCGTGGCCACCAGTTTGGCCACGCGGGTGTGGAGCTGTTGCAAGCTTTCCTCTGTCTCACGAATTGAATCGGAGAGGGCGAGTCGCTTGGCGCGGTTATCCCACCCCAGTACAAAATTGCGACGGTCCCCCAAGCGGGCGCGGTCGTCCTTTTCGTGGCGCCAGCCACCAGATCGCAAGTGGCGATTCTTGGTCATGGCGGCACCCCGAGTGGTTTGGAATCGCTCCACGGTTTCGCAGGCGAGATAGTCAAAGCGATCTCGCATTTCGCTGCGGACCCAAGGGGTCAGCGGATGATCGTCGCGGTAGAGTAGCTTGCTAACGAGCGTTTCGTCGCTGCTTGTGCGACGAGTCGATTCGCTCCGTTTACCCACTTTCAAGTAGACCAAGCGTTGCCCTTGACCACGTCCGTCCAGCAGTCGCGTGCGGTCGACGTAACCGGATACTCTGGGGTAGACTTCCTCCGCCACGAGCAGCGAACGCGCGAAACCGTACAGGACCTGTTCGATGGAGGCTTCCCATTCGCGTTCCTCGGGGGCAACTGCAACCAGCTCTGCGGTAAACGGGAGATCCGAAGGCGCCAGGCGCAAGTCGCTGCAAATCTGATCGCGCATGGCAATGAGCGACTCCGGCAGGTTGTTCTTGCGGCGCTGCAGCGCCTCGAGCTCATTGCGATCGTCGGAGAGTTGCCTCGTCAGCGAGCCGATTTCGAACTGTATTGCACTGCTCATGTGCCGGCTTTGAGTTCGGTCTTCAACCAATCTATTACGCCGTTGATGGATCAACTGCCGAGTCTTGTGGAACTGGTCTGGTGAAGTGATTTGCGGCTGGAGTTCGGCGGAGCGGAGCTGAGCTTCGAAGCGATGACGGGCAGCCAGCTTGACGCGTGAAATTGATTCGGCTTGCTCGATCAATCCCGGCAGTTGCCGAAGTCGGTCGCCGCCGGCATGCTCGATTTCCACCGTCAACCGCGCGATCTCGTTGCGGCAGCGGTCTTGGAGTTCATCGAGACGAGTGATCTCGTCGGCTAAGAACTGCAATTGTTGCTGCCATTTGTCGCACAGTGGCTCGAGGAGGGCGACCGACTCCATTGCAAAATACAATTCGCAGGCGTCGAGTTGTTTGCGGGCGGCGGTCACCTCGTCGAGCCGTGCCTGATAACGCACTCCGGCTTCGGAAATGGGGCTGAGCAATTCGTCTTGCTGTCGCACGCGAATTAGCATGCGGTGAGCTTCGCTCAGTTCGTTAAAGTGACTGAGGAGGCGATCAACCTTATTCTTCCAGGGTTTCAATTCCAACATGTGCTGGCGGATGAACAGGTCGAGTCGCTGGACGTCTTTGACAGCCACCGTTTGATTGAAGATGTCCATCGCCTTGGGACGGAAGCTGGTCTTGCGCTGGAACCAACCCAAGTATTGCTTGTAGCTGGAGGTGGTGTTGTAACCACGATCCTTCAGGTGCTTGGCAACCGCGCTGGCCGATGTGATATGCGACAGATCTTGCACAATCCCGCGCTGCCCTTCACAAAACGCATAGACTTTCTCGACTGAGTTGTCGGCGTTCAAGTAGAGAATCTGGCAAAGTGTGAAAGAGTCGTTGGAGGCGGCGTTAGAGAAGCAAGCGAGCAGGGCGGTGTAGTGTCCAGAACCGCTGCGCAGGTACTGGATTTGAGGTCTTCCGCTTTCTCCCACCGTCCGATCGTAGGCACCTCGTAGGTAGGTTCGCTCATCCCTCTCGTTCTTCATCGCGCCGGCGGCGACGTTGTAGTTGCGTGTCTGTGGACGGACCAGCAAAGTCAGTAGTGCGTCGACTAAGGTTGATTTACCGGAGCCGTTCTCTCCAACCAACAGTGTGGTTTGGCCCTCTGGATAGACCGAATAGACGGCTCCATCGAAGGTTCCCCAGTTGTAGATTTCCAATTTCGAAAGGCGGTAGCCTGGCAGCGGGGGAGTTTCACCATCAGCGTGATCAAATACGTCTACCATGAGATGACTTTGAGGTTGAAAGCACTTTAGGGGAAGAGGAGGGGGCGATGGTGTGATTTTCCGTTGGCGTTTTAGGAGTCTTCTTCGGTCGCCGTGTCAGTTTGAGCGGCGGTCTGCGCAGCGGCGACCAAGCTATGTCGCAAGCGTTCCAGATCGGCCAGCGGAAGGCGAGCTTTGATGATTCGTCGGACTTCCCAACTGGGCGGCTCTTTCTCAAACTGTCGGACGAATTTGAGGTCTTCCAGCTTGCGAAGTGCGGAAGTTAGGGTGCGATTTAGCTTGACAGCATCGTTTTGCTCAGGGAAGAAGGCTTGCCACACCGCCAATAAATCTAGCTGCGAAATCACACACCGCTCGTTCTGGACATCCTCCTCTTCAAATTGTCGCAATTCATCGCGTAGCAAGACACACAGCAGGGTCGTTTCGTAGGTCAGGGGGGTGCGACGGAACAGGCGTGGTACGGGATCGTATTCTGTAGGAACCTCCTCATCATCCGGTTGCCGTAGGTAGGCCATCGCATCGGTTTCATCGACCACCAGCAGTAAGCCGAGTTTTCCAAAATACTCGGTCAAGGGAGAGACGTTGGCCAGCAACGTTTCCCACACATTTCGACTGTCATCGTGGTAGACCACACCTTGCAAGAGGCGGACTGCAACTCCGCTCCACTCGACCGGCGGTGGGTACGCTTGCTCTCGGCCCGAGAGCAGGAAATCGGTGTCAGACGATGAGTTGTTGGGAAGATTCACTTGGGCCTCCGGCCAGGTCGAGTGGTAACCGCTTTGGGGTTGAAGGTAACGCGGGGAACGCGAACGCGGAGAGATCGGTCGCGGTGACGCGTTTCTAGGATGCAGATGGTATCGATCAGCGTGGAATCGATTTCGTGCTTGTCATCATGTGCAATTTGGAGATAGCCCAGCAGCTCCACCACACCTCCGGTGACTGGGGTGGATTCGAGCAGCGTGGCCAAGCGAACGGAGTTGCCTTGGTAGGTCGCATCGCGAATCGTGCGACGCAAGCGACGGAAGTCGAGGCGAGTTAGCCGAGCAAGCGCGCTGGCAGCGTCGCGCAGCGCCGACAGGTCGACGACGTGCTCCTCGGGGGTCTGTGGGTCGAAGGTGGCGCGGGGTTTCCAAAAGGTTCGGGCAAGCGGGGAAGCAATTCCCGCATCGGCTGAGAGGGATAGAACGCCGTCGGCTGGCGGTTGGCCACGCAATTCTAAAGCGGCCTGTTTGATATCGCGCAGTACGTTCGCGAGGCGCACGCGATGTGCGGCGGCTTGAGCGTCGAGCAGGCGGCGCAGGGTGCCCGAGAGCCTCGCGGTGGTTTTCATGACTTTGTCAGCTTCGGCCAACAGGGCAGGTATCATGCGGCGGACGTGCTGCAATGATTCGTGCTCCTCTGCCAGTGCCGACAGCTGCTGCACCTCTTCGATGTTTTTCCGCAAGGCGGCTTGCTGGGTTGGAGAAAAGAGGAAAGCGACGAAGGCAAAGAAGCTGATTCCCTCATCCTGCTGTTTGAGTAGATCTTCGGAGTCGAGGGCAAAACCAAGAATTCCCCCCCGCGTCTTATCGCCGGTGGATTGCTGTTGCTGCACGTCACGGGTAATCGACTGAAAACGCTCTTCCACAGCTCGAAAGTCACTCTGCAAGGCTTTAAGGAGATCGATGGCCGTTTGAAAACGCTCGCGTATCTGAGAGGGACGGTAGACTTGTACCGATTTTCCCGCCTCGATTGCGGCAATCTCTTCATCGATCGCAACGCGTTGGAGTTTCAGATACTCCAGCCGGCGGTTGGGATCGGCAGAGGCGCCGCGGACGATGTCCTCCAGCGTCTCAATGACCAGCCGTAGGCGGCTCTCGGTACCCACCAAGCTATTGCCTTTGGAGAGTGTCGAATCGACAAAGCGAATTGCCTCTTCGGCATAACGGGTGAGTTGATACTGCGGTTCAATCGAACTGGCTTCCAGAAAACGACTGAGCCAGCCGTTTTCGGCCCACTGGGTAGCATAGCGCTGCGGCGGGCCTCGCATTACCTCGGGCTCAATCTCGTGCAGCTCTTCTTGGTAGGTGGCTAGCATGACTCGCAGTTCGGTCTGGCCGATCGAAATGGATTCGCCCGCCTTGAAAGTGCGATTGAGAAAGTCAATTACCAGGGGAGCCAGGTCTGAGCGCAGCAGGCGCGCAGTCGGGGATGCATCGAAGAACGTCCGCAGTGCGTCTCGGTGCATGGTGGTCATGAAGTGAGTTGAGGACATACGGTGTTAAGCACCAAATCGGAGGCTGTTGATAGCGGAGGGCGAGGGGCCGTTTGAACGCTAACACTCCATGTTGACACGTTTGGTCCACGAATCAAGATAAAGGTCTCAAAAGTGCGTTTAGTGGTCGAATAATTACCGCTGTTCCCTGAGGAGGGGGCTGTCTCTTCGTTTGATCAGCGGTTTTTCCCGTAGATGCGGTCGTAAGGTTGCCGCAGTGGTGCTGCACTGAGCCCCTCCTGTCTCAAGCCCCTAACGCAATCCGCAGTACGGTCGAATGTAAACATCGTAACCCGACGCGTAACTGGCTGTTGAAATATTAACCCGCCGCGTGAGCAAGGAAAGGTAACCTCCGCTACCAGACAATTAGGGATGCTATATCCGCATTAAAACTCAAATTGCTATTAAATCAACAGCCCGGTAAGCGGATGAGTGGCTAATTCAGCAGTTGGAGGTAAGACCCCGGGTAGTTCCTCGCATGCTTGGTCGCTTGCCAGTCGACTCTCCTTGCTGACGCAGCTAGGCTGTGAAGTTTTTTCACCAACGGACTCTTTTGGTATTCCAACCACGAAATTTTTTCGAATTGGCGGCTGAAAGTCTTACTTGGTCGGATTGTTGGCCAGCAAGTTAGCTCGTGTCCATCATGCTCATCTCTTCGAGTTGTGTTATTTCTCAACCAAGCGGTTGCCTTGCAACTGCTTAGCTTGCCAAGGCCCCCAGGTTTACCATGCGTGTGAAGTTAAAGGCCACGGCATGCCATAGCGCTACCGCTTTGACCTTCACCAGTCCTCGAACTTTGAATTGCCGAAGGTTCCGATTGCGGCAGTCCGCATTGGGAAATTCGGCAACCGACGGGCGCGTCTTGTAAAGCTCTTTGTATTCCTCTTTGGCCATTCTCGCGCGAAACGCTGTGTATTCGTCGCTTTCGCCAGGTTGCTGCGCGTGAGGATCTTTGCCTTTGCTTTCCAATACCGATCCACGGGGGATCGTGGAGACGACTTCGGTCCCTTTAGACTCCACGGTCTTAACATCGCCCTTGGTTGCGTAAGCGGAATCGACCAATTGCGTCTTGGGTGTCTTGTCGTAAGTTGAGCACACTTTCTCGTGCATTGGTGCCATTTGGCCACTGTCAGTTCCCGAGTTGATAACATCGACAGCGACTATTACTCGCGAGTCAGCATCGGTTGCGAACTGGACGTTGAAGGCCGGATCGAAGCCACCATTGGCCATCTTCATATTACGGGCGTCAGGGTCCGTAGTGCTCACGCGAGTCTTTTCGCCGTCACCTTTTCTCCGAGACTCGCGCTGCTTACTAAGCTCCTCAAACTGTCGCAAAGCCTCATCTAATCGCTCTTGACGCTCACGCGATGCTCGTTCGACTGCCGCTTGGCGACGTGCGTCTCCATCGGAACGATCGGATTCGTTCTCGGATTCTTTCTTCAATCTATCTACGTGAGCCTGAGCCTGCTGCTGCAATGACTCAAGCGTCGGCTTGCGGCGAAACGAACTACTGCCTGCACTAGCCCGAACGCGCATTCCGTCTTGGGCAATGGTCTCCAGGGGCACCAGACCTTGGGCGACCAACGAGGCAACCGTGTCAACGAGCGTCTTCTCCAAGAATGCTCCGTTCTCCACTCGAAAGTCGCTCAACGTGTGATAATTGACCGTGACATTTCCGAGCGTCCATAAATAGGCTATGTCCGTCTCGCATCGGCGACCAAGTTCTCGGGCTGTGCCGATGCCATCCAAGGTTGCCAGAAGCCACAGTGAAACCAGTATCTCCGGCGCAATACTATTGCGGCCAACGGTGCTCTTGGTGACAACGATCTTTTCATACAGAGGTTCTAGGTCCAACGTTTTGACAAACGACCAGACAATGCGAGCACGATGGTCGCGCGGAAGCATATCTTCAAGTGAAAGCATGTGCATTTCCACTTGAATACGATGGGGGCGGGAAACACGAGCAAGCTGCGATGGTTTTTGAGTATTCATGCTATAGTTGTAGCGCCTAAAATTAATTTGCAAACCACTTGGCTAAAAATTCACAGCCTAAGCGGGTTGCAATGAGGGGGGGTATGCTGGTGCATGGGGTGGTTGTTGATCGTAAAAACGCAACCCGACGCGTAAGCGAGGATGAGTGGTTGGTTCAGCAGTTGGAGGTAAGACCCCGGGTAGTTCCCCGCATGCTTGACCGCTTGTCAGTCGACTCTCCTTGCTGACGCAGCGGGTTGCAGTTTCTCTTGGTAAAACGCACCTGCGACTGGCTTGATGCGCTGCTATTGAGCGGTAGGTTTCTGGGGGATCGGTTGCCAGGGGACTTGCCCGCCACGTTGGATGTGCAATCGCAGAGCGCTCTGCAGACTGCGCAGTTTGGCGGGTTGCTTCCTGGACAGATCTTGTGACTCCGTTGGGTCGGTCGCCAAATTGAACAATTCAAAGGGAGAGGTCGGGAAGTTATGGACCAGCTTCCAATCCCCTTGGCGTAAGGCTTCGATCGTTAAACCGGAATAGGCATTGCCTCCTTCGCGTCGGACAAAGTAGACCTCTCTCGGGTCTTGGGGGGCGTTGGGATGTTGTGCCCATTGGGTCAAGGATTGTCCGTCGATTCCGGTTGGGGCTTGCGAACCGGCAATTTCGCACAGAGTGGGGAGGATATCCATGGTAACGCCCATTGCTTGGGTTTCGGAACCGGCCGGAATCTGACCGTCCCAGCAGGCGATGGCCGGAACACGCAAACCTCCTTCATACTTAGATCCCTTGCCGTCTCGCAGAGGACCGTTGTTGGCACCGACATTTCTTTGGCCTCCGTTGTCGCTCACGAATACAATGAGCGTGTCACGTCCTCGGTTTTCGATATTGGATAGGACACGACCAATGGCAGCATCGAGGTCTTCGATTAAGGCCACCAATTTGGCGCGAGTTTCAGGCATTTCCGGAGCACGCTGTTGGACGCGGGCCAGCGCGGAGGCCGGCGGCTGGATGGGAGTGTGAGGTGCGTTGAATGCCAAGTAGAGAAAGTAGGGTTGGTCTTGGTCTGCCATGCGGTCGATGGCTTGGTTCGCCCAGCCAGCAAAAAGGCTGGTGGCGTGTCCGGCGGGATTGATGGGCGTACGGTTTTTACGCATGTAGGCGATATCGTGGCGACGGTGGGTGTAGTAATCGTCCATCATGTCGCCTAGGAAACCATGAAACGAATCGAAGCCGCGAGATTGGGGATGATCTTCGGGGGAGAGGCCAAGATGCCATTTACCGACGCAGGCCGTCTGGTAGCCCGCCTTGGATAGGACTTCGGGGAGTGTGGGGAGGTTGGCCAGCTTGCCCCAGCTGTTGCTGGCATGGGTGCGAATCACCCCAGGTACACCTGCGCGATCTGGATAGCAGCCCGTCATGATGGAAGCTCGCGTGGGGGAGCAAACGGTGCAGTTGGCGTAGAAATTCGTCCAGCGTTGGCCGCGCGCAGCCAGACCGTCCAAGGATGGGGTCTCTAGATCCTCGGCACCGAAGCAGCCTAGGTCTCCCCAGCCCAAATCGTCGGCCACGATCAAGACGATATCGGGGCGACTGTCGGTCTGGGCGATCAGTGGTTGCCCGCCAACGAGCTGGACGCAAGCACCTACTAGGATCGCGAGCAGGCGTGCTGGGTTGCAGCTGAGGACGCTGAAACGTTGGCTACCAGTGTGCTGTGCGGTGGAGGGGGATCGAAGCATGGGGATTTACTCTCTCAAGGTGGGTACATTTAGCAACGCTAGCGAGCTATCGCATGCAGTCGCGCATGCGCATGGTTGAACAGGTCGATCTTACCACGATCGGTTGCCCTTGCGGGCGGGATGGGCCATTGCCCGGTGGCTGTGGTGGATAGATCGTGAGCGTATTGCAGCGAGCAGTTTGCTCGCTACTGAGGTGAATTAGGTCGAGTGAAGGTGGGGGCGAGTCGTGGTGGCTCGGCGCTACGGTTCGCGTCATTCGCGAGCCAACCTTTGATGGATAAATAAGTTTCTTTCGCTGAGGGGCCGAGCTGGAGCGGGCCCGCTGGGGGCAGACCACTATGTTCCGAGGGATGGGCCTGACAATGCAGGCATTGCACACCAAAGGGGTGCTCTGTCCCTCCCTTCGCGCAGCTTGCTGACGTACTTGCGAGCTCGGCCGGTTTGGCGGAGGGGGGCGAGGAGACTGATTCGCATTCTGGGTTCAACAACCGGCCCGCAAGTGGAGTATCCTAGAGAGACGCAGAGGGCAGTATTTGCAGGACCAGACGGCAATAAGCGATAAGAATAGTTGCAGGATGAGCACCAAAATTCGGAACGATGGGAGAAGTCAGCTCAGGGGACATGGGAGTCTAGCCCTGATTCTGGCGTGGATTTCGCTACTGTCACCCATGCATGCTGCAGATCCAGGGGGGAAGCCGGTCGCGCATGACGCTTCGACCTACACGAACTCCGTTGTGCCCTTTTTACGCCAGCATTGCATCGCTTGCCACGGAGAGGGGGAGGCGAACGCTAGTCTGCGTTTGGACCAATTGCAACCCGATTTTTCTGTCCCCGAGTCGGCAGCGAGATGGGCGGAGGTGATGGATCAGATCAACCTTGGGCAGATGCCACCCCCCGAAGAGCCGCCACCGGAGCTCGAGCAGCTTGGGGAAGTTGCCGATTGGATTGCAGCCGGGGTGAGATCCGAAGAGCGTCGCCGAGTTGGTTCGGGGGGACGTTCTCTATTGCGGAGGATGAACCGCACGGAGTACGCCAATACGATTCGGGATTTGCTGAGTATCCGCTTTTTACCGGGTGAGAGTCCACAGGATTTATTGCCCCCTGATGGAACCGTTGACGGATTCGACAAGGTCTCCACCGGACTGATGGTCGATCCATCGCTGTTGGAAAACTATTTTGAGTTGGCGACCCGGCTTGCTGAGCAGGCAGTGGTTGATGGTCCACCAGAGTTCCCAACGCAAACAATACGGTTTGAGCTCGAGGACACCGCCGCCAACAGGGCGATCGATTATCTATGTGCGAATCCAGGCATTGAGTGTCGCGAGCACGACATCCTGCTGATGGACCACTCAACTCGCTCGTTTGGGGAGATGAAGTACGGTGACACTAAGAAAGAGATTCCTGTTGCCGGTTTTTATCGGATTCGCGTTCGCGTCTGGGGGACGCGCGGTGCCGATGGAAAGCCGGTACGCATGCAGGTGCGTCAACAGCACCCGCAGCAGGACCGGCAACTCTTGATTGAATCGGATGTCACCGATGAGCCTCAAGTGTATGAGTTGTTGACAGCGCGCGACCCGAAGTGCGGAGAGTATTCGGTTTCGATCGTGAACGGCTCTGCGTTTCAACAATCGAGTCCCGTAGGAGCAAAGTTATTTCAAGCTCAGAGGGAGGCAGCGGAGCGAGACGACTTTGAGGCGGCGCTGCGTCTGCAATCGCGCCAACAGCTCGAAGCACTGACGCGGGCGAAACCGACACCTGAATCTGCGGATACAAGTCAGTTTCCAAAACTGTATGTCGATTGGATCGAATGCGAAGGTCCGTTGTATGAGCAGTGGCCTCCCAAGAGCCATCAGGCTCTCTTGTTTCGAGGGGAGGGGGCCGTCTTGAATGCTGAGTATGTAGACGCGATTTTTGAGCGTTTGATGCGACGCGCCTTTCGCCGTCCGGTGTCGCCTGAAGAGGTCGAGTCCATTACCGAAGGGGTGAAAGCCGAGATTGCCGATGGTGAGCCGTTCAATCAAGCGGTTCGCAACGGCCTTGCGACGGTCCTGTGTTCGCCAAAATTTCTCTATCTGATCGAATCAGAGGCGAGCTCTTTGCCCAATTCGGAACGCGACAGTTTGCAAGCGATTTCTGACTGGGGGTTGGCCACACGGTTGAGCTATTTTCTATGGTCTTCTATGCCCGATGACGAATTGTTCGATCTTGCCCGCGCGGGGCGGTTGAGGGATTCCGGTGAGTTGGTTCGGCAGGTGGATCGGATGCTTGCCGACCCCAAGGTAGATGGGTTGGTCGAAGGTTTTGGACGGCAGTGGCTGAAGACCGATGCGATCTTGGCTTTTGCACCGAGTGAGCGCGTCTATCGCGACTACACGCCGAAGCTGGGGGAAGCGATGGTCGCCGAACCCTTGGCCTTCTTCAAAGAGGTGTTGCAGCGGGATGAATCTGCAATTGCATTCATCGATTCCGATTGGACCATGTTGAATCAACCGTTGGCGGAACTGTACGGTATTGCAGGCGTGGAGGGAGATCACTTTCGCCGCGTGCAGTTAAGTAGCGAATCGCCTCGTGGAGGGCTGCTGGGGATGGCTGGGGTGGCGATGGCTGGATCGGATGGGATACGGACCAAGCCGGTCAGCCGTGGTGCCTACGTCCGAAATGTGTTGTTCAACGATCCGCCGAATCCGCCGCCTCCCAATGTGGGCGAAGTTGAGCCAAACATTCGAGGAGAAAAACTGACGGTGCGTGAGCGGTTGATCCAGCACCAGCAGCTTGCCTCTTGTGCGGCCTGTCACCGGCGAATTGATTGTTATGGGCTCGCGTTAGAAAATTTCAATGTGATTGGGCAATGGCGAACAGTGCAGGACGGCGAGGGGTTTCGCGGAAGCAATAGTCCCACGATCGATGCGTCGGGCGTGCTTCCGAATGGGGAGGCATTTGAGACTTGGGCGGAGTTCAAGCAACTGCTCCTGAAGCAGGAGGAGCGGTTTGCCCAGGGACTGGCCGAGAAAATGTTTACCTACGCGACGGGCAGGTCGGTGGAAGTCTCGGACCGTTCGCGGATCGATGCATTGGTCAGTCACATGGCCGATCACCACTACACGCTGCGAAGTCTGATTCACGCGATCGTATCTAGCGACCCTTTCCTGCAGAAGTAGGAAAGGCCTTCCGAAATTCAGCGAAGCGACGTTTCCTCCAGAATCGACTCTGTCCCCTCCTTGCTCCATACTTGTTTTGCCCCCTTTTCCTTCTTGCTCAACCCATTCGCGACCATTACTCAATACGCATCTGCCAAGCGTCTCAAGGAATACTCATGAGTTACCAGAAACCGTTCCGACTCTCTCGCCGAACTCTGTTGCGTGGGGCAGGCGCCGCCGTGGGACTCCCCTACTTGCAAGCGATGTTGCCTGGACGCGACGCGGTGGGGGCGGAGGTGAGCAGTGCGCCGGCGCGAATGGGGATGTTTTACTTCGGGACTGGTATGAACATGCGTCAGTTCACTCCCCAGGACGAAGGCGAGGATTTTACGGCGAGCCGCATCTTGAAGCCACTCGAGCCGATGCGTGGAAAGTTCACCGTGCTCAGTGGTACTTACTTAGCCGAAGGTGGCGGGCACGAAGGGGCTTATCCCTTCTCGACCTCCATTGCGCGAGGGGAAAAACAGCAGATCAGTCCGGATCAAGTTGCGGCCAAGGTTATTGGAAAAGAGACCCGCTTCAGTTCCATGCAGCTATCGGTTGATCGCGGGACCAACTACGGCTCTCAAGCGCTGGCCACTATATCGTGGAACGAACAAGGAGTTCCGCTGGCGGCTGAGAACGATCCCACGGCCATGTTCGACCGCTTGTTTCGTCCCAATTCGCCCGAGCAAACCGCAGCCGAGGTTGGAGGGTTGAACCGGCGTCGGTCGGTGCTGGATCTGGTTCGCAGCGATGCCAAGCAAGTAAATGCTCGACTGGGGCAAGCCGATCGACAGCAGCTCGACCAGTATTTTACCAGTCTACGTGAATTGGAGCAGCAACTCGAACGCAGAATAGCATGGGCCGACCGTCCCAAATCGGAGCCAAAGCTTGATGGGCTACACGGGAGATTCGAGCAACCGATGAAAGGCCCCGAAGGAAACGGAGAATACCTCTACGACGACTATGCGAAGATGATGTACGACTTAATCGTGCTGGCGTTTCAGACCGATTCGACGCGGGTGGTTAGCTATGTGGTCCGTAAGGAGCTCTCTGGCGGAGTCTATCCTGAGTTTAATGTGTCCAATGGCTATCATGCGCTTTCTCATCATGGCAACGATCCGCGGAATCTAGATGAACTGGCCAAGGTGGATGCGATCTACATGACGCATTGGGCCTATTTTCTGAAACGCTTGTCTGAAGTGAAGGAGGGGGAGGGCTCGTTGCTGGATCACACGGTGTTAGGGCTTTCCAGCGGAATGGGGTTCGAGCATAGTCGAGACAATCTTCCGACGATCCTCTCGGGAGGGCAGGGACTCGGTGTTCGCCATCGGGGGCATCTGAGATTGGACACGGAGCAGCCACTTGCGTCTGTGTGGCAGACCATGTTGGAACGAGTGGGGGTACCCGTGGGTGGAGAGTTTCAGGACAGTCGTGGCGTAATTGCGGAGTTGGTGCAGGCATGATCTTCCAACTTTCGATGGTAGTTCAACCGCTGATGCAGCCCGGGCGCGTGTTCTGGGGGCTGGTGTGTGGCATGCTGATGTGCGGGACCTGGCCAGCGCAGGCCGAGGAGCCGATCCAGAATACGCTAGGGATGAAGTTGGTTCGGATCGTAGCGGGCGAATTCCAGATGGGACTGCGCGAACGGGAGGACGTATTGGCCAACCACAAGCGAAGTGCGTACCAATTGGAAATTCATGCGGGTCTTGAAATGCCCCAGTTTCCGGTTCGAATCACTAAAGACTTTTGGCTGGGAGAGACTGAAGTTACTGTGGGACAATTTCGCCGTTTCGTGACCAGCACTGGGTATGTTACCGACGCAGAACGCGCTGACGCAGCGCTGGTGTTTTGTCCTGATGCAGAGCCGCTGGATAGGTTTTCATTGATCGAGGGGCGTCACTGGAGGCAGCCTGGCTTCGAGCAGTCCGATGAACACCCTGTCACCTGCGTATCGTGGAACGATGCGAATGCATTTTGCCGATGGTTGAGCAAAACGGAAGTTGTGCGATACCGATTACCGAGTGAAGCGGAGTGGGAATACGCGTGCCGCTCGGGCACTAGCACGTGCTATAGCTGCGGCGACGATCCCGACAGAGTCTATGCCTATGCGAATGTTGCGGATGCAACACTCTATCAAATGTTCCCGCAGGAGGTGATCCGCCAGCGCGTGGTTGGTTTAGAGCCGAATCAGGGGGATGGCTTCGTCTATACCGCTCCGGTGGCATCGCGGAAGCCGAATCCTTGGGGTATCTGCGATATGCATGGCAATGTTTGGGAATGGTGTAGCGACAAATACTCCCCAGGGGTCTATCAGGAGATGTTGGATGATGCTCGTCGGCGTGGGAGTCGGCAGAACCCTGAAGCGATCCTTGATTTTGCAGTTTTGGAAGACACGCCTCAGCACCAGCACGGTGATTGGCGATCGCTGCGGGGTGGGTCGTGGTATGTCAGTCCCATCCAGTGCCGTTCGACCGTGCGGGCTTTTGCTGAAGCCGGGGACGCGGCTAGCTATCTTGGCTTTCGCGTGGTGCGCGAGTGAGTTGGGTTGTGAGGACTGTAGTGGTTGGGTGGCGTGGCTTTAGCGGCTGGGGGCTTAATTAGGGATATCTAGCCCGGATGGGGCAAAGGGAAGTTTGACGCTTATCCGGCGGGTACTTATCCTGGTAAGGGAGACGCGACGGGGCAGCTTGGGGCACGCGTGGCCGCGTGCGTGGTTGTTGCCTTGGAGGTGAAGGTGAAGGTGAAGGTGAAGGTGAAGGTGAAGGGGCAGTGGTAGGGCTCTTGGTCGGGGCTGGTTCGGCAAGGCCGCTCGACATGCCGACCCGTACGATCGGTCTGCTCCGAACTCTCTGGTTGGCAGGCAGAGTCGACTTCCTCGTTGCCAGGCAGGGCCTGGGAGCCAGGCCAGCGTGTCTCGGAGGGGCAAACCTAGGTGGAAGAGCGATGCGTGGGAGAAACTCAACTGCTGCTTGCGGCATACTGCTCAATGTAGGGCGAATGAACTGTGCGACATGAATAGAATACCTGGAGATCCTCAATCCCATCCTGAGTCTGGCGAGGATGCTGAATTATTGCCAAGTGGTGATGAGCCGCAATCGTCTCCAGCTCTAGACGATGAGGTTCCGCCGCCAGCGGCCAAGCTGCAGGAGCGTTCGTCGCGAACGGTTGCCTACGATGGCCCGCACCTCACGAATCTCCAGGGTGGAGCGGGGGAGGATGCCACGTCAGCGGGAAGTGGAGCGATTGATTTGGAAGCGGTCGCCGAAGACTCCATGACGGTCATCAGCCAGCGTCCGGTGGCCAGTCCAGCCGAATTCTATCGTTCCATGCCGCTGGCCGAGTTGGCAGCGATGTTGGAAGGTCGCCAGCTCGATCACTTTGCCGTCGATCAGATGATTGGTGGCGGAGGAATGGGAGCCGTGTTTCGCGGGCGAGACCTGCGGCTCGACCGGGTAGTGGCCATTAAAGTCATTCCGGCTTCCAAGCGAGATCCGGAAACGCTACGACGCTTTCGCCTGGAAGCTCAGGCGGCGGCCCGCTTGGATCACCCCAACATTGCCCGCGTCTTCTATGTTGGAGAGGCGGAACAGTGGAACTACATCGTCTTCGAGTTCATCGATGGCGTGAATATCCGCGATCTCGTCGAGCTGGAAGGCCCTTTAGGAGTCGACGATGCGGTCTACTACACCCGACAAGTGGCTGAGGCCTTGCAGCATGCGCACCAACGCGATGTGGTTCACCGTGATATCAAGCCGTCGAATGTATTGGTAACCGCCAATGGGCATATCAAAGTCGTTGATATGGGGCTTGCCCGCGACACGTCGCTCGATAAATCTACGGCGGATGCAACGGCTAGTGGTGTGACGCTGGGGACCTTCGACTACATCTCTCCGGAGCAGGCCCGCAATCCAAGAGACGCAGATGTGCGGAGCGATCTCTATTCGCTGGGCTGCACCTTGTTCTTTCTGCTGACGGGGCATCCTCCGTTTCCAGAGGGGACAGCGCTTCAGAAGCTCTTGAATCATGGTAGCCAACCACCGCCAGATCCACGAGCTTGGCGCGAAGATTTGAGCGACCAGTTGTATGAAATCACGATGAAGTTAATGGCCAAACGGCCAGCCGATCGGTATCAGAAGCCGGTTGACTTGATCAACGATTTAGTGCTGCTGGCAGAAATTGAAGAATTACCACGGAGTCAAACGCCTGGGACGTTCTTAGTCAGTCCCAGCATTGCGCAGCGAACCCTCCTGGAAGCCAATCTGCCGTGGATGGTTGCCTTGGCGTTTTTGTTGGGTAGCACGTTGTGGCTGCAAAGCGTGCAGAGTTTATCGAATGACTTTCTGCCTGACTTTGAAGGTGGTGTGGAAAGTGGAATCGCGAGTTCTAGGTCGGAGGAGACACCGCACGATCATTCCGAGTCGCCGCAGGCAATGCCGAATTTGCCGGCTCCCAGTCCCGCATCGGGTAGCTCGGCATCGGCCACTCCTGAGAAGCGAAGTGTGGTGGATGCTGCGGCCACTTCGGCAACCGGTCCAGACGCAGCATCCAGTGGAGCTGAAGGGCAGACGGCGAGTCGTGGGGCGGCGGTGGATGTTTTGGTGGTGGCTTCCGAGCAGCCTTTCGACGTGGCGCCGATGCGATGGGAGAGCTCGTTTGCCACTGCGGTTGAGAGGTATGCCCAAGACCCGTCGCTCAAGGAAATCGAGATACGAGGTCGAGTTGTTGTTGATCGGCCCGTATATCTAGGCGCGGGTGTCTTGAAGCTTCGCGGAAATCTGGTGCACCCAGCCATCCTCGAATTGCCCCAAAAGTCGGCGGCCACCAATGGCGACGCGTGGATGGCGTGGCTCAACCTACGCGATACGCAGTTAACCTGCACCGATGTTGCTTTTCGCATGGATGTACCGGCAGCAGGAGCAATTTCCAAGCAAGCGGTGTTCGACATGAAAGCCTCTTCCACGCTGGAATTGCAGCATTGTTCGGTAACAGTCAAGAAGGATGTCCGCCGCCAGAATACGTTTGTGGTGTTGTCAGGTGGAAGCACCAAACCGTTGCTGACCAATGAGTCTGTGGAGGTGTTGAAGTCGGGCCTTGGGGTATCGGAAACAAACCGATTGACGATCGTCGCTAAGAATTGTGTGGTCCGCGGTGAAGCAGCCTTCATCGGATTCCAGAATCTCGATCTGGCAAACCGGCTTGAGGTCAGCATCGATAATAGCTTGGTCGTGCTCAGTGGTCCTACGATCGAAGTGAAGGGGCCGAGCGCCGTCGATTCGCAAATGCGATTTGTGCGGCTTATGTGCACCCATTCGACGTTTGTGAATGAGCGAGGGTTTGCATCGCTGGACTATGTTGGCGAGGGGGCACCGCTATTGGGACTGAATCGCACCAGTGAGGAGTGCGCGTATTGGTCGCGGGAGGGGGAACCGCAATTCGTCATTCGCGGGCTAACCCAGCCGAGTTTGAATGGCAATTTTAATATGCTACTATTGCGTGGACACGAGAATGCGTACGACGCGAATATTCGAGATATTTGCCACGTTTACTCGGGACAAACCAGGATTGCTCAGTTCGGATTCATCGAGGCTCAAGTTAATGGGTATGAATGGTTCGATGAACTCGGCAATGAGGCACAGGTCATGTGGCAGAAGGCTGGAGTGCCGGAACAGCCATTATACGAAGCCAATGTCGAAGACATGGCTGTCACCAAGGGGTTGTTTCAGCCTGGAGTTGCCTTGGTGAATCCGCCCCCCTTGTAGGGAAGATTGCGGTGGCAAAGTGACCTTCCGCAAGTCCCGTCCCTTGATTTTGTGTGACGTTGTGCGCAAACTTGCATACGAAAACCGCAGTTTATTAAGTTTGACATCTCAGGGAGATATTAACGGATGAAGAAGGTTTTACTAGGTTTGGCAGTGGCTGGCTTCGCGATCACTTCAGCATCGCCGGCGTTTGCCATCAAACAGCTAAGCGATCGATTCGTAGCAATCTACGCTGGTGAAAAGGCCGATGAAGGCTTCGTCGCTTTGGTGAAAGAAGCCAAGTGCAACGTGTGCCATGTTAATAAAGAAAACAAGAAGAAGGTCCGCAATCCCTACGGTGCAGCCCTGCATGAAGCGTTGGAAAAGGATGAATTCCCAGTAGCTGATTTCAAGAAGGATCCTGAGCAGTTCGCAGAACGCCTCGACGCGATCTTCAAGAAGCTCGCAGACGAGAAGAGTGGCGACGAGAAGCACGAGACCTTTGCCAAACGAATCGAAGCCAAGTTGCTTCCTGGTGGAAACGTCGAAGGCAAAAAAGACGAGTAATAAACTCGCCGTCGATCGATGCATTTGGGCAAGTGTCTGCCGTAGCGGTGGCACTTGCCTTTTTCTTTTTGAAGCCGCTGACGTTGGGCGTGGGGAGGTGGCATATCGGCTACTTTGTTGGCCCAAGCCATCGAAACGACTCCTTTGGCAAGTCGTGGAGCGGATTGTCGCTAGAAGAGCGTTTTCAGTTTTCGCGCGAAGCTAGCACCCCCCCGAATCACGCTGTAGCGGCCGTCGCCCTTGCCTGGCGCACACGTCGGGTTGCGATTAAGACCAGCAATTCTCCCTTCCAATGGCTGCCGAAGTTGCATGTTTCGGTACAATCGTCGGTCTCCGCCCTCTCGCACGGCATCGAGGCCTTGTGCGACCTGTAGGGCGGCATTTAGGCCACCGCGCGTCCGCAACTGGTTGTTCCCCCCAATTTTCCGTTTAGGACTCCTACCTGAGGTTTTGCATGATGATGAAAATAACCCGATCTGCAGTATTAGCCCTGCTGGTGGTATCGTTAACCAGTTTCACCCCTGCCACCCTGAGAGCTCAGGACAAAGTCGCGGAAGAGGCAGATGGCTGGGTGGAAATGTTTGATGGAAAATCTTTGACGGGTTGGAAGGTCAACGAAAATCCCGAGAGTTGGAAAGTGGAGGAGGGCATGTTGGTTTGTGCAGGACCTCGCGCCCACCTGTTCTACGTGGGCCAAGACAAGCCGTTTACGAACTTTCATTTCAAGGCCGACGTAAAGACAACCAAGGGGAGCAACGCTGGGATCTACTTTGCTACCAAGTTCCAGGAGTCGGGTTGGCCCAAGTTCGGCTACGAGTGCCAAGTGAATGTGTCCCACACCGATCCAAAGAAGTCGAGCAGTCTGTATTCGGTGGAGAACATTGCGGATCCAGGTGTGAAGGATGATGAGTGGTACACGCAAGAGATTATTGTAGAAGGGCGGCGCATTCGACTGTTGCTCAATGGTGAGACGATGGTCGACTATACGGAGCCTGAGAATCAGCCCGCGTACTCCAAGGACTTCGACCGCCGTCTAATGCCGGGTACCTTTGCCTTGCAAGCCCATGATCCAATGAGTGTGGTGTACTTCAAGAACCTTGAAGTCAAACGTCTGCCATAGCAGCAATTTACGCGTCTTGTGTTTCCCGTTTTCTTTGCAGGTCTTTTCATGTGGTTGCGTTTTCTCTGCGGCAGCATGCTTTTAATATGTTTGGCAGCATCGGTGCTTCAGGGGCAAACTGTGACCGAGGTGGGGGCTGAGCGGCAGAGTGCCGAGGTGGATGAGCCGCTCGCACCTGTTGCCAGCGATGCAGTTGCCGTCGATGCAGTGACCGCTGAGCTAGGGTTGGCCGGCATGTGGAAGCTAGGACATCTTTCCCCGGTTCGGGTCAACCTACCATCAGGCATCGCAGACAAGGTGACTGCGATTGAAGTGCACAGTGTCGACGGGGATGGCGTGACCGTGGTCTACCGTCAGGATGTCGATGCTTCGCTGTTGCAGCATTCTTTGTCAGACCCATTGCAGCAGGCTTACGTGTGGGTGCCGGTCCGCATTGGAAGACTTGGAACACCCGTAGCAGTTCGGGTCATGGAAGACTCCCAAGTCTTAGGGGAAACGGAACTCGATACGCAAGGTGACGACGCTGGGTTGCCCTCAGACCAGCCGCTGGTGTTGGCCTTGGGATCCGCCATGGGGATCGAGCAACTGAGCCGCAACTCCGTCTCGAATTCTACCAGCACCTTTTCTACAGCCGTGTTAAGGACCGTCGACCAGATTCCTGCGGACTGGCGGTACTACGCCGCCTGTGACCTGTTGGTGATCTCAGGTGCGGACGACGAATTTCTGTCAGCCATCTCAACTTCTCAATGGGCCGCGTTGGAACACTGGGTACGAGGCGGCGGCGGTTGCGTGATCTCCCTGGGGGAGTCCACGAATCCGGCAAGTGGTTTGCAAAGGTTTCTCCCAGGGGAGATTGTCGGAAGCGGGCAGGTTTCCAATCCTGGAACGCTGGAATCGATGGTTGCTACCGATGCTCCGCTACCAGGCTTCTCTGCCAGCATCTTGGAATTGGGGCGTGGAGAGGTTGAATTGTCCTTTGCGGACACCCTGGGACGCGATATTCCTTGGTGGATACGCTACGCGTATGGGCACGGCACGATCCAATTGGTGACCAGTTCGCTTGATGCGCCCGCCTTCTCGGGCTGGAAAGACCGCCGATTGCTATGGGGGCTGTTGATTGAGCCCTATGTGGATCGAGAGATGATTACCGGAGATCGGCAAAGCAGTGTGGGAGAGTCCTCCTACCGCGGCTACAGCGACTTGGTGGGGCAATTGCGGGCTACGCTCGACAATTTCTCCGGAGTCTCTGGGATTTCCTTCAGCCTATTCGTGGCACTCCTGATCGGAGTGTTGCTGTTGATCGGTCCGGTGGATTACTTCGTTTCGGTGAAATGGCTGCAGCGACCTCACCTGAGTTGGTACTTTGCCGGGACGTCATTGCTGCTTATTTGCAGCGGTTTGACTTGGTTCTACCATTCGATTCGTCCCGATGAGTTGCAGGTAAACGCCGCGCAGTTGATCGATATTGACGTCAGTACCGGTCAAGTCCAAGGGCGGCTGTGGAGCCACGTTTATAGCGGGGCCGCCAGAACGGTATCGGTCCGGGCCAACGCCACCGATGCCGTGCCTCACGTTTCCGCCAATTCCGCCTACAGTGATTGGCAGGGGTTGCCCGGTGCAGGTTTGGGAGGCTTGCTTTCTCAGTTGAGTACCGATCGCGGCATGCCTAGCTACGTGATCGATGTGCAAGGCGACGGAGGCTCTGTGATCAAGAACGTCGGGATTCCTTCCGCTGGAACGAAGAGCTTCGTCACGACTTGGGATGGACAATTATCCAATCCCCGGGAATCTCAGCTCACGGAAATCCCAGGGGTCGATCAGCTGACTGGGGTGCTAGTGAATCCACTCGATGTGGATCTTAAAGAACCAATGCTGTTCTATCACAATTGGTACTACAGTCTGGCAAGTCGGATTCCTCCCGGCGAGTCTTTGTCGATTGCTTATGACACCATCCCCAAGGATATTGCGCGGCGGCTTCACCGTCGTCGCAATGTTGATGGAAGTGACGTGGTTACACCATGGGATCCCAACGATCGCGACGCTTTGGATCGCTTGTTGGAGTTAATGATGTTTCACAAAGTTGCGTCGGGGAGATCCTACACGTCTCTTTCCCATCGCTATCAGGCAGGTGTTGATCATAGCAACTTGATGCGGACTGATCAGGCTGTTTTGGTCGCACGCGTCGATGCACCGTGGGCTAGCTTGGATGTTTCCTCGGGTGACAGTACCCAGGGGGGAGAGAATGTGGAGGTGAAGCGTGGGATCGATCGCGTATGGTGCCGCATTCTGATTCCCGTTTCTCAAGCAACCGCTGATCGCTAGTGGGCTGTCGATGGAAGCACTTTTATGGTTTTAGCGGAACAGAAGTAATCCGGCGGCTGACGGCTGGTTGAATTGAGAGCATGTTTATCCCCCTCCGAATCACCTTTGATTAGCGACCAAGTCTGGCTAGCTTGCGCGAAGGTCTAATATTTCGACAGCCCGTCACGCGGTGGGTTATTACTGAGACAAGCCGCTGGCGGCTATTTGAATTGCATTCCCCAAACACGATCCATTGCGACAAGGTTTCTCCTGTGATCAAGACCAGCAATTTGACCAAGAAGTATGGTGATATGTACGCGATTCGCGGCATCAATCTGGAGCTTGAAGAGGGAGACTTGTTCGGCTTTATTGGTCCCAACGGAGCTGGTAAAACGACGACAATGCGCATCGTCGCCACTCTGCTAACTCCCACATACGGCGAGGCCTACGTGTGCGGGAATTCGATCTACACCGATCCTAAAGAAATTCGACGGTTGGTGGGCTACATGCCCGATTTCTTTGGCGTTTACGATGACATGACAGTCATCGAGTATTTGGAGTTCTTTGCGGCCGCGTATCGGATTCAAGGTGCCGCCCGCCGCCAGCGCTGTGATGAAATGTTGGATGTCGTCGATTTGGATTTCAAGCGAGATGCTTATGCCAATACCCTCTCCCGAGGGCAGACGCAACGATTGGGGCTCGCCCGTGTGCTATTGCATGATCCTCAAGTATTGCTGTTGGATGAACCGCTGAGTGGGCTTGACCCTCGCGCCAGAATTGAGATGCGGAATCTGCTTCGGCGGTTGGGGCAGACCGGTAAGACAATTATTGTGAGCAGCCACATTCTGCCGGAATTGGCAGACATCTGTAACAAGGTGGGGATCATCAATCGCGGAGAGATGGGGTTCAACGGGACGATTGAGGAATTGATCAAAACGGTGCGACCGCAAACCGTGTTGGAAATTGAGATCGCACCGGTTGAGCGTCAGGCGGAAGCAGCCAAGTTTCTGGAGTCCCACGCCCTCGTCGATAAACTGGACAAGGCTCGCGGAATGTTTGAAGTTACCTTGAAAGAAGGGGTGCTGGACTACAGCCCGCTCTCCTTGGACCTAGTCAACGGCGGATTTGGGTTCAAGCACTTTGGCGCCAAGGCGACGAACCTTGAATCGGCCTTTATGGCTCTGACCAAGGGCTCTGGTAAGAATATCTAAGGTTCGCTCGCTAGCTTGTCAGCGAGGATGGTTGCTGGTTCATCCGTTGACGGCTAGAGCCCGTGTAGTTCCTCGCATGCTTGGCCGCTTGTTAGTCTACTCTTCTTGCCGACGCAGCGGGTTGCAATGGGAGGATAGCATGCTGGTGCCTAGCGTGATTGTCGATTGTAAAAATCGTAACCCGACGCGTGAGCGAGGATGGTTGCTGGTTCATCAGTTGACGGCTAGAGCCCGTGTAGTTCCTCGCATGCTTGGCCACTTGCTTGTCTACTCTCCTTGCTGACGCGGCGGGTTGCAATGGGAGGATAGCATGCTGGTGCCTAGCGTGATTGTCGATTGTAAAAATCGTAACCCGACGCGTGAGCGAGGATGGTTGTTGGTCCATCAGTTGACGGCTAGAGCCCGTGTAGTTCCTCGCATGCTTGGCCGCTTGTCAGTCCACTCTCCTTGCTGACGCGGCGGGTTGCAATGGGAGGATAGCATGCTGGTGCTTAGCGTGATTGTCGATTGTAAAAATCGTAACCCGACGCGTGAGCGAGGATGGTTGATGGTCCATCAGTTGACGGCTAGAGCCCGTGTAGTTCCTCGCATGCTTGGCCGCTTGTCAGTCTACTCTTCTTGCCGACGCAGCGGGTTGTAATGGGAGGATAGCATGCTGGTGCCTAGCGTGATTGTCGATTGTAAAAATCGCAACCCGATGCGTGAGCGAGGACGGTTGCTGGTTCATCAGTTGACGGCTAGAGCCCGTGTAGTTCCTCGCATGCTTGGCCGCTTGTCAGTCCACTCTCCTTGCTGACGCAGCGGGTTGCGATGGGAGGATAGCATGCTGGTGCCTAGCGTGATTGTCGATCGTAAAAATCGTAACCCGACGCGTGAGCGAGGATGGTTGCTGGTTCATCAGCTGACGGCTAGAACCCGTGTAGTTCCTCGCATGCTTGGCCGCTTGTCAGTCCACTCTCCTTGCTGACGCAGCGGGTTGCAATGGAAGGATAGCATGCTGGTGCTTAGCGTGATTGTCGATTGTAAAAATCGTAACCCGACGCGTGAGCGAGGATGGTTGCTGGTTCATCAGTTGACGGCTAGAGCCCGTGTAGTTCCTCGCATGCTTGGCCGCTTGTCAGTCCACTCTCCTTGCTGACGCGGCGGGTTGCAATGGGAGGATAGCATACTGGTGCCTAGCGTGATTGTCGATTGTAAAAATCGTAACCCGATGCGTGAGCGAGGATGGTTGTTGGTCCAGCAGTTGACGGCTAGAGCCCGTGTAGTTCCTCGCATGCTTGGCCGCTTGTCAGTCCACTCTCCTTGCTGACGCGGCGGGTTGCAATGGGAAGATAGCATACTGGTGCCTAGCGTGATTGTCGATTGTAAAAATCGTAACCCGACGCGTGAGCGAGGATGGTTGTTGGTCCATCAGTTGACGGCTAGAGCCCGTGTAGTTCCTCGCATGCTTGGCCACTTGCCTGTCCACTCTCCTTGCTGACGCGGCGGGTTGCAATGGGAGGATAGCATACTGGTGCCTAGCGTGATTGTCGATTGTAAAAATCGTAACCCGACGCGTGAGCGAGGATGGTTGTTGGTCCAGCAGTTGACGGCTAGAACCGTGTAGTTCCTCGCATGCTTGGCCACTTGCCTGTCCACTCTCCTTGCTGACGCGGCGGGTTGCAATGGGAGGATAGCATGCTGGTGCCTAGCGTGATTGTCGATCGTAAAAATCGTAACCCGACGCGTGAGCGAGGAAGGTTGTTGGTCCATCAGTTGACGGCTAGAGCCCGTGTAGTTCCTCGCATGCTTGGCCGCTTGTCAGTCTACTCTTCTTGCCGACGCAGCGGGTTGCAATGGGAGCATAGCATGCTGGTGCCTAGCGTGATTGTCGATTGTAAAAATCGTAACCCGATGCGTGAGCGAGGATGGTTGTTGGTCCATCAGTTGACGGCTAGAACCGCGTGGTTCCTCGCATGCTTGGCCACTTGCCTGTCCACTCTTCTTGCCGACGCGGCGGGTTGCGATGGGAGGAGTGGCTACAGTTGATCACTTGGGGCAGTCGAGTGTGTTGCTGGCGAGGGCGGTATTGTCTGCTCGACTGGGATTAGTAGCGAGCAATATCATCGTCGGATTGGATACCCAAGGTTTTGACGATTTCTGCAGCTCGGTTGGCCAGCATGCCCAGATCGCTTGAGATGGCGATGAATTGCATTCCTTCGGCGATGCGTGCATTGGCTTGCTCGGGAGTCATGACGTGAATGCCGACCGGGGTGCTGGTGGCGCGTCCCGCCTCGACGACTCGCTGGATCATCTGCTCGTGCTCTTCCGCCGTGGGGAAGTCGCCGGTGGGGGATCGCATTTGGAACCGCAGATCGTTGGGGCCAATGAATACTGCGTCACATCCGGGCACGGCGTAGATCTGCTCGGCGTTCGCCACTCCCTGAGGGCTTTCTGTTTGGAGGATGACTACGACTTCGTCATTGGCACGGCGATAGTACTCTTCGGTCGGGCAGCTGAAATTTAGATTGTGCATTCCCCCGCCTGCACTCCGCGTTCCTCGTGGCGGGTATTTAGCTGCTGATATCGCGGCTTGAGCTTGTTCCACCGTATCGATCATGGGGACGATTACGCCGTAGGCACCAGCGTCGAGGGCCCATTTGATCATGGTGTGTGAGTTGTCAGGGACGCGGAGCAGGGGGACGCAGTCGGCGTCCGCAATGCTGGCGACCACCGATGCAATTTCGCGCCAGTCAAAGGGGCTGTGTTCGATGTCAAGTGTAATCCAATCGAAACCACTTCGGGCTAGTACGCGGGCAGCGTGCAAGTTGCCAAGAGAGAGCCACGTGCCAAGCGTGGGCTGACCACGCGACAATTTCTTTTTGATCGGGTTACTTTTCATCGGTAGGATTATCGTTTGGCGAGGCGGTTAAGGATTTCAAGACCACGTTCGAGAGTGGCTTGTGGGGCTGCGTACGAAATGCGGAAGTGGGTGTCTTGGCTACTGAAGATCGCTCCCGGAATCATCAATAAATCGTGCTCAATGGCATGGGTTACGAACTCGGTTCCCGTTCCCCAAGGCGCTTTGGGGAAGAGGTAGAAGGCGCCGCCAGGAGAGGTGAATTCAAAGTTGTCTTTCAATCCATCGATCATCATATCGCGTTTGGCGCGATAGTCGGCACGGTAGCTGGCCATATCAACGTCCATTGCTGCCAGACCGGCCCACTGAGCCGGTTGGGGAGCGCACACGAAGGAATACTGCTGGAGTTTGATCATGGTTTGAATGACCGCTGAAGGGCCGTGCACCCAACCGACGCGCCAACCGGTCATGGCATGGCTTTTCGAGAACCCGTCGATCACGATGGTGTTGGGGTTGTGGTCTGCTGGTGTTTGCAATTCTCCGTCATACACGAACTCACTGTAGATTTCGTCGGAAATGAGTGCCACGTTGTGGCGTGCGGCCAGTTCAGCTAGGCCTGTGACCTCTTCGCGGGAAGGCGTGATGCCGGTTGGGTTTGATGGGGAATTGAAGAGGATCAATTTCGTCCGAGAAGTGATCGCGCTTTCGACTCGATCGAGATCGATGCGGAAGTCGGGATAGGTATTCAAGATGATCGGCACGCCACCTACCAATTGAACCAGCGGGGCATACATCACGAAGTAGGGGTCGAAGATTACGACTTCGTCACCTGGGTTCACCAGGCTGAGCATGCTCAAAACTAGTCCACCGCTGGTTCCCGAGCTGATGAATACATCGCGATCGGAATGACCATAGCGTTGTTGAATTCGCTCACGCAGTTTTTCACGCAGGGGGGCAATGCCTTGGGTCAGCGAGTAGGCGTTGCGACCTTCCTCAATGGCAGACACGCAAGCGTCTTTGACGGTTTGAGGCACGTCGAAGTCGGGCTGTCCAATACTGAGATTTACGGGGTTCTTGAGCTTGGCCGCCAAGTCAAAGACTTTGCGTATCCCGCTGCTATCAAAGGTCTTCGTGCGGTCAGCGATCCAGGTGGAGGGGGTATTCGTCATAGCGGAGTCGATCAAGCAGCTCGAGCGGGAGTAAGAAGATGTACGTGATTCTCTGTCAAAGACTACCACCCCGCGGCCTTGCTCGGAAGGTGCTATTGCGCCGAGCTGCGGGTGCCCTGGGGAGAAGCCCCGATGCGCACTCCCGGGGGGAGTGGCCGGGCAGCGGTCAAAAAGCCTTGTTGGAACAACGCATTTTTGAGCTGTTGGAAGGTGGCGAAGGAGTCGGGGTAAACCCACACGGTGATGACGGTTTCTGCCGGATTGCGGCTCGCCAGTTCTAGCTGCAAGCGTCCCCCGGTCGACAGGGCTTTGGCGAGCGATTCCGTCGGCGCATCTGCGACGGTTTCCAGCTCAAACCGCTGCAGTTCGAATCCACCCGGAATGGCATTCATCCAGTACTCCATCATGAAACCTCCGACCGGTCCCAGGGTTTCATGCAAACCGTTGCGTGAGGAATTGCGTCGAGCTGCCAACGGAACTTGTTCTTTTAGGATGGAGACGAGGCGATCCCAGGGGATAACGGTAATGTTCCCCTCCTTCAGTTCAATGTGCATTTCGCGACTGAAGACTGTTTTCGCCATGGGGGTCGGTAGATGTTCTAGGATGATTTTGGGACGTTCCTTTTCCTCGGCGGAACCCATCTGCTCAGCGACATCCTTGAGCTTCGATTCGAGCTCTTCCAATTCCTGGCGTTTGTCAATCTCCTGCCGCTTTTCTGCATCGGTTTCCTCCAGCCGCTCTTCGACGGTTTCTCGCGTCATGGCGACCAACTGCAGCAGTCGATCCCTCTCGAGCTTGCGAAAACGGGATTCCAGCTCGTGCTCTTGCAATTGGATCGACTGTTTGACCAGAGCTTGTTGGATCGAGTTGGCTTCAGAGGCGGTTTGCAGGGCGCTGGCTGATGGCTCCGGAGCGCTCAGTTGCCGGCTGTACTCATCGGCATCCATTTTGGTTTTAGTGCCAATGACCACGACCAGGATGATGAGAATTCCGACAAGGTTTGCCGTCGTATCAAGGAACGAATCCTCACCTACGGAGATATCATCTTGGCGGTGTCTGCGTCGCATTATCGGCGGTCAACTTAAATGGGGATTGCTACGGGGCGCGGCGTACGTCGAGCCCGCTGCCTTCGAATAGTCTGGTGAGTTGCTCGAATCGCCAATCGGCATTGGGAGCCACGTCGACAACGAGCACCGGTTTCCAGTAGCCGGAGGTGAGTGCGATGCCCCAGCCTTCCACGCGTTTTTGAATTAGTTTGGCGAGAGATTCGGCGCGTTGTTGCGGGCTGCTATCCATCGAGATCGAGGTTTCGGAGCTGCCGCTGCTCGGGTCGGCCAGGATTACCCAGCGATCTTCATAGCAGACCACGCGGATGTTCCTGACCACGGGTGTTTGTGTAGGGGGGCCTTGGGACCAAGCCCAGTCGCGCCCGCGGTGGGCGGCTACGGGGCGGGACGAGCTGGAGCCTTGTCCGCCTGCCGTGGGAGGAGGATTCGAGCCGGATGTCGGTCCGTTGGTTGGGCTGGAGCTTCCTCCCGAGTAGGAGCCGCCGGAAGCGGTTGCTTCATCGGTAGAGCTTGGCCCAGTGGGCGGCTGCCCGCCAGGAGCGCCGGTCGAGCTGGTGCGCATGCCAAAGCTAGGCAGGGCGACTTGGTTGCCACCCGAGGAGGTCGACTGAGCGGAGGAACCGCCTCCGGTACCCGCTGCAGCCGTCGATTGTCCCGCTGCTCCGGCAGAGGAGTTGCCGGTTTGGCCGCCGGCGGCGCTCGCGCCTGCTGGCTGGTTCAAGAGGTCTTGGCCGGTCTGCCCGACACCGCTGTATTGGTTGTCTCCGAAGAACGAGGATGCTCCCTGTCCCGCAGCAACTCCGGCTGCGGAATTGCCCGAGTAGTCTGCGGTATCTCCAGAATGATTGGCCGCAAACAGGGATGCTTCGGTCACCACGCCATCATTGCGATTTTCCGATGCAGTACCGATTTCACTCTGCGCGAAACCATAGCCGCCCGAGCCTCCCGCTGAAGAGTTTTGTCCTGAAGCCGAGTTAGAACCATTGAGTGCGTAGCCGCCTCGCTCGCCCGGTGCGCCCTCGCGGGAGTCCCCGGTAGGCAGCCCGCCTTGGTAGCCGGAGCTCATCGGATCGGAGCTGCCTGAGCCACTGGAAGCACTGCCGCTAGAACCTGAGGAGTTGTCGCGGTACTGTTGGCGAAATTTGCGTGGCATGGCCATTACCAAAGCCGCTTGTCGCTCCCGCGCCAGTTCAATGGCACTGGCAATCTTTGCTCGCAGCCCAGGCTCTCCAGCTGGGAAGACCAATTCGAGTTCTTCGTCCACCAGTTCGTAGCCAAACTGGTCATCCCAGGCGTTCATCGCAGATCGCGCTAGTGAATAGGTACGAATGCCTGAGGGACGCACGACCAGCAGTGGGTAGGCAGTGCTGGTGACGGCGTGATTCTCGGGTACGTAGGTTGAGCGAATGGTGCGCAGAGCCGCGTCGAGCGGGTTGCCTGGTCCGTAGGGAGGTTGGAGGTCATCGACCGAGACCAACAGTCCTTCGGGCTGGATGATCAAACCCTGCTCTGTGCATTCGAGGTAGATGGGGCGGCGGTGCGTGCCATTGGGGCCGTCGTAAGGGATGATGGCAAAGATCGGTTTATCGCCATCGGGCTTGTCGAGCTTTTGTTCCAGTTTCTTGTGCGCATCGGCCAGTTGTTTTTCGAGTTCAGTAATCGCCTGGGTGATCGATTCCTGCTCGGCTTGCTCTTCCTGAGACTCCTCATCCATCAGCTCTGCGGTGCGCTGCAGGTGTGCCAGCTCTTCCAGCAACTCTTGAATATGGTTCTCCAGGTGCTGGAGATGAAGCCGCTTTTTTTCGAGTTCGATTCTGCCGCCTGAGAGTTGTTTTTCGAAAGCTCTACGGGCGAGCGTAATTTGGCTTTCGATCTCTTCGACCTGCTCTTGCTGTTCGGTGATGACTTGGGTTGCGGAGGCTTGTGCACCAGCCACAATCAGCATCAATATCAAGACCAATGCACCCATCGTGCACAGCAGGACTGCGAGAAATGGGAACAGGGAGGGAGCAACGGAGTCACGCTGGCGGCGTGCACTGCTCATGCGGCCTTCCTTTGTGATGGGGTGGCAGGCTGGCTGTCATCGGCGTGTGTCTCTGGAGGGGCTTCCTCCTTTTTAGCCATCCGCGGGCGTGTCGGAGTGCGGAAGGCGCCAGCACGCTCCAGGGTGGTAGCGAGCACCGCAACCGCTTCGCCAATGCACAGCGAGGCCTCTTCGATCCGAGTTACATTCTCCATGCGGGCAACGCTGTCGTGGACCGTCTCTTCCAAGCCGCGTAGATCGACCACCGACTCCGAAAGCTTGTGCATCGTGTCGGTTTGGCGAATGATTTCCTTTTGCTGGTTTTGTAGTTGTCGAGCTTGATCGCTGAGGGTCGTTTGCCACTGCTGCAACCGTAGGTCCACTTGTCGGTTGCCTTCATCCTGAATGCGTTGAAGATCACTCACGTGGCGCTGCAGCGATTCCCCGACGCGATTGCCAATTTCCGATTCGATGCGTTGGGAGGCATCTTCGCTCCAGGATTTCCAGTGGCGGAAACTCTCCGACATCGAGCGTCCCCAGATTGCGGCTTGCTCTTCGGTCAACTGTTGTACGGCTTGCAAGAGGTTGGTGGAGAGTTCTCGCAGGGGTTCCATGAGTGCGATTTGCGAATCGAGCGGGTCATCCGACAGATAGCCGATCAGGCCATCCCCGGAGTCCGAGTCGATGCGGTTCAGCAAATTCATTTCCAGTCGGCTGATACCGAACTGAAGAAACATGGAGACCACCGTCAGAATCAACGCGATGGCGGTGGTATCGAAGGCGACGTACAACCCCGCCGTCAACTGGTTCATCGCATCTTGCTGCTGGGTAGCCAGCATCTTGGTGTCGAGCTGCCCCAGAGTCTGAGAGATGCCAAGGACGGTCCCTAGAAAGCCCAGCATGGGCATAGCCCAGTGGATGATGCGCAGTAGGCTGTAGCTCTCGTGTTGGCGATCCGCGTCGGCCTCGGATAGGGATTTCAAATCCGCTTCCAGTTGGTGCCGACGTCCGCGATTGATTTGCAGCTCGATGACCCGCGATATCCGATTCCCAAACCAACTGTGTTGAATCTTGGCTGGTTGCGCTTGCCAGCTGGCGGCCAGCCATTCGGGGCGCTGTGAAGCGGCGATGTCTTCGCCGTCGACCAGTAATCTCTGAAGGGTCTGTGCGGCCTTCGACGTCAGCTTGGACTGCACGGTGACTTGATACCACTTGATGGTCAGTCCCGCCAAGCCCACGAAAAAGAGCGATACGCTCGTCACCGCTACAGGGTGACTTAAGCAGTAGCGATGCAGGATGGCAAAATCGAGTGGGCCAGCGAAGATCAAGCCGAAAAAGGTGAGAGCGGCGATTGAGCCAAACAGCAATACCGGCGGTAGGGAGAGCGCGTAGCTTTCCCTTTTTGCACGACGATGTTGATTCACGTGTGTCACCACTTCCTTGTAGCGATTCGACAAATTATCTAACTAGTGCTGCGCCCATCTTCAATCCTGCGGTAGTGGACGAAATCGGGCACTCGCGTAGACCAGGGATGCGCTGCGACGCCAATCCATGCTTTTTATTGTGGACGATGCACTAGTTCCCAATTTTGGGGTTCATCGCGGATTGTGGTAAACCGCTTGTCTCGCGTCCAGGCGAATATGGAGGGGAGTTGGGGATGTAAGGAGAAAATCCACGACTTTCCAAGCAGCGTTGATAGCAAATCCACGCTGCGCGGAACTCGCGAACACGCCGTGCTGGGCTGCGGGACAAGGTGCGGAGGGTGAATGAGTTGCTCTTGAAGTGTCCAAGCCAAGCGTATTAGAAATAGCAGCCAGAGGCCAAGCAAGTTTCAATCTGCGAATGGAAAGTAAACGACCGATGAGCGACTGGTTAGGGAAGTGTCTATTTGTTTCACTGGTGGGCTGCATTGCCTACTTTGTCATCCATGCTCCTGCGCAGGTGGCCAGCCAGACGCCAGGCTACTCGGCGGGAAACGGTGGCGAGGTGCAGATGGTCTCTAGCAATCTGCCCAACGGTACCCAGCAATTGATCGTGCTGGATACGCGGCACACGACGATGGCGGTCTACCAGGTCGAGCCGACGCAGGGGAAGTTGCAGCTGCGAAGTGTCCGCAATTTGGCGCTCGATCTGCAGATGGAAGAATTCAACGCAACTTCGCCACTCCCAAGTGAACTGCGGCAAGTTAAACCCTAGCTCTTTTGGGCGGTTTGTGCCGTTGTGGGTGTTAGGGGCGTTATATTCGGTTGAACTACCTGCCCCCTGATAGAGAATTTAACGATCAAAGGGTTTCGTTTCTTCAGGAGCTTTAGTTACTATAGATAAGTTACTGGCGGGAGTTCGGGAGCTCTCGCAGTGATGGCAATTACTCGCTGCTTGTCGCTGAGCAGAATTACCAACGCTTTTCATTGACTTTCTGTCGTAGTAGTTCATCGGATGAACGTTTTGGCAAGTGGATTTGCCTGCGGCCTGTCGCCCATCGACCTTAGGAGTTCGCATTAGCATGTCCAATTTCGTTCCGCTTGAAGAGGCTGCCAAGAAACTTGGCGTCAATGCAGATGCGTTAGTTGAGATGCTCTCGCGCGGTGAAATATTTGGTTACCGCGACGGTGGTAGTTGGAAGTTCAAGCCGACGGAAATTGAGCGCGTGGCCAGTGAAATGGCAGGCGGAGCCCTCGACGAAGACCCCGCTGGCTCCTCGATTCTCATGTCGGGTTCGGAGCTTGGGTTGGGGAGTTCCGTAGGTAGCGATTTGTTGGCCGGTGACGATGGAGCTGGGGTCGATAGCGATGTCTCCGTGGTGGCTGATCCCAGTTCTGGAAGCGATGTGCGTTTAGTCAGCAAAGCTCCCGATGCTCCACAACCGCCGGCGGACGAGGGCAAGGAGTTGCAGTTAGCTGCTGACGACGATGATGATGACGAGTTGTCGCTGTCGGTAGAAGACGGCGACGATCTCCTAGCTGCGGCCTCGGATGCGGGATCTGGAACGGGTTCCTCGGTGGGCAGCGACGTTGAATTGGCGGGATCGGACCTAGGATTGTTGGGGGGTTCCTCGGGGAGTGATATTCCGCTTTCGGGTTCCGATTCGCTGGACTTGGCCCCCGGATCTGACGCCTCCAACGTCTTGGCGGGTGATTCCGAGTTGAGCTTGGCCGCCAGTGATGATTTGATTCAGGGGGATAGCGATCCGGCAATTGAGTCGGGGCTGATGGATTTGCAGGGCAGCGACTTGGAACTGGCCGATGACGGCGATTTGGTCCTGAGCGGCGGCAGCGACCTGGCGCTCGGAAACGACAGTGGCATCAATTTGATGAGCCCTTCGGACAGTGGAATCTCATTGGAAGATGAGCCGTTGGATTTGGCTGCCAGCGGTATTTCTGGACTCGACTTGGCCGTTGAGGGCTCGGACGTTCAGAGCCCCTCGTCGGGTGGTTCAGCTGTGGATTTTCAGCAAGATGAAGAGTTTCAGTTGTCGTCGGCCTCCGGTGCGTTGGAAGTAGACGATGACAGTGGATCGCAGGTTATCGAGCTGGAGGATTCGACCGAATTCGGCGATGCAGCGGTAGCGCTGCCCGATGATGGCTTCGACGCGTTTGGCGATGGGGATGCGGTCGGCAGCTTCGATGATGGCTCGGAAGGGTTTGGCGAAGTTGCTCCAGCGGGCGCTGCGGTCGTGACGGGTGCCCCTGAAGTCCCCTACAACCTGTTGGAAGTTCTGAGCTTGCTCGGCATTCTAATGCTCATGTGCTTGTCGGGAATTTTGGTGAGCGATGTCGTCCGCAATATGTGGGCTTGGGCTGGAGAGGGAAGTTCGCTGACCAGTGGTTTCACCGAGACGTTGGTGAGTGCCGTGGGTGGCAAGTAGATCGCTCTAGGCCTGGATTGGCAAATTTGATAGCGTGTGAACACTGTCCCTTGGACCCAGGTGAACTTGGGGAAACAAAGGCATCCATGGAAGGAATGCGGGGCAGTGTTTCGTAGGTATGGAGGCTGCACCCCGTGAATCAAACTGTGGAACATTGGAAACTGCGGTTTCGTGTGCCGGTCAGCCGTGGACGCTTGGCTCGCTCCGGCCGGATTCTCTGGCTATGCAGTCTGTTTGTCCCTCTGCTCGGTGGTGCCAGCGGTTGCAGTAGCTTGGGCAAAGGGGCTCTCGTCAAGCAGCTCCAAAGCGAGAATGATCGGCTGCTGTCCGAGTTTCGCTCGCAGCGGGATCGCGCTGATCAACTGGCTCAGTCCAATCGAATGCTCGAGGAACGGGTGGCTCAGACCGAAAAGCAACTTGCCCTGCAGTACCAAGCGGGTGGGGGGCGACTGTCGCAGCTCAATTCCAATTACGTTCCCTCGCTACCGGGATCGCTCTCTTCTTTCCCCGGCAACGCGTACGGCAACTCTGGGGCTGACGGTGCCGGAGCAACCACTGGAAGTAGTGGTTTGCAGTGGCAGCCTCGCTAGTGCGGGGGTTGCTGGGTGGGTAGGTCCGCCCGCGCGACCTGTGGCAATTTGTCCGAAAAGGATGAATCGTTCCCCTTGAAGCGAGACAATGTCGATTCAAACACGCTAATCTATAGACAAGACGGACAGAGTCGGCGGCAAGACAGCTATTCCCACCTCGAAAACGACCCACCCCACCTCGACGTAGCAGACCCGCTTACTGCCCCACCCAACCTGTGCTCCAGTCCAAATTGAAGTCTAGAGCCCAGTGATGCGTTGCCTTAAGGATCGGGTGCGCCTCTTGATAAGTTGGCACCCATTCCCCCGCGACGCCAAGTTGAAGCGGTGGCTCGCCCGACAGCGCGTGTTGCAAATCCCCACTCCAGTGCTCCTGCTCACCCCAATATTTACCGAAAAGGCCCCTTGGTAGACAATTCAATGTGCAACGTCTGTGGTTGCGCAGCCGTGGCGATTCTCAATGAGGATGCCCAGAACGCAGTGTGCATCGTAGAATGAGCGTAGTCCTCAAGGTCCTTCCTGGCAATTGAACGAAAAGACAACTGTTTAAGTATGTTGAACAACGTATCTGAATCTAGAATGCCGTTTGCCCCGCCGCAGAAAATCCTCCAGCTGGTTTGCTTGGCAGTATTGTGTTGCCTGGCGGGGTGTGGTGAGGATATCGAAATTCGTACCTACCAGGTTGCGAAATCCGATACGAATCGCAAGCCGGTGTCTGCCAAGTCGCCTGCATCGATGACTGAAAAGCAGATGTTGGCAGCGATTGTGCCGCATGGAAGTACCGCTTGGTTCTTCAAGTTGACGGGTGATGTCGCCAAGGTGGAAGAGCAACGCGAGGCCTTCCATCGCACGGTCACATCGGTCGGGTTTGGCGAATCGGGAATTCCAACTTGGCAGCTCGAAGAGGGGTGGACGGAAAAGATCGAACGCGGGATCACCTACGCCAGAATTATTGCACCTTCCGGCGATGTCGAAGCGACGGTGACTCAGTTGCCCGTATCTCCTGACGCCCTCGAGGACGCTGGCTGGAAAGATTACGTGGTCATCAACGTCAATCGTTGGCGTGGACAATTGTCCTTGGCCAGCCAAGGATGGGATGCCATGTCGAGTGAGCTTGAGGAGCTTCCCGAGTTGTCCGAAGGTGCGGCGAAAGCGTATTGGGTGAGTCTCATTGGTCGTGGCAGTGGCGGAATGGGGGGTGGTCCCTTCATGAACCGCATGGGAGCGACTCCTCCGGCAGCAGCCGAGGTCGCCTCGCCACATTCCACGTCCGCCAACGAGGAGGCGACGGCAGCAGAACCGACGCGTTCCCAAGCGGATATGGCCGAGGACGAGGCTCCTAGTCCAACTGCCGAGTCGGTAGGTGAAGCGCCGGCTGAGAAGCCTCCGGTTGCGAAGAGTAGTAGCGATTTGCAGTACGATGTGCCTGAGGGATGGTCGGAGATTGCCGCTTCCGGCATGCGCCGCGCCGCCTTTACGATCGAGCAAGATTCGTCGACAGCGGAAGTGACTGTCATTGCGGCTGGCGGAAGTATTGATGCGAACATTGGAATTTGGATGGGGCAAGTTTCTGTTGAGACAACTGAAGAGCTCAAGCGGGAAATCCTGGAGTCAGCCGAGCAGGTGCAGGTACATGAGATTGACGCTTCCTACTACACGATTGACGGAAGCGAGACTGAGGAGAAACAATCGATCTTGGTCGCCGATATCCCCTGGAAAAGTGGCGAATCGCTATTCGTTAAACTCAAGGGCGATGCCGAGTTAGTTCGCAACCAGCAGGATGCGTTTGTGAAGTTTTTAGAATCGCTTCAGTGGTAATTTCAAAGGTGATGAACGTGGCAACCGGAACCGTATCGAATTCTGCATCTCGCAGCCATGCGAGCAGCACGACTTCCGCTCCATTGGCAATCCTAAAAACTCTCGGCTCCTTGAAAATCACCGTCGCCATGTTTGCGATGGGGATTCTCATCGTACTGTTTGGTACGTTAGCCCAGGACGAGATGGATTTGTCGCAGGTCAAACGGGAATTTTTTAACTGCTGGATTGCCAGCATTCCGCTGGATATCCTGTTTCCGGTGACCCTCTTTCCCCACGAATTGCCGTACTTGGGTGGCTTTGGATTCTACTTCCCAGGTGGAGCAACCATCGGTCTGATTTTGCTGATCAACTTGATCGCGGCCAAGACCACACGCTTTTCCATCCAGGGCAAAGGCGGGAAACTGTGGGCTGGAATTCTGATAGCGGCCCTCGGTGCTGCCCTGGTTACCGTGGTGATTGTCGGTGGGCATGCTACCGATGGACTGCAGGGAAAACCGCCCATTACCTACGACACCCTGTGGAATCTGATGAAGGGTGGTTTCGTGCTGTTGACCCTGGCATTGATGACCTACGCCATCCTTGCCAAGATACCACGCCTAGCGCGCATCTTGGCGGGAACTTCGGCCGTCATTCTATTCGGAGTGAGCGCGCTGGTGCTCTCAGGTGGTGAGTCGGTACGGCTAGACGACCCTGGCCTGAGAATTGTTTGGCAACTCCTGCAAGCCACCATCGCCTCCAGTGTGATGTTAGCCGGACTGTGGTTGATCTTTGGTAAGCGTGGCGGCAACGTATTGATTCACATCGGCGTCGGCCTGCTGATGGTCGGCCAATTCGTGTTTGGTGACCGGCAGGTCGAACAGCGAATCGGTTTGGCCGAGGGAACTAAGACCAACTTAGTGGTCATTGAAGACCAAACCGAGATCGCACTCATCGATACCAGCGACTCCGAAAACGACACGGTCTACGCCATTCCTGAAGCACTGGTGCGCAAAGTGGCTGGGAAGGATACGGTGATTGATGACCCCGCCTTACCCTGCAAGGTCAAAGTCTTGCAGTGGATGAGAAATAGCACCTTGGCGCAGATTACCGATCCCGACAACAACCCTGCCACCAGTGGATTTGGATTGCAAGCAATCGCGGTCGAAGCGACCCCTGTGGGAGCGGCCATTATGGATGCTCGCAATATTGGTGCCGCCTACGTGCAATTGATCGACCGAGAAACCGATAAGCCGATCGAAACGTTGCTCCTGAGTCAGCAAATGAATGACATCTCGCAATTGACGGCAGCGATGGAGTCCGATCAGTACGAGGCGGTCACTATCGATGGTAAGTCTTTCGAAGTCGGCATCCGGTTTCGCCAGAGCCGCAAGCCGTACGACGTCGAATTGGTGGACGTGGAACGTATCAACTACAGTGGGACCGACACTCCGCGTGACTACTCATCACGAATTGTGATTACCGATCGAGAATCGGGAGATTCGCAAGAGGGGAAGACTTGGATGAACAATCCCATTCGCTACAAGGGGGAAACGTTCTACCAAAGTCGCTACAACCAGATTCCAACGCCCAACGGAGAGGTCATCGAGACGACCGGACTGCAGGTGGTGGAGAATGCAGGTTGGGTGATTCCCTACATGAGCTGCATGATGGTTTTTGTAGGCATGTTTGCACACTTTGGAGTTACCTTCCTGACCTTTTCCAATCGCTACGCACGAGGCAGCATCCCCAATGCGCAGACGACCAAGCGTGGGGCTGGGGGGCTGGTTTCGAGATTGGGAATCGCGGCGGTATCGCTCGGCGTGTGTGGCTTGGTGTGCGGGTACTTTGCGAAACCTCAGCACTATTCACGCGATCAGCTCAATTTGAACATTGTTAATAACTTGCCGGTGCAGCATGAAGGGCGGATCAAGCCCTTTGACACGGTCGCCCGAAATGTTCTGCAAACGATCAGCCAACCGATCTTTGGAAGCGTTCCCTATGTCAAAGATGAGCATGGGGAAAAGCGCCAGCCTAGCGAATGGTTGCTCGGTGTCATGGCAGGCCAAGATTGGGTTCGCAAGGCTGAAGTCTTTCGGATTTACGCGCCCGAAGTGCGGGGCTTGTTCGATCTGCCTCCACGCAAGGGGTATCGCTACTCCTACGCCGAGCTTGAGCCGAAGTTGCCAACCTTCCGTGAAGAGATCGCACCGCTCCGCGCGAAGGAGTCTGATACGTTCGACTTTTTCGAAAAGAAATTGGCCCAATTGCACGGGCAGATAAATCTGTACGACTTGTTGTATCTGAGCTATCAGATGCCACCCTTGCCCGATCCTTCAGAAGCGGAGTCGTCGGAGCAACGCACCGAGTTTTTCAACCGGATTATGCAAGTTGCTCAAATGATGCAGCAATTGGAGGATGGCCGCCCGCCGGCAGTCATCCCACCGAAGGGTGAGTTGACCAAAGAGAATTTGGTAGATGCCAAGTGGCAGGCTGTAGGACCCGCGGTATTCAATGGATTGATGAACCGAATGGGGGTTGAGACCTCTGAGACCAGTCCCGCTTTGCTGGCCTTTGACGATGTTTTGACGGCCGTTCGCGAAGACGATGTCTTGGCCGCGAACGAAAAGCTTCGCGAGTACGACAAGCTTCTGCGAAGTATGCCTCTCGCTTCCGCTGGAATGGACCGAGCTGCAGCCGAAAGCTGGTTGAACCATTTCAACCCCACCGCACAAGGTGTGTTGCTTTACTTGATCGCCATCTTGCTTGGTTTTGCAAGCTTCCTGTTCCGCAGCGAGAAGATTCGCAGCGCGACGTTTTGGGTATTGGTCGGGGTCTTTGTGATTCATACCATCGCCATTGTGGCTCGAGTCTATATCTCGGGTCGCGCCCCGGTGATCAACCTGTACTCTTCTGCCGTGTTTATCGGTTGGGCCTGCGTTTTGTTGGGATTGGTGCTGGAGACTATTTATCCCATTGGCATCGCCAACCTGGTTTCCGGATTCATCGGTATCTCGACACTGAGTGTCGCTAGATTCTTGGATACGCAGGACACGCTGCATGTGTTGCAAGCGGTCTTGGATACGCAGTTCTGGCTGTCGACTCACGTTATTACGGTGACGGCGGGGTATGCGGTGACGTTCTTGGCGGGCTTCATTGGTATTTGTGCTCTGGTGCATCGGATGGCTACTGGGTACGACGCGTATCCGGCCGGCAAACGTCCGAAGGAATCGGAAGAGTTTCAGCAGATTTTGTACCGCATGATGTACGGTGTCACGTGCTTCGCCATCTTCTTCAGCTTCATCGGTACGGTTCTAGGAGGCTTGTGGGCCGATGATAGTTGGGGGCGTTTCTGGGGATGGGACCCCAAGGAAAACGGGGCGATGATGATCGTGCTATGGAACGCACTCTTGCTGCACGCACGTTGGGATAAACAAGTGGGGGCACGTGGATTTGCCGCCCTAGCCGTGCTGGGGAATATTGTCACTGCTTGGTCCTGGTTTGGAACCAACCAGTTGGGTATCGGTTTGCATAGCTACGGCTTTACCAGCGGGGCCTTGTATACCTTGGGTGGTTTTGTGACCTTCAATCTCGTGTTCGTCGGGATTGCCTTGCTTGTGACTCGATCCTTTGCGGTGGCCGGGAGGAATGCAAACGCAGGATGACCACTGTCCCTCCAGGCAGTGCACTGAATCGGGGGCAAGTGTCGGATGGACACTGGGGCGGTCGCTTGCAGATTGTGCTGGCGGCCGTGTTGTGGAGTACGAGCGGCTTCTTTGCCAAGGCGCCTTGGTTCGACGCGTGGCCCGATGATGTGCGAGGTATCATGCTGGCCTTCTGGCGCAGCTTCTTTGCAATGCTGGTGCTGTTGCCGTTGATTCGCCGCCCGCAATGGCGATGGCCAATGGCCCCGATGATGATCTGCTTTGCGACCATGGTTTGGTCGTTCATGTCTGCTATGGTGCATGGACCTGCGGCCAACGCCATCTGGTTGCAGTATCTGTGCCCGGCGTGGGTCTTCCTGGTTGGCTTGCTATTTCTCAAGGAGCGCGTGCGAGCGGCCGACGTTTGGATGTTCTGCTTTTGCTTGGGGGGAGTGCTGCTAATCTTGTGCATGGAGATGTGGCAGGGAAGCCAGTTGTATGCGACGACGCTGGGGATTTTGTCGGGAGTCAGCTTCGCTGGCGTGCTGTTGTCGATGCGAACGCTGCGGGATGTCGATCCCACATGGCTCATTTTGCTCAACCATTCCGCCACTGTGGCCATTCTTTCGCCGTGGGTGCTGGCGGGACGACAGTCGCATGTTTCTACAGGCAGCTACATTGCGTTGGCGTTGTTTGGCGTATTCCAGATGTCGCTCCCCTACGTCTTGTTCGCCCGAGGGTTGCGCACCACATCGAGCCCTGAAGCGTCGGTGCTCGCCCTAATTGAACCGATCCTCGTTCCCATTTGGGTGTTCGTTGCTTGGCACACCCATCCCACCTACGAAGCACCAGCTTGGTGGGCATGGGCTGGGGCTGGATTGATCTTGATTGGGTTGCTCAATCGGTACCTTCCACGCACTGGAAGTTGCGTGAACCCGTAAATTGATCGCTCATGTGGGGTGTTTGGTTTCGGAAAAAGGAAAAATATTGCTTTTTAGTAATCCTTTGCGGTTGTGCCTTTACGATCTTTACAGGTAGGTTGGTAAGCGATGCGGGTCTAGTCGCCTCTGAGTGGCTTTAGTGGCGTATATCTGGGCCTTGCGGACTTTTCTTCATTCTTTTCTAGATCGGTAGGTAATGTGATGAGTAAGCGCAATGGGTTTACGTTAGTCGAGCTGCTGGTGGTGATTGCCATCATTGGCATTCTGGTGGGATTGCTGCTGCCGGCTGTGCAGGCGGCGCGCGAGGCGGCGCGGCGGATGCAGTGCTCCAATAATCTCAAGCAATTGAGTTTGGCTTGCCTTAACTACGAGAGTTCGTATCGGAAGTTCCCGATGGGGTTCGTGCCAGCCCGCGCGAACTATGCCGACAACAATAATGTGGAAGCTTGGGGCTGGACCGTGTTGGTGATGCCTTTTATTGAGCAGGGCAACCTCCATTCTCAGCTTGGGGCGGGGCAGTATTCTCTGGCGGATGTCTTGGCGGGCTCCAATCCAAACTTGGTCAATCCGGTTCCTGTGCTCCAGTCCGAGCTCGCAGCGTTTCGCTGTCCCAGCGATGCCAGTGAAGATCAAGCCAAGTCGGCGCGCCACTTCGGTGGCGGATGGGGAACCAATCAGGGCAGCCATGGAAATTGGAAGCCAGGATTGACGAACTATTTCAGCAGTCGTGGGACTCGCGATAGCAACCAGAAGGTGAATGACACCTACGGCATGTTCATGGAGAATCGTGCGGTCAAGATTGGGGACGTGAGCGATGGAACCAGCAACACATTCTGCATCGGAGAACGCGATTCGAAGTATGGTCGATCTGGAGCTTGGTGCGGAACACGGAATCCCTTCGGAGAGGGAAGCCGCGGTTTCTATACCTGTACGGCCAACGTGCGTGCTCCTTTGAATTCACCGAGTCCTCCCAATAATTGGGCTTCGAAGAATCGTGGTGCGGGTGCTGGTTTTTCGAGCTTGCACACCGGTGGTGCTCAATTTGCCTACGTCGACGGTTCGGTGCATTTCATCTCTCAAAGCATCGACTGGCGAACCGATTCCACACCCAATGGCCATTCCTATGATCCCAATCCTCCCGAGGATACGATGGGTACCTACCAACGATTGGGACGCCGGGAAGACGGCTTTGTCTTTTCGATCGATCCTTAAGATTGGGTAGCGAGTCGATCTAGTAAGCGGTCCGCCACGCGTGCCAAGTCCGCTTACTAATTAGCAGGGGATTTTCTGGTTCTCGGGCACTGCCTGAGAACCGTCCGTTGGGAGGCTTTCCACCGGTTGTTGCAATTAGGGCGTCGAAGGGCGGAACTCTGCTGTCTTGGGTGGATGCCGCGTCTTGGAACTGGAGCAGGAGTCGCAACTGTCAAGCGCAGCGCACTGGCAAGTAGTTCCAGTTGCGGAGCGAACGCGCGTATCCAAGAGATGGTATAGGGTGCGTCGAAGACGTCTTGCTGAATTCACTTTCAAAAATAGGTATAGGTAGTAGCATCGTGTTTTCAAAATCACAATGGAGTTTTTCGGTTCTGCTAGTAGTGGTAGCAGTGGGATTGAGCGGTTGTAGTTCTGGTGAGTATGGACAAGTGACCGGCACGGTCCTGGCGGGTGGAGAGCCGTTAAAAGGAGCCTTGCTTGAGTATTACCCGAAAGCGGGAGGATCTGCATCGAGTGCTCGCACCGACGAGAATGGCCGCTACGAATTGGTATTGGATCGTGACAATATGGGGGCATTGATCGGCGAGCACACCGTCAAGATCACAACCTTTGGCTCTGAGGGTGGCGGTGATTACGGCGCTCAGGAGTCACCCGAGACTCTACCAGCAAAGTACAACGTTGCCAGCGAGTTGTTTCGTACTGTTACGGGAGGCACCAACGTGATTGACTTCGAGCTCGATTATGAGGGGCAAGTGGTTCAGCCCCCAGGAGCTGGCGGCGGGCGGTATTGAGCGCGAGACGCTGACTCCTCCTTCATCGATTGTACTTTCCGGATAGGCGGTTGGTGGGACTCTGGGCCAATCGCTGCCGCACCTTGAGGGTGCAATGGTGTGCTTCGATCCTGGCGAGTCACACGGTGGCTGGTACGCTCTGTGATGACTTGATGAGAGTTGTAGAGTTGGAGGGTGTAGGGCACGGCCCGGGGGGCCAAGCTACGGGGCTAGGCTACGGGGGATGGCTACGGGGAGCGGTTGGCGGCGATCTCGGCTGCGGCTCGGAATCCGCTGAGGATGGCTCCCTCCATCGTGGCTGGCCAGCCAGTGTTGGTCCAGTCGCCGGCTAGGGCAATCGTCGGCGTCAAGCGCGTTGATGGCCGGTGTTGTAGGCTGCCCGGGCGGATGGAGAAGACGGCGTGAGGGTCGTTGACTGCCTTGAGGCCTAGGAGGCGTGCTGGGCGAGCTCGTGGGAATAGGGCGCGAATCTCTTCGCAGATCAATTCTGCGATGTCGTCAGAAGTCTTGCCCCGCAATCGATGCGATGCGCTGATCACAATTTGGTAGTAGTGCTCAGACGCCGCGATTTCCGCTGCTGCTGAGATGGTTGTCGTCGAACTTGCGGCGGGCAGTGGTGTGGTGGGGCGTGGGAAAACCCATTGGCAAGTGCGTCCCACGATGGCGGCGTGTGCGGTGGGGAGCCAAGCTCGATCCCACCAAGTGTGGACCCCCGCAATGGCCGATGCTCGAAGCTGCGCGGTGTGCGAAGCGAGTTGGCTGAGCTCAGGCACCGAACTGTTGACGGCTAGATTCGCAATGTGGTGCCAGGGGACTGCCACGACGATGGAATCTGCAGTGAATTCCGCCGAGCTGGTCACCACTTTCATGCGGCCGAGCGAAGTGGTCTGGATCGCGACCGCCGGAGAGGAAAGTTGGACTTCTACCCCCGACTGTTCGAGGTGTTTCTGCATTTCGCTGCCAAACAGCTCTGACAAGGGCCGTTGTGGAATGAGTAAGTGGTAGGCATCGCAGTGGTTTAGGAACCCGTCCTGCAGTACTTTGCACATCGCATGCAGGCTCACGTTCGAAAGCTGTTCCCCCAACGCGCTTACCAAAATTGTGGTCCAAAAGTTGGAGATTCCTCGTGGCGTTTGGCGGGCGGCTTGCAGCCACTCCAAGGCGGAATGGGCGTCGAGTTCTGCGGTTAGTTCGAGACGCTTCAACTTGAGCATTCCGCTGGCAATTCGATACCGATCGAGCAGGGAGAGATCTGGCCAGCGCCAAAGCCAACCGCTTAGATGCAATGGCGCTGGGCTGAAGGGCAGGGCGGATAGACGCCGGTAGGCTCCTGCGGAGCTATAGAAGTGAAGTTGTCGCTCGCGTTTCCAATCGGCTTGCTGCCCGAGCAGATCAATCAGATGCAAGAGATTGGAGCAGCAGCCCATCCCTACGTGTTGGCAATAGTCAATGCTGGTCGCCTCAATGCTGGTCGAAGGCGAGCGCGCTGCTTGGGGTAGGAACGAGCCGGCCCGACCGCCGAGTTGCCGGCGCGATTCGAGCAAAGTGACTCGTTGCCCAGGCTGTGCGAGTCGCATGGCTGCAGCGCAGCCTGCAAGTCCACCTCCGATGACAATCGTCGACTGCGGTGGGACTGGCTTTCGGGATTCAACGTGGTCTAGCGTTTGGGTTCACCTCGGGGAACTGCATGAGCAAACAATAGCTTGCTCTTGTGAAGATAGGAGAGGCGGATCTTGGAGGTAGACCAGAGTTGCTCTTTATGGCTGACAATCTCGTGGAGCAGGTCGCGGTAGGTGTGCCATATAAGGGAAAACATACGTTGACTGCTATTGGTGAGAAAGGGTTTGGTGTTCCAGCCCGAATCGAACAATGCGTAGGCGCGGTTGGCGGTGGCATCGATCAAGGCTCGCCAGTCGCCATCCGGCATGCATGCGCCGGGGAGTTGTCCGTCATGGGGTTTCGAACCGAAGCGTTGGGTGCGGGGGGGGCCTGCACTGGTATCGTGGGAGGCGACGCAGTCGAGCCAAGCAGTTTGGGAGACTCCGTATTGCTGCAGCTGGTCGGCGGGCAGATAGATGCGTCCGCGTTTGGCGTCCTCGGCGACATCGCGCAGAATATTGGTGAGTTGAAAGGCCTTGCCGCAGTCGAGAACTGCCTGTTCGGGGATCTCCGCCGAGCGTTTCCAAATGTGGGTGCAGGCTAGCCCAACGGTGGAAGCAACTTGATAACAATAGTGGTCGAGGGCTTGCCAATTGGCCGGGATTTGTGGTGTGAGATCGGAGATGACTCCATCGACGAGTTCGAGAAGAGGTGGTAGGGGAATGCCAAATTGTTGGACACAGCTCCGCAAGGCAGGCCACAGAAAGCGATAGTCGTGGAGTGAGTTGCCTGGGTCCGGGGGATCGACAAACTCACTCGCTGGCCGCACTTCACTGAGTTCCGCCAAGAGGCTGGCTTTCCATTGGGCGAGTTGCAGATGCCCCGTAGCTGCCGCGGTGGGGGCATCGGCCAAGTCGTCGGTAATTCTCGCAAAGGCATACAGGGCGATCATCGCTTGACGGCGTCTTGAATCGAGCAAGGCAAATGAGCTGTAGAAATTGCTGTCGCTACGTCGGCAAACGCGACGGCACCAGCGGATGCTCTCTTGGAACGTAATGGGGCGGTCCGCGGGCGGTATGTGGGGGAAGGATACTGGCGTCGTCATCTCTTCCTCCTGGAAACGAGTGTGGGTGGGGGCGTACGGCGGCGCCGCACGCGACCCAACGTGGCAGCCGTGAGTAGTTGCAGTTGATGCATTTTGGAAAGGGTCGGCCGATGGCTCCAGACGTCGTAGTCCTGCGATCGAATCTTATGCAGAATGGCCACCCCGCCGCGAACAAATAATTCTAGATCGGTGGCAAGCCAAGCTGGGACCTGGTGTACGATGCCCCAGCCTGATTCGAAGTAGCTTTGCGCCTCGGCGACCCAGGCGGCAAGCATTTCCCGGAGCTGGTCGGTTGGTTCCCCTGCCAGCAACATTTCTTCAGTGACGCCGTGAGGCTTCCAGAGCGAGCGGGGGGCGTAGATTCGATTCTTGAGGGCGTCCCGCGCCATGTCTTGGCAAAAATTAGCAAGCTGTAGCCCGGTGCAGACCAGGTTGCTTAACTGCAGCGCTTCTTCGGAGTGCACGTCGGCGACCTGCAGCAAGAGTTGTCCGACGGGATTGGCAGAACGCTGGCAGTAGAGCAGGAGTTCGGCCGCGGTTTCATAGCGGCAGGTGGTTTGATCTTGTTGGAAGGCGTTCAGCAGGTCGAGGAAGGGTTGCGGGGGGAGTGAATGCTGCTGAATGGTTGTCTGCAGACTGCGTAAGACGGGATGGGTGGGGGCACCGCCGTAGCACAGCAAGAACTGTTGTTGCCAGGCAGCCAGCCGCCTGAGGCTTTCTTGAGGAGTGTCCAATTCGTCGGCCAGGTTGTCCGACCAGCGGCAGAAGGCATAGATATTGTAGAAATCTTGGCGATATCGCCGCGGCAAGAGGCAGGAGGCCACCACAAAATTTTCATACTGCCGCTTGGCCCACATGCGGCAGTAGAGGGAGGCCTCGGTTTGCGATAGTTCACGGCTCGGCACTTGGGGGGAGATGCCGGCTGAGTTCTCGCTACTTTTACTTGGTTGAGGGCAGGCGGGCCCATAGCGCTCCAGTTCCCGCAGGAAAAAAGCTCGATCGGTAGTCGTGTTTGTGTCCGTTTCCGGCATAATAGGACTTTGATGCTAATTGGCGGCTTGTGATTCAACAGCCTAATGCAGTGACCCGGTGAATGGTTCCTGTCCCACACTGAAAATCTAGGAAATCGCGATGGAAATCATCCTGGCGGCCCCAAGGGGATTTTGTGCGGGAGTCAATATGGCTGTGACGAGCCTCGACTTAGCGATCCAGTATTTTGGTACTCCGATCTATGTCTATCATGAAATTGTGCACAACCAGTATGTGGTAAAGACGTTTCAGGCTAAAGGGGCAGTGTTCGTCGACGAATTGTCCGAAGTCCCTGAGGGGGCCACCGTTCTGTTCTCGGCCCATGGTGTTTCTCCGGAGATTCGCGAAGTGGCGCGAACGCGGAAGTTGTTCGCGATCGATGCGACTTGTCCGCTAGTGACCAAAGTGCATTTGGAGGCGATCAAGTATGCGAAAGAGGGGTACACCATCATTCTGATTGGCCATGAAGGTCATGATGAGGTGATCGGTACAATGGGGGAGGCGCCGGAGGCCATCGTCTTGGTGGAGGATGAGGCTGGGGTTGAACAACTCAATTTTCCGGCGAATGGGAAATTGGCCTATCTGACCCAAACGACGCTCAGCGTAGATGATGCCACCCGTATTATTCTGGCCTTGCGTGAGCGATTTCCTTGGGTTGAAAGTCCTCCCAAGGAGGACATCTGTTATGCGACTCAGAATCGCCAAGAAGCGGTTCGCCTGTTGAGCCAAGAAGCCGAAATTGTCTTGGTGATCGGTAGTCAGAACAGTAGCAATAGCCAGCGTTTGCGCGAGTTAGGGCGTGAGCAGGGGAAGGATGCATTCCTGATTGATGGAGTGGAGGATATCGATCGCAATTGGTTTAAGGGCTCGGACCGCGTGTTGCTGACCGCGGGCGCCAGCGCGCCTGAGTCGGTCGTTCAGGAAACCGTGGAGTGGCTTGTTCGGGAGTTCAATGCCACGGTCCGCGAGCATGCCGTCAAAGAGGAAAACGTCCACTTTCCACTTCCCAAACCGCTTCGCCAACTCGTCAAGGATGGGAGTTTGGTTGAGTAGAGATCGTGAACATTGGCCTTCGGTCCCTAAGTTTATTGAGTGCTAGGTGCATTGTCCAAGCTTAATTTTCGGGTTGCCCGGAAAAAGGTGTCCGACACCAAAAGCCGGCACGGCCCTTCGGGTGCTTTGTACTTTTGGTGTCGGACACCTTTTCCCGAACGCTCGCTAAACCTCTAATTCTTAGTGTTGACGATACACTAGGTGCTTCGCAGCAAGGCCGGTCCCTCGCAGTCCCAGGTGGCTTCGCCTAGAATGCTCGCATCGGTGACTGATAGACGTGTGAGGGATGTATGGGCGGACAATTGAGCGAGGAACTGGGGACTTGGGCAGCCAGCTGGAGACATCGTCACCTGTTGGGGTTGGAAAGTCTTTCCGCTGCCGATATTACGACTCTTCTAGACACTGCGGAAGTCCTAAGCGGCCGCTTTAAAAGCCAGGGGCAGAAGCTGGATCTGCTCAGCGGTAAGACGGTCGCCAACTTGTTCTTTGAAAATAGTACGCGGACGCGCAATAGTTTCTCGTTGGCCTCCAAACGCCTCGGCGCGGATACTATTGAGTTCGCTTCGTCGGGGTCTTCCGTTTCCAAAGGCGAGACGTTCATCGATACCGCCAAGACGATTGAGGCAATGGGGGCCGATGCCGTCGTGGTCCGACATGCCACCCCGGGGACCGCCAGCCTGCTGTCGGAACACCTCGATTGTTCCGTCCTCAACGCGGGCGATGGGGCCCACGAGCATCCCACGCAGGGATTGTTGGACATCCTGACCATTCGCCAGAAACGCGGCAGCCTACGGGGGCTGACCGTTGGTCTGGTTGGCGATATCGCACACAGCCGGACGGCTCGATCCAACATCTGGGGCTTGCAGAAATTGGGGGCGCACGTAATTGTTTGTGGCCCCGCAACTTTGGTGTCCCGCAAGTGGGAGGCGCATGGTGTCGAGGTAGCGCATCGGCTCGATGATATCTTACCCAAATGTGATGTTTTAAATCTGCTGCGGATCCAGTTCGAGCGCCAAGCCATCCGCCCATTCCCATCGGTTCGGGAGTACGCATTGTTGTACGCCATGAATGCAGAACGCATGCGACGCGCTAAACCCGATGTGCTCATTATGGCGCCCGGCCCAATCAACCGGGGCGTGGAGATAACGCCTGAAGTGGCAGATGGACCGCATTCTGTGATATTGCAGCAGGTGGGCAACGGCATTGCAGTGCGGATGGCCGGACTGTGGTTGAGCATTAATGCCAACTGTAACAAAGCGGGAGTGAGTGCAAGTGACCGTTCATAGCAGCGATGAGCATTGGTTGATTGAAAAGGGATTGATCGTCGATCCGCGGCAGGGCTTGGAACGTCTCGGTCGGCTACTAATTTCCGGTGGCAAGATTGCTGCACTGGACCCCATGGACGACGCCCTGCCGGCAGGCTGCCGTCGCGTGGATGCGAGTGGCTGTATTGTGGCGCCTGGCTTGGTCGATCTGGCCAGTGAGTTGGGGGAGCCAGGGTGCGAGGAAAATGAGACGATCGCGTCCGGCACGCTGGCGGCGGTGGCTGGTGGCTTCACCTCTCTGGCGTGTGCAGCGAACACGGATCCTCCGATTGATACCGCAGCAGCCGTTGAATTTGTGAGGCAGAAGGCGGCTCGTGCGGGGCATTGTCGCGTCTACCCGATCGGCTGCGTCAGTAAGGGACGCGCCGGAGAGGAATTGGCGGAGATCGGTGCGCTGGTGGAAGCTGGGGCCATTGCATTGAGCGATACCCCGCGGCCGATTAGCAACACGGCCCTGTTGCGGCGAGCGCTTGAATACTGCCAGATGTTTGACCGCCCCATCTTTGATCGACCGGAGGTCACCAGCCTCACGCGGGGTGGGGTAATGCATGAGGGGATGATGCAGCTCGTGTTGGCACTCGCCCCCATGCCGGCCGAGGCGGAGGATTTGGCCACGTCTCGCGACCTGCGATTGCTGGAGACGACCGGTGGCCGGTTGCACCTTAGCAGTATCTCAACCGCGGGTAGCGTCGAGCTGGTCACTCGCAGCAAGAAACGGGGGACGGTCGTTAGCGTCGGAGTCCGCATTGCCAATCTGTGTTTTGAAGATGAGCTCCTGCGCTCGTTTGATTCGAATTTGAAAGTTAACCCACCACTGCGAAGCCGCGAGCACATTGATGCTTGCATTGCTGCCCTGGTGGATGGACAAATCGACGTGTTAACTAGTGGGCATCAACCCAAGTCCCTAGAGAAGAAGATGCAGGAGTTGGATGTGGTTCCTTTTGGCATGACCACGCTCGATACGGCTCTTTCGCTGGTCATTACCCACTTGGTTCAGCCCGGTATCTTGGGGTGGCGTCGAGTGATTGAATGCATGTCCTCGGCACCTGCGGAGGTGTTGGGGATCAACGCCGGATGTTTGTCGGTAGGAAAGCCGGCGGATGTCGTGGTAATCGACCCTCACGTCAAGTGGACGGTCGAGCCGGCTGCCTTGCATTCCCGCAGTCGCAACACGCCTTTATTGGGCAAAGAATTGCAGGGACGGGCGCGCTACGTTTGGGTGGGTGGCAAGCCGATGTATGGAATGGAAGATCCAGACGTGTCTTGAATGTGGCGCCGTCTTGAAAAGGTGTTGGCTACTTTGGTGTGCAGAGCACCGCGAAGGCCCGTTCCTAAAAAGTAGCGGAATCCATTGATCAGCGCACTTTCTAGTAAATGCACTATCCAGCATCCCTGAGTAGACAAAAAAAGCCGCTAAGTGCTATGCCTCGTTGGAGGCGGCGCTTAACGGCTAATTCGAAGCTTCCGATTGTGCTCGGCAAAAGTGGAGCCGGTGCGAGACAAGCGAAGATCGAGCGTGCTTCTGCACATGCTACTTGAAGATCTAGGCTAACGCAAAAATTGATCCCTCTGCCAGTTAAATCAATCGGAAGTTCATTTTGCGGGCTTATCACGGCCCACGGGTAAACTATAGGCTGTGGCGAGCTGACAGCAAGGTTGATCGTCCAAAGTTGAGCCAGAACGTTGATGATTTTTTAGAATTTGCGGAGAGTTTTTCCGCACTCAATCCTCGGGACATTCCTTACTATCGCGAATGGAAAGTTGGCTATGACACTTGGTAAACCAAGTCTGGGTAACGGTTTAAATGGAGCGGCCCTCTCCGTCTTTTTGGGGATGGTAGAGCATCAAGAGGAGTTGCGAGTCGATTACCAGCAGTTGGCCAATGGGACGCACTTGCTCGACTGTGGAATTCAGGCGCCAGGCGGTCTGGCAGCCGGCCAGCGATTTGCCGGAATTTGTCTCGCCGGACAAGCTTCTCTGCAGCTTGTTCCCGGTGAGCGCGCTGTTTGGCCGGGGCCTTGGGTTCAAGTCTCCACCGACAAGCCCGTTCAAGCGTGCATGCTGGCACAGTACGCGGGTTGGCCGGTGAAGCATGATAAATTCTTTGCAATGGGTTCGGGGCCAATGAGAATTCGCCGTGGCAAAGAGGAGATCCTAAAGAGCCTCGCTGCCAGCGACTCCGACGAGATTGCGGTGGGGACTCTGGAGAGTGATGTGCTGCCAACCGAAGAGGTAGCAGCGGCAATCGCAGCCGAGTGCGAGGTGCCTCCCGAATCCCTCTACTTAGCGGTCGCTCCGACGCGCAGTTTGGCTGGATGTGTACAAGTGGTTGCCCGCAGTGTCGAGACCTCTTTGCACAAGTTGCATGAACTCGGGTTTCCACTAGAGAATGTCCTCAGTGGCTATGGGGTAGCTCCTGTTCCGCCACCTACCCCAAATTTTGCCAAGGGCATTGGTCGCACCAATGATGCGATACTTTATGGTGGCCATGTAAGCTTGTGGTTGCGCGGTGAGGATGAGGTGATTGCAGAGCTGGGTGCGAAGTTGCCGAGTTGTGCATCGCGAGATTTTGGCGAGCCGTTTGCCGAGATCTTTAAACGCTACGAATACGATTTCTACAAGGTGGATCCAGGCTTGTTCAGTCCTGCTGAGGTGACGTTGATGAATGTCGAAACGGGGCGTAGCTGGCGATTCGGCGAGCTGCGAGGGGATCTCGTGCAGCATTCGTTCGAGACCCAGGATTCCGGAGTGCAGGCCTCTAAAACGCAGTCGTCAGGTTCAAGTCCTTCTCGCGAAGTGGAATCACGGTAAATGCACAGACGGCTAGCAATTCTTGGTGTGCCGGAGGGACCCTATGTCCGCGACTTGCAACGGGCTGCCCTGGAACTACAACCTGATATTCAAATCGATTTGCTGCGCTACGTCGATTTGCAGTTGGGGTTGAGTGGATCTATCGAGAGCGGCGTGGGAGTGTTCGTGGAGCCCCCGCCCTATGAAGCGGTGATCGTCCGGTCGATGCCATTGGGCACGCTGGAGCAAGTCATCTTTCGGATGGACTGCTTGCAGGGGTGGGAAGCGGCGGGAGTGCGGCTAGTGAATTCGCCGCGCAGTTTGGAGGTTGCCATTGATAAGTGGCTGACCCTCCAGCGACTGGCCGTGGCTGGCTTGCCCATTCCAGCGACCATTGCTTGCCAAACGCGAGAGTCCGCCATGCTGGCCTATGAAAAGCTAGGCGGTGATGTCCTCATCAAGCCCCTGTTTGGTGGCGAGGGCCGAGGGATTGTACGCGTGCAGTGCAAGGACATGGCCTGGCGCGTGCTCGGGAGCTTGCAGCAAATCGGACAAGTGCTCTATGTGCAGCAGTTTGTCGAGCACTCGGGATACGATATTCGCGTGCTATTCGTTGGTGAGCAACATTATTCGATTCGTCGACGAGCTCAGGGAACGTGGCTCACCAATCTATCGCAGGGAAGCGTGGCTGAATCGCATGCATTGTCTGAACTGGAACTCGATTTAGCGTGGCGAGCGGCTCGGGCTATTGGAGGCGCGGTCGTGGGGGTCGACCTGCTGCCTACGCTCGACGGACGACGACTGGTGCTTGAGGTAAATGCCGTACCAGGCTGGAGAGGGACCGGCGCGGCACTCGGCGTGGACATCGCAAGGCAGGTAGTGCAGTATGCCCTGCGAGATGGCGACTGAGTTTGGAGGGGAATTGCATCAATTGACCGTTAGCATTTGATGGGCCTAGGTGCATGCCCGTTTCCGAAGAGCTTCCCTGAACCGGGGCACTAGGAAACGAGCTAGCGGGGCGGTGGGAGATGAAACCGCGAAAGACGCTAAATATGCGAAAGGAGTACAGGGGCAGTATTGGTAGCCGATCATTTCCTGGCAACTCGACTCGTTGATCGATGTAGATTCAGTAGGGTGGGGGCGGCCCCCCTTATTTGCTCGTTCAGTTTGTCGTATGTTGGCATACCTAGCGGGAGTTTCCAACTTGCGCTGGGTATCGGCAGTATTGCGTTAGATTTGAAGGTTCGATCATGGATCCAGTTCGCGTTTCAGAGGGGGAGAGGCCAACCGCAAATATTGCGGCTCGACTACGGCAGGTAGCGGCGAAGCAGCCAGCCCAAATCGCCTTGGCCAGTCCGCTGGGACGCTATGAACCGGGGCGCAAGCGGGATTACGCCACGATGACCTTTGCAGACCTAGAGCTGCATACTTCTTCCATTGCTGCTGGCTTGCAGAAGATGGAGATTACCCCCGGCATGCGGATCGTGATGCTGGTCAAGTTTGGGGCCGATTTCATTTCGCTGGTGTTCGCACTACTCAAGGCAGGGGCGGTCGTGATCTTGATCGATCCGGGGATGGGCCGCAAGAATTTGGTGCGTTGCTTAGAGGCTTCCAAGCCGGATGGTTTTGTGGCGATTCCCGCTGCGCAGCTGATTCGCATGGTGCTCCGCCGTCGCTTCCCCCATGCTCGCAAGAACGTTACGGTTGGACCGCGGTACGGCTTTCTTCCCAAACCGACGTTGGCAAGCTTGGCAGGAACCCCTTCTGCACTCTATATTCCCCCGCCGATTACCTTGGACTCTGAGGCTGCCATTATCTTTACGACGGGCAGCACGGGGCCGCCTAAGGGGGTGTTGTACACGCACCGCACGTTTAACAGTCAAGTCGATCAATTGGTCGAACACTACGGAATAAAGCCTGGAGGTTGCGACCTGTCGGCGTTTCCACTGTTTGGTTTGTTCAATGCAGTGATGGGGACGACGACGGTCATTCCAGACATGGACCCCACGCGGCCGGCCGACGTCGATCCGCCGCGTTTGTTGGATGCGATGGATCAGTGGAAAGTCAATCAGGCGTTTGGATCACCCGTGTTGTGGACAACCGTTGGGCGTTGGGCCACCGAGCGAGGTCGGAAGGTAGAAAGTCTGCGTCGAGTCTTCTCCGCCGGTGCTCCAGTCTCTCCCAATGTCCTGCGATGGATGCGCGACACGATGGGGGAGGGAGGAGAGATGTTCACTCCCTATGGGGCCACCGAATCACTGCCAGTGGCATCGATCGAATCGCGTGAGGTGTTGGAGGAAACGGCAGATAAATGCGATGCAGGAGCAGGCACCTGTGTAGGTCGCCGGTTCTCCGGTATTGAGTGGAAGGTGATTGCCATCGACGACGGTCCCTTGGCTTCGATCCAGGATGTGCGCGAGTTGCCACAAGGTCAGATTGGTGAGTTGATGGTGACCGGTGATGTGGTGACCCATCAGTATGTGACTCGCACCGATCAAAACCTCTTGCATAAAGTGCAGGATGGAGATCGCATATGGCATCGAATGGGCGACGTCGGCTATCTCGATGAGCAAGGCCGATTCTGGTGCTGTGGACGCAAGTCCCATCGGGTGAGGACCGCAGGAGGCCAGTTGTTCACCGAACCGTGTGAGGCCATTTTTAACACGCATCCGCACGTACACCGCTCGGCGCTGGTCGGAATTGGCGAACTGGGTTCGCAGCAACCGGTCTTGATCGCCGAGCTGTGGCCTGAACACACGCCTCACGATTCGCTGAGTCGCCAACAGTTGATTGCGCAGCTGCGAGGGATTGGTAAATCCCACGCGCTGACGAAGTCGATTGAACACATCCTGCTGTATCCCAAGCGTTTGCCGACCGATATCCGGCACAATGCCAAGATTTTTCGAGAGCAGCTCGGCCCCTGGGCAGCCAAGCAACTCATGCAAACTAGTAGGAGGAGTTGAGCGGTGGATTTGTTTGCAGCTCAGGAAGCAGAGAACTTACAGCGCAATTTGCCTTTGGCCGCCCGCATGCGGCCACGCAGTTTGTCCGAGTTCAGTGGGCAATCGCACTTCTTAGGAGAAGGCAAGCTGCTGCGGCGGTTGATTGATGCGCGGCGTTTGAGTAGCGTGCTGCTGTATGGTCCGCCGGGAACCGGCAAGACAACGCTCGCGCATCTCCTGGCGGTGGAAACGGGTGGCAAGCTGATGCCCATCAGCGCCGTGACCAGTGGAGTGAAAGACCTGCGCGAGATCTTGACGCGCGCACGCGATGCCGTCGCTACAGGCAGCCCGCGACCGCTGTTGTTTGTGGATGAGATACACCGCTTCAATCGTGCGCAGCAGGACGCTCTGCTACCGGATGTGGAGGAGGGGATCGTGACGCTGATTGGCGCAACGACCAGCAATCCCTTTTTTGCCGTGAACGGAGCTTTGCTCAGTCGTAGCCAAGTGTTTCAGTTTCAACCACTGAGTACTGAGGACATTACGCAGCTACTGCAACGTGCCTTAGAGGATCGGGCGCGCGGTCTCGGTGAAATCCGAACCCAATGCGAGGCCGGTGCTCTGGAGTACTTGGCGACCGCTTGCGAAGGGGACGCTCGCCGGGCACTGGGGGTGCTGGAGGTAGCCGTACTGTCAACCAAAACTCAACCTGTTCAGTTGACGCAGAGTTTGCTGCGGGAGTCGATGCAGCAGAAGACGCTGCAGTACGATGGGGCAGGGGATGAACACTACGATGTGTCGAGTGCATTAATCAAAAGTATTCGTGGCAGTGATCCCGATGCGGCCCTGTACTGGTTGGCGCGAATGTTGGAAGCCGGGGAGGATGTGCGGTATATCTGTCGCCGACTGATTATTCTCGCCAGCGAAGATGTCGGCAACGCCGACCCGCAGGCTCTGGTGCTTGCCATGGCCGCGGCGCAGGCTTGCGAGTTCGTCGGCTTACCAGAATGCCAGCTTACTCTTTCACAGGCTGTCCTCTACTTGGCCTGCACTGAGAAGAGCAATGCAGCCACCGTCGCCATCGGCGCCGCCCGGCGAGAGGTCCGTGATGGGAAATTGCTTCCAGTTCCAGTTCACCTCCGCGACGGACACTATCGAGGAGCGGCCGAATTGGGGCATGGCGTGGGGTACCAGTACTCGCATAACTCTCCAGATGGAGTTGTTGACCAAGACTACTTGGGGGTAGACCGTACTTTTTATGAGCCGACCAACCGGGGGTGGGAGGGGGATCACACCAAGCGATTGGAAGCGATTCGCGAGCGATTGAGAACCACCGCATCTCCAGAGGAGTAGAGCAGGAAGGTTGCTTGGGGCACGCGCGGGGGCTCTGCGGCACTAACGATCGGCGCGCGGCCTATCTGGACTTTGCGGTTCAGGTGTGGCAGGCAAGGGCAAGCCGACCGCCAGGCAGCTTGTGGATTCTGTCCGTCGCAATCCAGTTGCATGTGATTCGTGTGTGTTGTCTAGTCGCAAGCGTGGGGCGGAAGGTCCCTGCATCCGCGGAAGTATTTTAATTCCGCATTCGTAAAATCGGCAGCCGTTTCTTTGCCTTTGCTCGCTGGTTTGCAGCTTGGCTGTTTAATCGCGATCGCGGGTTTAACGCGAGAGTCGCCCCCCGAAACTCACTGTAGCGGCGTCCCCTTATTCCTTGCACGCACGGCGGGTTGTTCGTTGGACAAGCCGCTCGCGCGTTTACGGAATCTTAATTTCGCGCAATTGGAAATTTGGGGTCCCGTTCTCCCTGTGGCAGGGTAGGTTACCTGAAGAGTCAGTGGATCACGCTAGGCTTCTCAACCCCCGTAATGGCTTGTTGATTTCAGAGCGTTTTCAGTATTGCCGCCAAGGTGGTACCCCTAAATTGCCCCGTTGCAGCAACCGCCTCTCCATGCTCACGTCGCGGGTAACGATTTCTTCAAATCGCCATCGACGGGTGACTATTCCGACAAGTCCGCAAGCCGGGGGAGAAGCAAGGGGGGCTGAGGGTTGGTTTCCAATTCCGTCGACGGCAACGTCCCTGATTTCTGGTTTCGCCGGTTCAGTTTTGTAGTTCTTTTTCGGAATTCGAATCGCGAGTCTGGCGGAAAGTTCAGGAAGCATGCCGTTGCTATAAATTCGAAAGAATTCTGAATTTGACCGATCCGGTTTGTGTGAACTAGGGTTAGTAGCAATGGACTAAAAACAATTTCCCTCGAACGATCGTCACCCCATCATGAACAGACCATTGGAGAGTGTAAAGGTACTCGTCGTGGAGGATGAACCGATCCTGGGCAGAGCGATATCGACAGGACTTGCCGATCATGGCTATGACTGCATTCTGGCCAATTCTGCCAAGGAAGCGGCTGCTTTGGCTCAATCTGACAGTTTTCCTATTATCTTGATTGATCTTGCCCTCGATGACGATTCGGGGCTCGGCGTGCTGCGATGCATTCGTGAGTCCAATGAGAACGCTAGCATTTTGTTACTTACCCCGCTGGAGTTTCGAGCGGAACGGGTGATGGGGATCGAGTCCGGTGCCGACGATTTCGTGATCAAACCATTCACGATGCGAGAGTTGTTGGCGCGCGTCGAAGTTTCTTTGGTGCGTTCCAAATCGCGCCCGAGTTCCTATATCGAGGTGGGACCTCTGGCGATTGATCTAACCGCGCGGCGAGCCGTTCGCGATGGGAAGCAGATTGCGTTGACGCCCACCGAATTCCGAATCCTAGAACTGTTGATGCGCAACCAGTCGAAAGTGGTGACGCGTCGCATGTTGTGCGAGTTCTTGTGGAACCCTGAATGGGAAGGGGTAACCAATGTGATCGAGGTTCATATCAACCGTTTGCGGGCGAAGATTGAAGATCAGACTACCGCCAATTTGATTCATACAGTGCGTGGCAGTGGGTACTGCCTGCGTTGGGCTGCGGCGGAAGTGGAAGTGGCTTAATATCTTGACTCGGCGAGGTGGTTGGCCAGGGTAGTGGTTTGCTGGGGGTGCAAAGGATAGATTGGGGGGAGCCCGTGCAACCTCTTCTAAAATGCCGCCTCAATGTTGCTTCTTGAAAACCCTGTTCTGCAACGAGAACTGCTAACCAACTTGCGCGCCAACAGCGCGTTTGTATTGCTGTTGCTCTATCAAGTTGTGCTGGGGTTGGTGTTGCTAGTTGCCTATCCATCAGGGCAACGCGTTGACCTGTCGAGCGATCCCTCTGCGGCGCGGCAATTGGTCGATTTCTTTTTCTTGGGCCAGTATGTCTTGGCCTCGTTGATGGCACCCACGTTTGCTGCTGGTGCGATCAGCGGTGAAAAGGAACGCAAAACCTACGAGATGTTGTTAGCCAGTCCATTGCGTCCGTGGGCAATCGTGATTGGAAAAATGGTGGCTTCGCTGACGCACCTCGTGGTGCTGATTATCGCTTCGCTCCCTATTATCATGCTCGCTCTGCCTTTGGGGGGCGTTAGTGTGTATGAGGTCTGGGGAGCCTATCTTTGGCTGATGATCTCGATTGTGTTATTTGGTTCGATCGGGCTAGCTTGCAGCTGCCGCTTTCAACGGACGAGCTCATCGCTGGTCGTGTCCTACTTGGTCATTCTCCCGATTGTGATTGTCGGAGCCATTTTTTGGCGCGCCTTGGAGAGCAGTGGTAGTTTGCGACTCAATATCGCCACACTCATCTTACCTCCCATCTATTTGACGATCAGTTGGGTCTTGTGTGCTTGGACGGCGCGTCGACTCTTGTATCCGCCCGATGTGGGTAGCGAGGGGAAGGATGTGGTCGATTTGGAGGAGGAGTCGAAGCATGCGATTGGGATGATTATTCAACGCGACCAATTCCCGGATCGCTTGTTTGCTCCCCCGCGGCGCACCGCGTTGATGAAGGATTCCGCCAATCCCGTATACGATAAAGAAATCCACGCGGAGCTATTCAGTCAGGGCACGCTAATGCTCCGCTTGGTGATTCAAATTAGCATGTTGCTCGCAATCCCTTTGATGGCGTTCTTTCTGTTTATCTTTCCGTGGCATTGTCCCTGGTATCTCTGCTACGTACTCGTTTTCAATATTCTGGTGGCACCCGTTTTTTCTGCCGGGGCTTTGACGAGTGAAAGAGAGCGGCAGACTTTGGAACTGCTGCTGACCACGGTCCTGCAGCCTTGGCAGATCCTGTGGGGTAAGTTGCTGGCCGGCTTTCGTGTCTCCTATGTGTTGACGATGTTTCTCATGTGGCCCATGGTGCTAGCATTTCTGCTGGCGATGGGGCGCTTCGGCTCCAATTGGCTCGCCGTGTTGACCTTTTTCGCAATCGTGCTGATCGCCGCTATCTTTAACTCACTAAGCGCCCTGCTGTGCTCGACACTCTGTAAGAAAACGTCGACGGCTCTGTTGGCCAGCTATTCGGTATTGATCGTACTCTACTTCCTACCTGTGGCGGCCTGGTTCATAGCTACGAACTTGGTCGATGCTGGTCCCTACCTTGGCGTGCTCAAGCTGGTGGGAGCGATGAGTCCGCTGATGGCGGTCTTCTGGGTTCCCCTGGATGCGAATATTCATGAGAACCTGGCTGAGGGAGGGGCCATCGGCGACTGGAAGTTGGTATGCCTCTATATTGCGAGCACTTTGCTAGCCATTGCCGGTATGCTCGCCGTCGTTGCAACCCTACTGCGCAATCGCTGGGGAATGACTGGTCGCTAGGTCGAGTTGCGCGATTAGGCAGAATTTTCCGACTTGGAGTGAATTTCTCAAGTTCCGAATGTCGAAGCTAGAACTGGAATCAATCGTCAACTCATTGGGCTTGCCAACTGAGGCGATGCTAGCTTTGAATGGATTACTTTCTATGTGCAACTCATGTCGTTCCTTGTTGGTTGAGGCGTTTCGCAGGGCTACTTGGGGACGGCGTTTTCTGGGGCTGATCTTGATGGGGGTATTCTCGCTCCCGCACACTGGTTGCGTGACTATGGAAGCGTTCATGGGAAAGCCTCGCACTCCCTCGTTGGATATCAGCTTGTTGCAAGCTCAGGGGTACCAAATTCCTCCTGGCGGGATGCCCTCACCGGTAGAGCCGGCCGCCGACGGCAAGCCACGTGTGGTGCTCGAGGTGCGGGATGATGGGCGGCATTTGGAGAGTATTCCGTTGCCGGTAGACCGCGCCTTGTTCGTGGAGGATATTGTTCAAGAAGCGTCCTTGCACAAGCGATTTGGCCATCTGGCGATTTCGATCATGCGGCCCATGGGCGAAGGCCAACCGCCGACGCGTCTGGATGCTCGCACCGACGATGATGGCAAGGTGACGAGTCTTGGGCAGAACTATGCTTTGCAACCAGGGGATCACTTGGTCGTCAACGTCGATCAGCGGACGTCACTCGAACGCTTTGTAGATCGCCAATTTAAGAAGTAATTGTTAGGGGCTGATACAGCCTTGCTTCGATACGAGCTTGATTCACTTGAGTCGCGGAAGAAAGGTCGATTCCTTCGGGGTAGGACCGAAGCGACGGTCCGCTGGCAAAGTGCGTGCGGTGTTGGTAGCCGCCAGTTGTTGCGCCGCTCGGGGGAGCCGGACGGAAGCGACAGCGCCAGGCTTTTCCAGAACGGCGCCGGAGCACTCGGACTCTGCCGCGGGACAGTAGCTCTTCGGCATGGCTCGAGTTTGATGCACGATCAAACTGGCGGCACTCCAAGATCAGTGGCGTGCAGTGCCGCTTATTGCGGTTCACTCTTCACTCTTCACGGGCCGGGGGCCCATGCTACTTGGGGGGGTAGAGTTGGCTGATGTCTAGGCTGTGGTAGGTGACTTGCGTGGTGGGGTCGTGTCCTTGCAGGGAGATGGGGCCTGGCTCGAGGCGAAGGCCATTTCGTGGGTTTTCATCGGGAGCCCGGTTGTCTTGGAAATCGACAACTAGCACTCCATTGACCCAACTGGCAATCTGGTTGCCACTAGCGAGTAGAGCTAGGTGGGTGGGGGTCGTGCCGTCGCCTACGACCACCCGAGCTGTCTGTCGACGGAAGATAGCGCCAGCGCCCGAATCGGCGGGTTGAGAGGGATCGTCATTGAGGACCGCATGATTGACTTGGCATTCGTATCCATCGAGCATTGCGTCGGGAATGCAGCGAAAGAAAATTCCCGAGTTGACTTCAGGCTTGGCGAGCGTGTAGGTCGCGTGCAGGAAGAAGTCACCGTAGGCTTGCTTGGACTGGACTTGCCCCAGTCCGCCAGATAATTGCAGACCGTCCGCTTCAGCCGTGACGGAGAACTCGGCTCCCTCTTTGGAGGATGCAACCCAGTCTTGCTCCCACTCTTCTCCAGTTGCCAGCGGCTGGGCATGGATGGGACGCATTAGGATATTTCGAAACTCTACTTTGCCCTCGCGGAACTGCAAGCTGATGTGTCCTTGGTCGGCAGTCAGTGAGTCTTCGAAATTCATCACTTCTTGGCCGTCTAAGTGGACGGTGATGTGGTCGCCATCGAGGCGAACTCGGTAGGTGTGCCACTGGGTGGCATCGAATTCGCCCAGCTCTTCAGGTTCCAGCTTTTGGCGCTCGACAAAACTGCCCGTTGGGAAGGGGTTGTCCGCCGGCGCAATGTTCAGCTCAAGACTTTCTGTGGCTACATCTTCCGGTAGCGGGCTCGTTCTAAGAAACACGCCACTGTTGGTCGTCGCCTCGGATCGGAAATCGAGTTGTAGCTCAAAATCTCTTAGTTGGAAGCTGGTGCACAGAAAGCTTCGCTCCCCTTGGCTGACTGAGAGGACGCCATCTTGGACGTGCCAATTGGCAATTCCCACGGCAAACCAGCCAAGGAGGGACTGCCCGTCAAACAGACTGACCCAGCCTTCATCGAGTTGTTCTGGAGTCAGTTGGGTTGTGAGTAGTTTAGCGAGGTCGATTTCCAGCGGGCCCAGCGGCTTGACCTCGGCGGCTGCCTCGTTGGACGCAGTCGCGTCGACGGCCGACGCGTCGGGTGTCTCGGAGGAGGTTGCGGGGCTCTCGTCTTTCGAGTGCTCGGCGGCCGTTGAATCCTGCTCCTTGGGCTGCGGATTGCAGCCCACGAGGCCACAGCCGAGTATTGCAAGAGAGGTGGCAAGGGCCATACGAGGAAATGGGATTCCGAACTTACCTAATAGGTGCATGGTTCCATCTGCATTCAATTGAAGCGGTCTGCGAGATCTGTTTTCATGTACTGTAACCGTTTGACCCGGACTTCAAAACTCCCCTATACGGACTCCGTCGGCTGATGCAATGACTCGTTGCGAGCGAGTTAGTCAGCGATGCGAAGGGTGACCTCGGCAAGCGTGCTGAGCGGCGGGCAGGCTGGATCACCAGCGGATTGGCGAGATAGCGTGCCTGGCAGTTCAATTTCAAGTTGAAGCGTGTTGAAGGGCAGCAGCTGGCCGGAGATGGGAATGATCAAGAGGGGGGCGAGTTCTGCAGGGAGAGGCAGCGACCGCTCGTTGAGCTGGATTCGGAGGGCTGCCGGGAGGGCATCCTGCCAGGCCACGGCCAGTTCGACGGAGCAGTGCTCAAGGCCGGTTGGGGCGTGGAACTTGCGTTCGTACAGGACCACTGACTGTCGAGGCTGTGCTGGAGAGAGAGTCTCTAGCCAGTCTGCGGTCCAAGGGTTGCGAAGGCGAATCGTGTGCATGTCGAAGTACTTCAGCGACTTATTGCGATACGAATTCTTGCACCACCGACATTTGTTTGACGATGCGGGTGGCGGGATCTTCCATTCGGATTTCGACCTTCAGCCCACGTAGTGGGATGGGGAATGGGGCGGACGTCTCCATTTCCGTTAGGTCATCGGTTCCGCGATTGTTGATGGAAGCGCTATAGTTGTTATCAATCCCGTCGGTGCCAGCATCGATGACATAGTTTCCGCCGAGTCGTCGCCATCCCTCTCCGATCGCACTATTGGGCGAAATGGAGCTAGGGAGGGTAACTGATGTGACGCCCCGGCTACCGCTGACTTCCATTTGCAGGGCTCCGTCTCCTTCGTAACGCGTGGTCCAGGTGTCGTAGGAGGGTTGGTAGACCGGCAGGTTCGTGGGGGAGGATTGCACGACTTGTCCCGACTTGTAGAGTGCGTCGGTGAACGGAAACCCGGAGCTGAAGTTCGCTGAGGAATAACCACTCAAGGGGCTCCAAGCATTCATGCTGGCGGCAATGCCGGGGAAGGTGATACTGCTGCCCAAGGAGGTGAGGGCGGCGGCGTGCATGTCAATCTTCCTGGCCCAGGCCAAGTCGACGAACTCTCCCGTCCCGGCAATAGTGGCTCCGGTGCCCATGGCGGTGGGGTAGCCCGGATCGTTGGGGGTTAGCGTGATATCGTTTCCGCCGATTGCCGTCAACAACGTCAAGGCTCCAGGATCGTAGCCCTTGATGTCAAAGGCAAGCAAGTCGGTTCCCAGTAC